>CAZXBK010000052.1:0-24323 GCA_964638765.1 uncultured Synechococcus sp. | reverse complement strand
CTTGCCAGAGGGAAACCACAACGCTAGGAACGCCAGCTCCCATAAATGACCGCGACAAACCAATCACACCATCTTCGGTAATAGCGCCTCGCCCAGTATCACAAGCACTGAGCACCACCATCTCGGCATTGAGTCGCAATTCCAAAATTTCGCTGGCAGTCAGAAAACCATTATCGGCTTTTGTGGGAGCCAAGGCGATCGCCCCTGGTATTTTCTCTGGTTCATCACTATAACCGCTCAATAATCCGTGGGTTGCCAAATGAACAAAGCGACTATTTTCGATAGTTTGGGTAACTAAAGTTGGTGTTGCATCATCCCCGGTAATGAACTCGGTATCGAAAAGATTGGCGATCGCCTGAGCTTCTTTAGTAGTGCCGGGTAATTGATCGAGGCCAGCGGGCATGGTGGGATTACCCACGATGGTGATGCCTTCGCCTGAAACTTGTTGTCGTTGTTGGCGAGTTAGATCCAGTACTTGGATGGATGGCGCAGTACGAATGGTGTGATCTTCAATGAGATAACGGCCAGTTTGATCTTGCAGAGCAGCGAAGGGCACAAGGTACAAAGAGCGATGGGGCACAAAAACGATTTCTTCCTCGGCGGTGTTGGGCAATAAATCCTGAATGGGTGCAATTAATAATTCATGCAGTTGTGCCAAGCTCGGATCAACATTGTCATTGCTATTACCAGAACGAGCTGAACCTCGGTTACTACGGCGCAATTGGCTGCGGCGAATACAAGCTATATCCCCAAAACAGCGACTATCAGAAATGAGGTCGGAGATGGTCAGCCGTTGTTGTTGTAAAGCGGTTAAATCTTGGCGACGAAAATCTAGAGTCCCGTCGGGTTGCATCACCCAAATCCACAGGTCAGATTCCACTAATTCCCGTTGACGGCCACTTTCTACGACTTGTCGGCTCACAGAATAACTCACCAATGTTGCGTTTTGCTCTTTGGCAATGCGGCGCATCTGGGCAATGTCCGGCGCATCAATATCTTGGGTTTTTGCTTGAGGTGCTAAGCCTCGATCTAACAATTCCACAAAGGCGCGCGATCGCCCCCGTTCTGTTACTTCCAAAGCTTTTGCCACTTGATTTGTTTCCAGCAAAACTTCTTGAAGGGTACTGTAGGTGGTTTCTTGGGTTTCAAATAATGACACGCGGAATAAATCTTGTTCACCTAAATCCGCCCGCAGATCTTCCCAAAGCTGGATCGCATTTTTGAGGGAATTTATCGCCGCTTCGTTTTGTTGGGTTTTGTATTGAGCATCCCCCAATGCACTCCAACTTCTCGCCTTGGCATGGCGATCGCCCAGCTGTTCCGCTAACCCCAAAGATTTTGTGAAATAAGTGATGGCCGCATCGTAATTTTTTAGGGCATATTCGGCGATCGCCAACCCTTCATAGGCACGCAATTCATCTGCGGGTGTTGCGGTTTTCGCGAGGCGGAGGGCTTGGGTTTGGGTGGCTTGTGCAGACTGATAATCCGTTTGCTGAAAATAGGTCAATCCCAACTGATTTAATACCTCAATTTCTGCTGTAACATCACCATTTTGTCGCGCCAATTCTAGGCTTTTTTCATACTGTTTTGCCGCTGCACCATAATTTTGCTGGGCATAGGCCAAAAACCCTGCATTGCTGGCGATCGCCTGCTGAAGCTTCGTTAATTGTTTGGTATCTTCAGGCAATGTTGCTACAAAATTTTGCGCCAGACTATTCGTTTCTCGCGCAGCATCATAGTCTCCCAAAGCACTGTATATCAGGGCGATCGCCTGCAAGCTATCCGCTTGTGCCAGATTATCACCCAGATTTTCGGCCAAGGCTAAACGTTCTTCATAACGTTCCAGAGCTTCTACATATCGATTGTTTTGAGCATAGGTAAAACCCAGTTCGCCCAAGGATTGGAGTTCTGTGGGGCGATCGCCAACTTTTCGCGCCAGTTGCAGATTTTGACGCTGACAAATAAAGGTACTTTCGCCTGTCTCTTCTGGTAAGTTTTCCCCACACAATTGGGCTGTTTGCAGCGATGATGGCTCGGCGGTATCTGGGGCGGCGATCGCCTCCGTCGTATTAGCAGGTAATCCTCGTAAATCTTGCCCTAAACCACTATCAAAAGGACTGACATTAGATGATGTGGCGGCATTGCTAGAGCTTGAACTGATAGAATTTTCCGCTGCTTTGAGGGCAATAGCAGAGGTCACCAAGTTGCCGCCGCCAGTATCACTGAGTAGAGAACGCACTTGGGGCGCACTCAACGCAAAATCACCGGGAGCTGTGCCACCGGGCTGCGGCGCAGAATCAATAATTGAGCCATCTTCCACCGTATCGAATTGACGAAACGGATTATTGAGCACAGTGGGATCATTAATGCTCAAAGCTCCCAGTAATTGACCAGCCTCAGCAAAGAAAACAGGCGTAGGAAGTGGCTCGGTTTCAGCACCTACGATAGTTCCTAAGACGAGTTCACCAGGAGCGGTGCGATTATCAGCGAAGCTGCCCCGCAATGTTAGAGCCGGATTAAAAGCACTGGGATTTAGCGTGATGAAATTTGCTGGTGGTGACGTGGCAGAAAGATTGATCGAGTTATCCGGAGTAAGGCGATTCTTTCCGCCCACGAGGGACAGCAAAACATCTGGGGCATTTTTGATGCGCACGCCGGGATCAGAGTTGCCATAGCCAAAGGCGAGGGGTACATCGATATTGATACGTTCGGCGGTGATATTTTCTCCGGCTTCTAAGATTAGCGATCGCCCGGTAAATTCTTTAAATTCAATATTGCCATCCGCAAAAACCTGCGTCAGATTTGCCCGACCAATGGGCGTTTCGATGCCGTTATCAACATAAACATTGTAAATAGGATTACCACGAGTATCCGTTAGTTCTACTGTGCCTTGCCAATCCGTTAGTTGACCATTTAAATCCTGTACCACAAAATCTTTTGCTGTTCGAAAAATTAAATTCCCAACGATATCACCATCACTAATTAAGGTAATGTCACCACCACTTTGATTCACAGAATCAGCGTTATTAGCCTGAATAAAAATGCCATTATCTCCCCTTAGAATTGTGTTTCCCGGCGTGATAAGTCGTAGGGGCACAGATAACGCACTCGAACCAATAGTTCCTTGAACACTTTCAATAGTTAATTGATTACCGGCAATTAGACTTAGATTTGTCCCCGTAAAATCCCCTTGAGAAACAGTTAAATTATTACCAGCAACAACAGAAAAATCTCCCTGAGTAGCAATCTCTCCAGCGAGGTGAATATTATTGCTGGCGCGCAAATCAAAATCATTCACAGTGCGAATGAAAGAACCATCAGAACGATATAAATTAATATCTATATTATTGCTCGGTGCAAAGGAAATAGTCGGGGCGATCGCCGTAAAGCTGCGACTACCACCAAGCTCAATAAAAGACTGTAATGTTAAGGAATCTGGAATCTCAAAAACAATCTGTTGACTAGCATCAAGACTACCTCCTTTAAAGTCTAATTCTGGTGCAGTAAAACGAATTTGGTTGCCTGCTGCAATCACCGGACGACCACCAATATCATTACTACTAGAAATAGTCACATTATTCATCGCTTTTAATTGAGAATCAGCGCTTTCTATACTGTCAATGGTGATGCCACCAGCTTCTAAATTAATATTGTTAGCTTGTAGTGTGAGAGAGTGCTGCTCAAAATCACTCATAGTAAGACTTTGAGTTACAGAGATATTAATATCATCTTTGGCAATTAAGCTACTCCCAAAGTAAGTTCTCTCTAACAGTTCAGCATTAGAAGCGCGGGCACGACTTGTAAGAGAACTCGCTGTCAGGAAAATATTACTGCTTATGCCAATATCAACATTTTCAGCGGCAAGAATAATGCTGCCTTGAGACTGAATATCGCCAATAAGTCTTACTGTTTTAGCGTCAACAATTTCAAAAGTCTGAGTACTATTTAAGCTGGAATTTTCACCAAGATAAACTTCGACTGTGTTATTGCCATCTAAATTGATTTTGTCAGCATCAATAGTCAATGGCGATTGAAACTCACCATAGTTTTGACCTGCACTTTCATGGAAATCTCGCATGAGAATATCGCCATTGGTCACAAAGGAAATATCTTGCGCTGCTTGCCATGTTCCCCCTTCAATCAAAATATTAGTATTCGTGCGATCGCCGACAACGATGCTCCCACCACTAGTAAAATTGCCTAGTAGTTCAATATCTGTACCTGTACTGTTAATAGCAATCTGATTTCCTGCTTGAAAAATAGAATCTGTCTTGGGGGCGATCGCCCGTAATATTCCCTCACTATTGAGCGAAAGATTATTACCAGCAATCAATTTTAGTGGTTGATTAGAACTAAAATTATCCCCCCTAAAACGATCAGGAATATCTTCTAGGACTAAACTATCTTGAGCTGAAATGTTTATGTTGTTAGCAGCCGTTAAGCGTGTATTTTGCAGCAGAATATTGTTTGCATCTAAAACAAGACTTTGACTCGTATTTAGTTCACCTTCTTGGATATTGATATCTTCACCGAGAATATAAATATTTTGTCCAGTAAACTCACTATTTTTTAGATTGATTTCTGAACCATTTAGTGGTGTGGCAGCAATATTATCGATTAAATCTTCCGTAACAATGATTGGCGCACCATCAATCCCATCAGCTTCAATCGTGAAATTTATTTTGTTGGCGATCGCCTCTAGAAAAGGCTTTTGTGTTTGATAAATCTCTGCCAGTTCACCGCTAATCAGGAGTTGGTTTAAACCACTATTACTGGTTGTTCGATTTGCGGTAATGCCTTGTCCCAACAGGGCTAAATGCCCATCTGTTTGAAGATCACTATTATTAAGAGCCAGTTGACCATCTGCTGCGATAATGCCGTATTTTGCAGAGACTTCATTGAGATTAATGTCCCCCGACCCGGTGAGTAATTGGGGTAACTGGCTTACTGAAAAATCAAGAGAATTACCCAAATCCAAGCTATTTTTATCCAGCTCTAAACTGAGGAGGTTGCCCGGTTGCCGCAGCTGAATCACATCCTGATTAACCGCTGTCGTAATGACTAAATCCTCTGGCGTACTAATGCGGCGATCGCCTTGCACTCTCCCCCCAATCAAGCCAAGATTTCCGGCGGAAATATCTAAATTACCTTGCACCAAAATATCGCCCACAGTGCCATTGGCATTAAACGCAAATTTCGAGGGTTCACCCACTAAATTTGTAAAATCGCTACTGCCCACGACATTGAGCCAGCCACCGTCAAAACCTAATCCTGTTGCCGTCGTTCCGATAAAAGCATTGGGCACATTTAGCTGCACATTTTCCCCGAAGATAATGCCAGCAGGGTTGATGAAATATAGATTTGGATTACCTTGGGTAACGCCGATTAAACCATCAAGGAAAGACGGTGTTCCCCCAGAAATTTTTGAGAAGAGATTGGTGGCGTTGGGAGAATTTAGAAAAATGGCGGCTTGATTGGCATCGAGATTAAACGAGTCAAAACCATGAAATAGATTTTTACCGTCTCGTGAAACAACACCGCCGTTAATCACAAACTGACCCGGTACTAATTCATTAACCTGTGTTTGCGTCGTATTATTTGTTTCAATGACAGGTTGTGCCCGAACAACACAGGCATAAAACGGTGTAATTCCTAATCCAAGGACAACAAAAAATTTGTTAAAAGGGTTCATTTCAATCAAGAATTACCAACGGTTTTACCAGCACATTTTTATTTCCTTACAGCAAGAAAATAAGTTTTCAGAGCAAATCCTCAGCCTATAAATTCAAAGATCAACAGACTTGATTTTTTCTACAACTGCCAATGCTAAAAAGCAGTTTTTCAATGATGTTTTGGTAGATTGCGTTTAAACTTTTTCGGTGTGAAATGCCACAGTTCTAGGCGGCTATTTCTCCTCGATTCTTGGTCCCTGTCGGCGATCGCCTGAGTTGTATCTTAAGAAAATTTTGATCGAAACAGCCACCCGTTACAAAAATGGGAATGGCAACGGCGGCGATCGCCCTGAAACAGATAACAGACTAGCCTTTGCATGCCCTAGTATAATTTGGTGAATTCTTTTCAAGGTGATGGCAAAGATTATGGCAGATTGGCAGAAAATTTCAGGTAGTGTAACCGCCCCCAAAGGCTTTCGTGCAGCAGGTATCACAGCAGGACTCAAGCCATCAGGCGCACCGGATTTAGCGCTCATCGTTTCTGATACTGAGGCGATTACCGCTGGGGTCTTTACCCAAGTAGAAGTTCGTGCCGCCTGCGTTGATTATTGCCGTCAGCAGCTCAACAAAAAAGCTAGTAGCCGTGCCATCCTCTGTAATGCCGGTCAGGCGAACGCAGCAACAGGTGCAGAGGGTTGGGCTAATGCCGTCGAGTGCGCCGAACTCGTTGCCCAAGAATTAAACGTTGCGCCCCAGGCGGTACAAATTGCGTCTACAGGCGTAATCGGCCAACAGCTCAAAATGGATGCGATGCGTTCTGGCATCCCCCAAGTTGTTGAAGCGCTTTCCCCGGAAGGAGGTGACGATGCCTCCAAGGCGATTATCACCACAGATCTCGTCACTAAGGCGATCGCCCTTGAGACAATGATTGACGATCGCCCTGTACGGATTGGCGGCATCTGTAAAGGTTCCGGCATGATCCACCCGAATATGGCGACAATGCTTGGTTTTGTCACTTGCGACGCGGCGGTATCAACCCAACTTTGGCAAGCAATGCTTTCCCGCGCTGTCGATAAAAGTTTTAACCAAATTACCGTCGATGGCGATACCAGTACCAACGACTGCATTATTGCGATGGCTAATGGGCAATCCCGCACAACAGCAATTACCGAGGCCGATTCTCCCAATGCGAAAAAGCTAGAGGCAATGCTCACAGAAGTTTGTCAGTACATGGCAAAATCCATTGCCCGCGATGGCGAAGGCGCAACCTGTCTAATGGAAATCCAAGTGTCGGGTGCTATCGATGATCTTTCCGCTCGAAAAATTGCCCGGACGATCGCCGGATCTTCTTTAGTTAAATCCGCTATTTTTGGTCGCGATCCCAACTGGGGCAGAATTGCGGCAGCTTCAGGTCGTGCCGGAGTAACGTTCAAACAGGAAGAATTAAAAATTTCCCTCGGCGATATCCAACTGATGAATGAAGGCCAACCCCTCCAATTTGATCGCGATGCCGCGAGTCAATACCTCAAAGATCGTGCCGCTGGCGAATACCTCGTTGATGATACTGTTCTAATCTCTGTTTCCGTTGGCGACGGCGAAGGGGCCGGGACAGCGTGGGGTTGCGACCTTAGCTACGACTATGTTCGCATTAATGCCGAATACACAACCTAATTTCGGACATTCCTTTATGGGCACAATAGTTTTGTTTTCATAAAGCAAAAAGAGCTGAGTTATTGCAATTCGGCTCTTTTTCATATGGAACGACATACCGATCAAATTTGTTTATTTATTCTTAATTTATTTTCATTATCCCCGCGTGAACAAGGCCTTTAAAAGTCAAGTAGGATCAATGTAACGCCCCAAACAAAGGGGATTTTTTGTATCAAACGCAACTATCAAAAGAATGTTTTTTTCTTTTCTCAATGCTAAAATCAGTCGATAATAATATTTTTTTTAGTATTTGAGTTTCTCGTTTATTTTCTAGCGTTAAGGTAGTTTGGCTAGTCAGACAACAGAATGGGAAGAAACGAAAATAGTTCACACCAGATTAGCGGAATACTGGAATAATGACCCCTTTAAACTTAGTCTCAGGTACTCAAAGCTCTGTGTCTTGGCGTGAAAAGCTAGCCGCCATCGGCAACGAGTTTAATTATGGTGAGTCCCTTCTTCACCTAGAGCACATTCAAAATACAGGCTGTCTACTGGTAGTACAGTTACCAGAGTTTGTCGTTCTACAGGTGAGCGAAAATGCGCCGGAATATCTGGGAGAGAGTGCAGAACATCTTCTCGGACAATCTTTAGAATCTTTATTTACACCACAAAATATTCAAGACATTACAGAGGCGATCGCCGACCCAGCCAAAATCCGTACCCTCAATCCCTACCCATTAACGTTAAAAAATAATGGTGATCAGTCCTCTCTCTCCCAACAACTACTGGGAGAATTTTATTGCCACGACGACAAACTATTTTTAGGTCTAGAGCCATTTCTGGCCCCCTCTGGCAAAATGCTAGAGGAACTTTATACCCAGCTGGGAGACGGCATCCTAAAAATCCGTAAAACCTCTGACCTAGATGAACTTTACGATGTTCTCTGTCAGATTTTTGCAGATATTCTTGGCTACGACCGAGTGATGTTGTACCAATTTCAGGAAGATGGCACAGGGGTCGTTCAGGCGGAAATCCTTTCTGAAGGGCAAGAATCCTACCTCGGTTTAAATTATCCCGCTACAGATATTCCAACCCAAGCAAGATCCCTCTTTGCGGAGCGGGGCATTAGCCTCATCGGCGATACGCTAGCATCCCCGGTTGCTATGTGTGGCGAAGGAAGTTTTGCGATTGGCAATATGACCCTCCGTGCCCCAAGTCCATGCCACTGTCAGTACTTAACGAATATGAATAATGTTCGTGGCTCTTGCTCGATCGCCATTACCGATGGACAACATTTGTGGGGTTTGATCGCCGCCCATAGTAATACTCCCCAATGGCTCAATCCCCAAATACGCAAGGTTTGTGAACTGCTGAGAAATGTGGCATCCCTTGAGGTGGTGATGAAGCAACAACAGGAGTTTCAGCATTATGAAAATCAAATCGAAGCCATTGAGACCCGTATTCGCAGTAATCTCGTCAATTCTCCCGAACATTTTTTAGCGCAGCTTTGCCAGAGTCGTGAACAGTTGCTCCAGTTGGTATTAGCCGATGGTTGCGTGATTCGCTTTGGCGATGAAGTGCACACCGCTGGCACTGTCCCTAGCCCTAGTGAAGCGATCGCCTTTTTAGATGAAGTCCGCCAAAAACATAACAACGACTTGTTTGTCACTGATGCATTAGAGCGTGATTTCCAGCACGATGCACAATTCACACAATCCTTTGGGGGCGCAATTGTCAGCACCATCGGCGTTGAAGATATTTTTTGTCAGATAGCATGGTTTCGACTACCCCAAACCTATACCGTTAAGTGGAGCGGTCACCCCCAAGAGAGCATCATTCCCCAAGATGCCGATGACCTAACCGCATTAACCCCCCGCACTTCCTTTTTACTGTGGCAGGAGTCCGTCAAGGAGCGGAGTATCCCCTGGGAGCCCATCGAAATTCGGGCGATCGCCAATCTGCGCCATAGTTTGATTTTCGCAGTTTTAAAACAATCCCAAGTTACCCTCCAGAAAACCCTCGAAAAAGCAGAAACGGCTAGCGTCGCGAAAAGTGAATTTTTGGCGAATATGAGTCACGAAATTCGCACCCCAATGAATGCGATTTTAGGATTTACGCAGCTTCTAGAAATGACGGAGCTAGATACAGAACAAAAAGGCTATTTAGAATCAATTAATTACGGCGGCGAACAACTTCTTGAAATCATTAATGACATTCTTGATCTATCGAAGCTTGAAGCAGGACAGCTAAAAATCGAAGAAGAAGAATTTTCCATCACCGACACCCTCAACAAAATCTACCAACTACTCTCATCTTCAGCGGTCGAGAAAGGCTTAACTTTAAATCTCGATATTGAACCGCAATTACCGATTGTTTGCGGCTGTTACCGACGTCTAGAGCAGATCATGATCAACCTCGTTCGTAATGCCATCAAATTTACAGAGAAAGGTTTCATTAGCATTTCTGCCAAACAACAACCCAATGCCAACGCGGCTCCAGATCAAATAACCATGCGCTTTAGCGTTAAGGACACAGGGATTGGGATTCCCCAAGAACATCAAGATAATATTTTCGAATCCTTTACCCAAGTCGATGGCGCGATGAATCGACAATACCAAGGTACGGGTCTTGGTTTAACCATTTGTCGTAAGCTAACCCACCTGATGGGAGGCGAAATCGGCCTAGAAAGTGAAGTGGGTGTCGGATCAAATTTCTTTGTCTCTCTGACGTTTCAGGTGGTTGACTACAGTAATGCCCAAGACGAGATGGGTCTTGCTGAACTAGAACAACCGCAAAATAAATCGCCAAAAGTACTTTTAATCGAAGACAATCCGCTGAATCAAACGCTAGCCCAAAAAATGCTAGAAAAAATAGGTTTAGAGTGTGAAATCATTGAGGATGGCCTCGTTGCGATTGAGAGGATGGCAACCTTTGCCACTTACGATGTGATTTTGCTGGACTGTCAGTTACCGGGTGCCAGCGGCTATGAGATTGCCAGCCGATTTCGAGACTACAAAAGAATGCATGATTTGCAGATACCTGTAATCGGCATCACGGCTAATGCGATGGTCGATGACCGCGAAAAATGCATTCAAGCGGGCATGAATGACTATTTATCCAAACCCTTTCGATTAAATGCTCTCCAAGAATTGTTGAAAACGTGGCTGCCGAAGGAAAAGCATCCTGCTACTTTTTAACTTGAGTCATTTTTGTCTAAATTATTGAGTGCTAGGTGTAATTAGCTCTATTCGGCGACGAATTTTGGGATGGGTTGGGCGATCGCCAATTTCTTAAGTTACCGTGAAATTTTTGTAGCAAATGTTTCAGTTTGCTGGGGGAGAAAGTTAAAATCAAGGCCTATTTATTTTGCTAAGCTCCTCGAAAATCATGGCACAGGCGATCGCCCCTCCGACAAAGACAAAAACTGATTGGCGATGGGTGCAGAAACGCCTTGTGGAGATTGTGGGTCGTGATGGGGTGGTACGGCGTAAAGAAGAAATTTTGACCTACGAATGTGATGGTCTCAGTGCCTATCGTCAGCGTCCGGCTCTCGTGGTACTGCCAAAAACAACAAAAGAAATTGCGGCGATCGCCAAATTTTGTCATGACCAAAATATCCCTTGGGTAGCGCGGGGAGCAGGGACAGGGTTATCGGGCGGTGCGTTACCCCTAAAAGATGGCATCTTAATCGT
Organism: uncultured Synechococcus sp.; assembly: GCA_964638765.1. Taxonomy (GTDB): domain Bacteria; phylum Cyanobacteriota; class Cyanobacteriia; order Cyanobacteriales; family MRBY01; genus MRBY01. Next base: position 13,309 of record CAZXBK010000052.1, on the reverse strand, counting down.
GACGGCGCGGATGCGTAATATTCTTGATATTGACTACGACAATCATCAAATTACTGTGCAACCTGGTGTGATCAATAACTGGGTCACCCAAGCGGTTAGTGGCGATGGTTTTTATTATGCACCCGACCCCTCCAGTCAAAGCGTCTGTTCCATCGGCGGTAATATTGCCGAAAACTCTGGCGGTGTCCACTGTTTCAAATACGGTGTCACGACCAATCATGTGTTGCAACTCAAAGTGGTAACGCCCACTGGCGATATTGTCACCCTCGGCGGCGTTGTCCCCGAAATGCCCGGCTACGACCTGATGGGAGTATTTGTCGGCTCCGAAGGAACCCTCGGCATTGCCACTGAAATCACTTTAAAAATTCTCAAAAAACCAGAGGCGATTTGTACTCTCCTAGCCGATTACACATCTATCGAAGACGCAGGTAATTCCGTTGCGGCGATCGTCAGTGCAGGCATTATTCCGGCGGGCATGGAGATTATGGACAACTTCAGCATTAATGCCGTCGAGGATGTGGTCAACCTAGATTGTTATCCACGGGATGCCGAGGCGATTTTGCTCGTTGAAATTGATGGGATGACTGCCGAAGTTCACGCCGCAAAGCAACGGGTTAAGGACATTTGTTTAGCCCAAGGCGCCAGGAATATTACCACCGCATCCGATCTCGAAACCCGGATGAAACTCTGGAAAGGACGCAAGTCGGCCTTTGCCGCCGCAGGTAATATGAGCCCTGATTATTTTGTGCAAGACGGTGTTATTCCCCGGACTCGATTGGCTGAAGTTTTAACAGAAATTGAGGCCATCGGCGATCGCCATGGTTATAAAATTGCCAATGTTTTCCATGCGGGAGACGGCAATTTGCATCCTTTGATTCTCTACAACAGTGCCTTGCCGGGGGCACTAGAAAAAGTCGAAGAAATCGGCGGTGAAATCCTAAAGCTCTGCGTCGAGATGGGCGGTAGTATTTCCGGCGAACATGGCATCGGCTCCGACAAAAAAATGTATATGCCCGATATGTTTAGCGATGCCGACCTCGAAACGATGGGCTACGTGCGCGATGTCTTTAACCCGAAAGGTTTAGCGAATCCTGAAAAACTGTTCCCCACGCCCCGCACCTGTGGCGAGTCGGCAAAAATGGTGGATATTACTAAATTCAAAGATCCTGATTTGTTCTAAAACTCTTGCCTAAAATTAAGCACAGTTAGCAGGCAGAACCAACCGATGGAATGGGGACAAATTATTGGGGCGATCGCCGCGAGTCTTTTGGGAACAACAGCTTTCCTGAGATTTTCGGCAGAAAAAGTTATTGAAGCGAGTGTCGAAAAAGTTCTGCACAAAGAACAGATGCTCACCGAAGCAGATCTTGAGTTTCGGCAGCGGCAATTGGAAGAATTTTATGGCCCGATCTACGCTTCTCTGCAACTCAGCTCTCAGATTTATCCGATGTGGCTCGCTGGCAAAATTCCTGATATTAACAGCGATGTGATTGAGCTATTTCGCCAATAAAATGCTGAAATTATTACCATCCTCAAAACAAAGGCTCACCTCATCGAAGGCGATCGTATCCCTCCAGAATTTATACGGTTTATGACTTCAGCAACGATTTGGGGTATGTATTGCCAACGGGAGGAGCAGCCGTTTGTGCCCGATGAAGTGGCTCAACTTGAAGCGGTTCAGTGGCCAGAAGACTTTGAATCTCACATCTACGAAAAAACAGAAACCCTCAAGTCTGAATTAGATGCTTTGCTGCGCAAATATCGCGCTCGTTAAAATCACGAAAAAATCCTTACAGTCTTTTCAATTAAGCCTGAGACTCAGAATCCCCCTAAATCCCCCTTTGTAAGGGGGACTTGAGATTTTTGCTTGTTTTGTAATTTTCTGAAACGCCTATATTCCCAATAAAAAAACAGCAGCTATAGTCACAAAAAAGGTCAAGCTACTGTTAATTTTTAATCAGATTTTAAATGGTTTAATTATTCAAATCTTGAGATATTTAAGGTGATAATTATTTTGGCGATCGCCTATTTTTTTTACAATTATCGAATTGCTTTTTTCAAAAGTTCTTGGACACCTTCGCCACCCTGAGACTTGAGGAAAGTCATAATAATCGGCGCAAACCGCTGAATCATACTAGGGTCAAGATCTAGAGATTTAAAACCACCAGCCAATTGAGCTAAGGTGCCAACCGCGGCCATTTTGTCACCGCCAAAAGAAGACGCTAAACCACCGATCATGCCTGCCATGCCAGAATCCTCCTTGGGGGGAGCTGTTTGCATGAGGGATTCAATTTGGGGGACAACGCTTGCAATTTGACCAAATTCTTCATTATTGAGCTGATCTTTTGCCAATTTAAAGAGTAAGCCGGAGCCTCCCTTTGCCTGTTGCTCAGATACGCCGAGTTGCTCGGTGAGCATATTAATTAATTCCATTGTCGATATTCCTCTCAAGTACGTATAAAGTTCATCGTAAAATATCCCCCGCCCATCTAAATACCCACAAAGAAGGACTCTCCAGATAGGGGGTGAGGCTGGCATGCTAACCCAAGGTAAGGCTTACGGCCATTACGATTATTTAAACTACCGCCATATCTCTGAAAAGCGCTTAAAAGACAGTCGGCAAAAATTCTAATAATTCATCCCAAGACTGGAGATCTGCATCTGCGTCATAGTCACCAGAACCCCATTTGGTGAAAGAGTGCAAAACACCGCCGTAAAGCTCCATATCAAAGTCCACACCAGCTTCAGTGAGGTCAGTCGCAAGGGTCGCAAATTCATCCATACCGGAGACTGGATCAGCAGAGCCGTGGAGCACTAAAAGTTTACCTACTGTTTGGCTGTAGTCCTGCCCTTCGGGTAAACCTAAGCTGCCGTGGAAGGAAACAAAGCCGTCTAAATCTGCGCCAGAGCGGGCAAATTCGAGGACTGAAGCGCCACCAAAACAGTAGCCCATCGCTGCCACTTTCTCCGGGTCAACGCCTTCTAATTCTTTCGCGACTTCTAAGCCTGCAAATAAACGCTCACGCATTAGGTTGCGATCGCCGTATAGTTTGCCGCTTGCAGCGCGAGATTCATCCACGGTTTTGGGACGAACGTTGCTGCCATAGAGGTCGATCGCCATCACCGTGTAGCCTTGGGTTGCGAGCATTTCCGCGCGTTTTTCTTCGTAGCTATTGAGGCCATCCCAATCGTGAATCAATAAAACAATCGGCTGTTCATCGCCGAAGCCTTCATTGCGTGCCACATATCCGGTAAAGGATTCCCCGGCAATTTCGTAATTAACCGTATTGGTCACCAGTTGGGCATCGGCGCGAAACGTAATACTTAACAAGGCGATCGCCGCCACGATTACACCATAAAAAATTCGTCGTAATGTCATCAATTTCAGAAGCTAAATCTTTTTACTGGTGACATTGTACGGATTTTAATTTAGATCGACCTCAACCCTAAAGCTGAGAGAAAACTAAGGAAGATCCACCGAATTTAAGCCTGAGCTGGGGGAGAGTTGAAAATTTCCTGAAAATCTCAGTTTTGGGGTTTTATTCCACCTAATTTCACGCAGAATGAAAACAGCAGAAGTGCCCTAGGGGGGCTATAGATTGTGGCTGTAGATTACGACATCGTCATTATTGGCGGCGGTTCCGGCGGTTTAGTTGTGGCAAGTGCTGCGGCTCAGCTAAAGGCAAAGGTTGCCCTTGTCGAGAAAAACAAGCTCGGTGGCGATTGTCTTTGGTACGGCTGTGTTCCCAGTAAATCTCTGATTCACGCGGCGCGGGTTGCCCACGAAGTGAAAGAAGGTCACCGCGTTGGAGTTTACACTCAACCCCCCAAGATTAAATTCACCGAAGCAATGGGTCATGTCAAAAAGGCGATCGCCGCCATTGAACCCCACGATTCTCCGGAGCGCTTTGAAGGTCTAGGTGTTGAAGTAATTTTTGGCAGTGGACAATTTACCGACAATAAAACCTTTGAGGTCAATGGCCGTAAACTTACTGCCCGCGCTTTTGTTGTTTCCACAGGTTCTAGCCCTGCAATTCCGCCCGTTGAAGGATTAAAGGAAGCAGGTTTTCTAACAAACGAACAAGTTTTTTCTCTCACAGAACAACCAAAATCCCTCGCCGTCATTGGCTCTGGCCCTATCGGTTGTGAATTAGGTCAATCGTTCCATCGCCTCGGCACAGAAGTCACTTTATTTGCCAGCCGTGATCGCCTGATGCCCAAAGAAGATCCCGACGCAGCCGATGTCGTCGAACAGCAATTTGCGCGGGAAGGATTAAAAGTTCTAAAAAAAGCCCGCCTCAAACGCGTTGAAGTGATTAATGGCAAAAAACATCTCTTTACCGAGAATGACTCTAAAGCGGCGGCGATCGTGGATGAAATCCTTGTCGCAACTGGTCGTACCCCAAACGTGAACTCTCTAAATCTCAACGCGGCAGGCGTTGATTTCGATAAAAAAGGCATCCACGTTAATGACAAACTTCAGACGACTAACAGCAATATTTTTGCTTGTGGCGACGTTATCGGCGGCTATCAATTTACCCATGTGGCAGGCTACGAGGCCGTTACTGTTCTACAAAATGCCTTAAATCCGCTACCCATTTTCCTAAAAAGCGTTGATTATCGCGTTATTCCTTGGGCGACTTTTACAGACCCCGAAGTAGCGCGGGTAGGCATGACTGAAGAGCAAGCTCGTAAACGTTATGCCGATGTTCTCGTTTTGAAATTACCTTTTGCAGAAGTTGACCGCGCCCAGGCAGAAGACGCAACCGTCGGCTTCAATAAAATCATTGTCCGTAAAAACGGTGAAATCCTTGGGGCACATATGGTCGGCAAAATGGCTGGCGAACTCATCCAAGAAATTGTTTTAGCCATGTCTAATCGCCTACCCGTATCTGCTCTCACAGGCATTCACATTTATCCCACTCTCTCGGAAGTGAACAGTAAAACAGGTTTGTTACTCTCGAAAAAGAAGTATGCAGAGAATGAAAACTTGCAGGGCTTCCTCACTAAATTCTTTAGTTTTTTACGCTCGATGTAACCCCCAAAAAACATCAAAAAAAGTTCAGGAGCACCTTAGCCTCTGAACTTTTTTTATGGAGAAGATGTAAAAGAAAAACTGTACTTTCTATTTACAAAATCTTTATATATGGCTTCAATGAAATTGCTGTTGGCTCAGTTCCAAAATTCGTATTTTGAAGAGAAATATTGCACATTAAAGTTTTGCAAGGGCGCTTTCAATTTTTCTAGCTCGCTATCACTACCATGAACTTCTAAACGGACAAGTTCAGAAATTTTTAAGGCTTGATTTAATATTCCCCCAGTATTGGCTAGGTGGAATAAGACACCTTCGGCATCGCTGTAAGTTTCTCGACACCTGACTTCAGAGCCATTCACACTAAAGCCATAATGCAGGCATTTTTGCTCTTTTTTCGTTTTTTCGACAAAACACTCACACAACTCCAAAAAAGTTTCGAGATTTTCTTGGGGAACATTAAAGTGAGGATAGACAGAACAAGTTGTGTCTGCTGTTGCCATTTAAAAGTTTCTCCTAAAAAGATATTTCCAATGTAAATAGCACCATGATTTGTTTAATTGTATCACTGCAATTTTATTGGAGAATTCGGCCAAATCAACGATTTTCTAAAGAGAATTGGCTTTTTCCTATATATCTCAGGATATTTAACTATAGATATAGCGATGTCGAATAAAGATGAAATAGTAGCCTTTTGGAGAGAGCTGAGGATAGGTTTGACCGCAGTAGTGAAATCGATTAAACCCCTAGTACTCTTCGATTAACATTCCTAAAAAAGGCTCAAAACAACCCTCAAAATTTTTCGACATCACTCTATTTATTGAAAGCGATCAAGGAGCGTTTGTAGGCCACCTTGGTAGCCGTCACCAACTGCATTGAGTCGCCATTCACCGTTTTCTCGGGCTACATTCGCCATAATTAAAGCGGTTTCTGTGGAGAATTGCTGTTGGAGTGAGTAGCGCAGAACTTCTTTTTTTGTCTCAACGTCTACTAAACGGACAAAGGCATTTTGGACTGAACCAAAGTTTTGCTTGCGTTCTTCGCCTTCGTAAATGGAAACGGCGATCGCAATTTTGACGACATCTTCGGGAATTTTCCGAAAATCGATAATCAAAACTTCGTCATCTCCTTCTCCGGCTCCGGTGCGATTATCGCCCATCAGTTTGACAGATTTGTCGGGATCGGGACTGGTCAAGTTATTGTAAAAAATGAAATGCTGATCGGATATGAGCTTACCGTTCGTTCCCAGCATAAATACGGAGGCATCAAGGTCAAAGTCCATACCGCCCTGCTGTTTGATATCCCAGCCGAGACCGATAAAACCGGCATTGAGGCTAGGGGCAGCTTTTTTGAGGGAGATTCCTTGTCCTTTTTTTAGATTAATGCTCATTTTTGGTGGATAAAAATTCGATGAACGTTTCTGACATTGTTAAGGCGCTACCGCCTGATCTCATTATCGATCATTCTTTGGCGGATAATCCCGATATTACGGGTGTGGCGGCGGTTGATGAGGCGATCGCCACTCAGATGAGCTACATCGAAGGGGGCAAGTTTGCCGCAATGGTGGGCACAACTGAAGCCAAAGCTCTGGTGCTGCCAAACGATAAAGATTTACAACAACAAGCTTCGGAACGGGGTATTGCTTGGGTCAGTACAAAAGCACCTCGATTACTTTTCGCCGCCGTAATCAAAGTTTTTTATACGCCGTTTCGACCGGAACCGGGCATTCATTCCACAGCAATTATCGATCCCACCGCAACCGTTGGTAGTGATGTTTCCATTGGCGCTCATGTTGTGATTTATCCCAACGCGAAGATCGGCGATCGCTCATGCATTATGGCGAACGCTGTAGTTTATCCCAATGTGGAAATTGGCAATAACTGTTTACTCCACGCCAATTGCACAATTCATGAGCGAGCAAAAATTGGTAATAACTGCGTGATTCATAGTGGCGCAGTCATTGGTGCAGAAGGCTTTGGCTTTGTACCGAGTCCGACAGGTTGGTTCAAGATGGAACAATCAGGAATTGTGGTGCTCGAAGACGGCGTGGAAATTGGCTGCAATTCGGCAGTTGATCGTCCCGCTGTCGGTGAAACTCGCATTAAATCTGATACGAAACTCGATAATTTAGTTCACGTTGCCCACGGTTGTGTTGTCGGTTCTAATTCCGCTTTGGCGGCACAAGTTGGTTTGGCTGGCGGGGTGACAGTCGGTAATCAGGTACTTCTGGGCGGTCAAGTCGGTGTGGCCAATGAAGCTGTCATCGGTGATGGGGCGATCGCAACGGCTCAGACGGGCATCAATAATAAAGTTGCAGCAGGGGAAATAGTTTCAGGCAGTCCAGCTGTTCCCAATGCCATTTATCTAAAAGCTTCGGCAATTTATAAGCGCTTGCCAGAAATGTATAAAGCTTTCCGCAAATTAACAAAATAGTTATGTAGGGGCGTTTCGGGAAACGCCCTTTTTCAATATTTGAAACACCGTTATAAGACCGAACTTTCTGCTGGGGCAATGCGAAATTCTTGATCTCGCGCAATGAGGTTGGCGATCGCCCCATCTAATAATTTGTGACCTTCTTCTACCGAATCAATACGGGCTAACTTATCGCGCAGTTCTGCTGCACCGGGAAAACCCTTGCAATACCAAGTGAGATGTTTGCGGGATTGAAAAATACCCTTTTGACCTTTGTATTCCCACAGCCCATCAAGATGTTCTTTGGCACATTGCATCATTTCAATCGCCGTCGGTTGCGGTAATTTTTCGCCAGTCCGTAAAAAATGGTCAATTTCTCCAACGAGGAAAGGATAGCCTAACGTCCCCCGCGAACACATCACACCATCTGCCCCCGTTTCCTGAAGACAGGCGATCGCCGCGTCCACTGAAAAAATATCGCCATTAGCAATTACCGGAATTGATAAAGCCTCTTTCACTTTACGAATCCAGTCCCATTTCGCTGTGCCCTTATAACCCTGCTGCCGCGTGCGGCCATGCACCGTTAACATCATCGCCCCCGCATCCTCTAGCCGCCGCGAAAAATCGAGAATTGTAATCTCATCATCCTTCCAACCGATGCGGGTCTTTACCGTGACAGGAATATCTACCGCCTCAACCACTGCTTTGACAATTTCGACGGCTACTTCCGGTTGACGCAATAACGAACTGCCACCGCCTTTTTTCGTGATTTTATTCACCGGACACCCCATATTGATGTCGATGGTTTGTGCCCCTTCAGCTACCGCTTTTTGAGCCGCTTCTCCCATAAAATCTGGGCGACAGTCAAACAACTGAATACTTACCGGATGTTCATTCGCATCCAGCTCCATCAGCCGAGGCAACTCCGCCAAATGGTGAATTTCTTTCGCATTCACCATTTCCGTATACATCATTGATTGGGGTGCATACCGACGCACTAATCGCCGAAACACGAGATCTGTCACTCCCGACAATGGCGCTTGCAAAACTCGACTCTGAAAAGTCACATTGCCGACACAGAGGGGCGATCGCCAAAACTCCAATTCCGCTTCAGTTACCTGCATGAACCCTTAAACGATAGATACATCAAACCCCTTAAATTAAATCACTTTGGAAATCAGTACTCATAAATGGCGAGCTAGAAAACTCGCTAGCACTCACTGGGTAACTAAAGAGATATCCCTGCATACCGTCGCAATTATGCTTTTTGAGGAAATCTAATTCCTCCTGACTTTCCACACCTTCTGCAATTACTTTCAAACCCAATTGGTGTGCCATCGTAATAATGGCGGTGATGATAGCTGAATTAGCTTTATTTGTGTGGATATTTTTCACAAAAGAACGATCAATTTTTAATACGTCAAAGGGGAATTGTTGTAAATAACTCAAGGAAGAATATCCAGTACCAAAATCATCAATGGCAATAGAAACACCCAAGGTTTTTAATGCTTTTAGGCGACGAATCGCCACCTCTGCATTTTGTACCAAGGTACTTTCCGTTAGCTCTAACTGTAAATCGTTAGGTTCAATACTGTTATCAATTAAAATGCGACTCAAACGTTGATGTAAATTCAGTTGGTTAAATTGGCGAGCCGAAAGATTTATAGACATCTGAAAGTCTTTGATGCCATTATTTTGCCAGATTTTTAGCTGTTGACAAGCCTTGTTTAGAACGAATTCTCCAACCTCTTCAATTAAGCCAATTTCTTCAGCTAAAGAAATAAACGTATCCGGCGAAACAGCTCCTCTTGATGGATGATACCAACGTAATAAAGCTTCAGCACCAGTAATTTTTCCGTTCTGAAAATCCATTTTTGGCTGGTAATGAACTTCTATCTCTTGGCGCTGAATAGCGTAGCGAAGATCGGTTTCTAAGGATACGAGGTTAGATTTGCCAACATTGAAAGCGGCTGTAAATAATTGATACTGATTACCACCCTTTTGGCGGGACTGGAGCATTGCCTTATTGGCATTTTGTAACAGGTCACTAATATCTAAATCGTCTCTTGGATAAATAGCAGCACCAATACTAATTCCAACAAAAACCTGTTGTTCTTCTAGGGAAAATGGCTCTTTAAACCCATCAATTAGTGCCTGGGCAAAATTCAAAATGACTTGTTTATTTTCAACCGCATTCAAAATCAGACAGAAATCGTCACCGCTTAATCGGACAATAATGCCCCTCGACCCCATAATGTCTTTAATGCGTCGGGCGATCGCCTGAAAGAGAGTAGTTGCTAGCTCATAGCCTAACGTTGCGATAACTCGCTGAAACCGATCTAAACCGATACAAAACACTGGAATCATATGAAGCTTTTGGGGCGAACCGGGCTCCTGATTCCTTGAAGCCTTGAGGCTACTTTGCACAATTTGATTAAATAAATCCCTTAAAGCCAGTTGGGTCGGCAGGTGAGTTAGAGCATCGCGGTTAGTCATCTGACTCAGTTGCGTATCTACCTGCGGTGCCGCGCCAGCATAACGTTGTCTCAGAGACGAATATTTTGTTAGACGTGCAGATATTGCCCCTAGCAACTCATTTCTCGTAAAAGGCTTCGTTAAATAATCATCAGCCCCCAGTTGCATCCCTTGGCGCATGTATTGTTTTTCTGCCTTTGCCGTTAAGAAAATAAACGGAATCGCTTCAGTTTCTTGATTACACTGCAATAACTCTAGGACTTGGTAGCCGTTGAGCTGGGGCATCATAATGTCACAAATAATGAGATCCGGCTGTTTTTCTTGGGCCAGTTGCGTACCACTATTGCCATCTCCAGCTTCCATTACCTTGTAGCCTTCTTGGATCAAAATTTTTCGGACAAGCTTACGGACGATATCATCGTCTTCGATAATGAGGATAGTGGTCATGGGAAGAGTGAATTAGGGTGGACTAACAGTTGAGAAAGCTAAAGTGTCAGCGGTAAATACAAGGATAGTTTTCTACGAACGACGTAGTTGCGGAGCTGATTTCGACGAGCTATTACGACTTTCAAAAGCCTCGTAGGCTCCAACAATTTTTTGAACAAGGGGATGACGCACCACATCAGCCTCTGTTAAATAACAAAATCCAATCCCTTCTACCGATTTCAGGATATTGCTACTAGCAACCAATCCGGAGGCTTGATGTGTTGGTAGATCTGTTTGGGTAATATCGCCTGTAACAACCATTTTAGAGCCGAATCCTAGGCGTGTCAGTACCATTTTTAGCTGTGCAGGAGTTGTATTTTGCGCTTCATCGACGATGACAAAGGAATTGGTTAGAGTTCTACCGCGCATGTAGGCTAGGGGGGCAATCTCTATACGTCCTTTTTCCATCAATTCCGGAAGCTTGAGCGGATCAATAAATTGATACAGGGCGTCATATAGGGGTCGCAGAAAAGGATTTACCTTTTGCTGTAGATCACCGGGTAAAAAACCTAATTTTTCTCCAGCCTCCACAGCAGGTCTGGTAAGAATGAGACGTTCGACATCATCATTCAACAAAGCTTGCACAGCCAGAACCGCAGCAAGAAAGGTTTTACCTGTCCCGGCTGGGCCAATACCAAAGGTGATGTCGTACTTCTGGATTGCTTTAATGTATTGTCTTTGGCGAAAAGTTTTAGCGCGAATAAATTCGCCACGACGGGTTTTAGCGAGGGTGTACTGCTGCAGGTCGCGGTATTCGTCTTGCTTGTTGGTGTCGATCGCCTGAAAAGCTGTCAAGATATCCGGCTGGGAAATTGCCTGACCGACTTCCCAGTAGGGCTGCAAAAATGAAACGGCACGAAGACAGCGTTTTACGGCCTTTTCTTGGCCTCGTATATCAAGGGATTGACCCCTCAGCACAACTTTTGTACCCGTATGGCGTGCTAATAAAGCCAGATTTTCTTCTTTTTTGCCAGATAGGGCGATCGCACTTTCTAGACTCGGTAATTGCAGATTTTGCGAGACTTCGCTCATAAAAAACTTTTAATAGGCTTGAAATTCAGACGAGTCGAAATTCCAAAGGTGATAGGTTATCAAGAATTATTTATTTTGGCACATTCTTTCATGGGCGGGAGACTACGGACAATCTAAAAGCCAGCTCCCCAAACCTCTAGGCGATCGCCCCGATCAAGCCTCAGCCCCAGACTTCACATTAAATACATAACCGACACCCCGCACCGTCTTAATGGTTGCCTGTTTGTGGGGGGTACTTTCTAACTTACGGCGAATCTGACCAATATGGACATCAACAACACGCTGATCTCCCACATAGTCATAGCCCCAAACCTCTTGAATCAGTTCAGAACGTCGCCACACTTTATTGGCATTTTTCGCTAAGAAGTGGAGCAAATCAAACTCAAGGGCTGTCAAATGTACCTCTTCAGTATTGACCTTTACCTGACGGCGCACCGGATCAATAACCAAATTCGCGAAATTTAAAGCATCAGAATCGTTCTGGGTAGGTGGTGCAATACGTTGACGTCGTAAAATCGCTCCCACACGATGCTCCAGCTCCAAAATATCGAAGGGTTTCGTCAAATAATCATCCGCACCTTGGGAAAATCCACGAATTTTATCCGAAGCATCAGTGCGGCTGGTCAACATCAAAATATAAACATCTTGGTGCTCCTGCATCTGCGAGCAGAGAGCGTAACCCAAAATGTCTGGTAAATTGACATCAAGAATCACAAGATCAGGCTTAAAGGTTTGAAACGTGGCCCAAGCCGACTTGCCGTCCGCTGCCGACTCCATTTCATAATTTTTCTGACTAAGGAAACGAACAATTAAATTTAGGATTGCGGGGTCGTCGTCGACAACTAGGATTCTGGCGGCAGCCATAGGCTCTTATCAGGTTTCTGAAAAACAAATATGAAGGTTTCAATAATTCTAGTGTACGACGAGATTCTGAATGGGCAACATTTTATTGCAAGTCGTCATGGCTCTAGGTGCGTGTACTAGGGAGATATTTCGATAAGGGAAACTGCTATTTATTGCCAAATCTATATTTCTTACGGGAGATTAATGGAAAGCGGTTCAAAAAATGGACATAATAGGTAATTAATAAAAAACTTTGACTACTATCCACGGTTTCGAGAAGCTGGACAGACCACTTTTCGCATGCTCACAGGAGGAGGAGAATGAGCGAACAAAATCCCTATAAGACCCTTGGGCTTGCAGAGTCTGCGACCTTTGATGAAATTCAAGCGGCTAAACAGAAACTCAGCCAAGAACATCAGGGAGATACCAAGGTCGTAGAACAGCTTGAGGCAGCCTATGATGCGATTATCATGGATCGGCTTCGTCAGCGCCAACAGGGAACCCTAAAAGTCCCTGATCAGATTCGCTTTGCTGAGTCCCAGAAAAAAGTGGTAGAACGTCCGAAAGGCATTGATACTTCATCACTACCGACCTGGCTCACTGATTTGAAGGATACACCCGAGCCACAGGAACTCAACCTTGCTTTAGGTATTAATGGCGCGATCGCCGTCGGTAGTTTACTGCTAAATGCGAGCCTTGCTTCGACTATTTTGACGGCTCTACTCATCGTCAATGTTTATTTGCTTTACCGCAAAGAAAATCGTTTTGGGCGATCACTACTTATTGGCATTGTCAGTTTAGCGGGCGGTGTTGCTATTGGTAGCGTGGTAAATGCGTTGATTGCCTCCCAAGGTGCTAGTTTGGCGATCGCCCCAGAACAAATTGTCTTAGTAAGTTGCTGCATTACCAACGGACTCAGCACTAGTTTCTTGAGATAAACATCAAAGGGGTTATCGCAGTCGCGGCAACCCCCATAGAGCGTTTTTTTCGAGTGTGAGAAATATCTTATTTAAGAGTGATGAATGAGTG
>CAZXBK010000051.1:0-24416 GCA_964638765.1 uncultured Synechococcus sp. | reverse complement strand
GTAATAACGTTACGGTTTTATTTGTGGTGTGAGACAATCTGCGTCATTAAATGACTAGTGCTTTTGTACTGATATTTTCGGTCTTGATACTAGGCGGTATCCTTGCGGCTTTAGGCGATCGCCTTGGTAGCAAAGTGGGTAAAGCTCGCTTAAGCCTGTTTAATTTACGTCCGAAGCAGACGGCTGTTGTCGTTACAGTCATTACAGGCACCGTCATTGCGGCAAGCACCTTGGGATTGCTTTTTGGTCTCAGTAAATCTCTGCGCCAAGGGGTATTCCAACTGGACAAAATTTTGGCACAACGTCGCCAAGAGCTAGAAGAAATCACCGAAGATAAGCAACGAGTTGAAGAAGAATTAGAGTTAGCACGACAGGATCAGTTGGCTGCCCAAACGGAATTAGAAGGCATTGAAGCAAAATTTGCTACAGCCCAATCCCAGCTCACCACTTTCCGTGACCAAGCAGCAATTCTGGAAGAAGAAATTGACGCACTTGCTGCGGAACAAAAGGATTTAAAAACCCAACGGGATCAACTCGCTTCCCAAAGTGAGATGTTACAAACCAAAGTCGTTGAACAAAACGAGATTATTGAGGCGCGTTCAGGGCAAATAGCCTCCCTCGAATCCCAGCGCCAAGAACTACAAAGTGAGATTAATAACCGCGACCAGACCATCGCCAACCTTGACCAGGCGATCGCCGACAAAGACCAGGTGTTGCAAAATGTCGAAGCTCAAATCTTTCGATTACAAGAGCAAATCGATATTTTAGAAGCTAGCTATATTAATTTCCGCAGTGGCAACGTTGCCCTAACCACAGGACAAGTACTTGCTTTTGGTGTGGTGAGAATTTTAGACCAAGGCGTGGTAAATCAAGCTGTAGATGAGTTGTTGCGGGAGGCAAACCGTAACGCGATTTTAGCAACCCGTGGGCGTAACACCGACTTTGACGAACGAGTTGTGCAGATTACCAATACCCAAGTGCAAAATCTTGCCGATGAAATCGAAGATGGCCGCGATTATGTTGTGCGATTGCTGGCTGCGGGGAACTACCTACAGGGGGAAAGTCAGGTGCAGGTCTTTGCTGATGCCGTACTACGAGAAGAAGTTTTTGAAGCCGGTGATGTCATTGCCGCCATTTCCCTCGAAAACCTCAGTATCCAAAATCCAACAGCAGCTCGCCAGCCGATTGATTTTCTTCTAGGCGCAGCCCAATTCCAAGCACGTCAAGCCGGTGTTCTTGGCGATATTCAAGTGCGTGATGGTGATCTCAGCCATATTATTGGGTTTGCCGACGACATTAATGAGTCCCTTGAGCCAGTCACCGAAATTCGGGCGATCGCCATGGAAGATGCCGACAATGCAGGCCCTTTAAAACTCGAACTTGTGGCTCTCAGCAATGGTAAAGTCGTATTCAAACGTTAGGCTAACCACTACAATAAATTTTTCAAGAATCTATACAGCCAAGAGTGTCGGTGCATTTTAACCGAAACGAATAGTATTAAACTTTGTGATTTAGGGTGTTGATCACAATTGGAGAGAATCAAAGAGACTAGCTGCCATGACCGTATATTTAGGCTTTGACCCCGGACGCGACAAATGTGGTGTTGCAGTGATGGACGACGCGACAAATTTGTTTCACCATGACGTTGTCCTTGCTGATGAAGTCTTAAGCACTATTGAATTTCTACGAAAGACCTACGATTTTTCCCTACTCATCATGGGAAATCAAACAACAGCGCAACAATGGCAACAACGCCTCCAAACAGAAATTACCCCACCACTGGCGATCGCCCTTGTCAACGAACGTAATAGTAGCCTCGAAGCAAGGGAGCGATATTGGGAAATGTTTCCGCCAAGCTTTAGTCAAAAGCTTCTACCAAAAGGTATGCGGCTGCCACCCCGCCCCATCGATGACATTGTGGCCATTCTCTTGATTGAACGTTATCTCCAATCTCTTCAAAGTTGAGTATGCGCACAAATTTGATACAGGCTCTTCAATAACCATTCGCTTGGGTAAAGAACGCAAGAAAAAAACACCCCTATCACAGAGGTGCTTTGTAAAATTCCAAAAACCAATAACTAGCGAAGTAAAACCTTAATACGCATCTTGCAGCTCATAAAATTCAGGGGACACATAGTCCTTGCGTAGCGGCCAACCAATCCAATCTTCAGGCATCAAAATACGCTTGAGGTTTGGGTGACCTTCATAGACAATGCCGAACATGTCATAACATTCACGCTCTTGCCAATCAGCCGCTTTCCAAATCCAATAAACCGAAGGAACAACCGGATTTTCTCGTGGCAAAAAGACTTTTACCCGTACTTCCTGTGGGTCAGTCACATCATCACCGATTTTGAGCAAGTGGTAGAAACTGACAAGCTCTTTACCGGGGCCAATATCGTAGGCACCTTGGCACTGAAGATAGTTAAAGCCAAAGGCATAGAGTGCGGTGCAAAGGGGAATAAGTAATTCCGCATCCACTTTAATCATTTCAACGCCACTATGGTCTGCTTCTAGAGCATTATGGGCAAAGCCATTTTCAGACAAAAGTTGAGAAACAGCACCAGCTTCAACGATCGCCGTCTCTTCAGTATTGGTTTGTTGCTCGTCTGTCATGCTAAGCCTCCTCTTGTTGCTTCGATGTCAATAGTGCTGGTGGTACAGGCATTCCCATTGCTTCTGTCAATTCAGCAGGTGGGTTATTCCACGTATCTTGTCCCAGATAGTTGCCCGTCAAGATGGGTTCAACCACTTTCATATTGTGGGTTGTGCTGTAGTAGCGGTGAGTTTGTTCCGTAAGAACAGAGCGCTCTTGGATGGTCTCATTAGAAACTTTCTTACGGAGCTTCACGATCGCATCAATAATCGCCTCAGGTCGAGGAGGGCAACCGGGAATGTAGAGATCAACAGGAATGAGCTTATCGACGCCACGAACAGCAGTCGTCGAGTCACTACTAAACATACCGCCAGTAATGGTACAAGCACCCATCGCAATTACATACTTAGGCTCAGGCATTTCTTCGTAGAGACGCACGAGGGCGGGAGCCATTTTCATGGTCACTGTACCCGCAACGATAATGAGGTCAGCCTGACGAGGACTAGAACGGGGGACTAAACCAAAACGGTCAAAGTCAAACCGGGAACCGAGTAGTGCGGCAAATTCAATAAAACAGCAGGCCGTGCCGTAAAGTAGTGGCCACAGGCTAGAAAGTCTTGCCCAGTTATAGAGGTCATCGACAGTGGTGAGGATGACATTTTCGGATAAATCTTGGGTGACCTGCGATCGCCCCATCGGATTGAGAATTTTGTCCGTTTGCTGTTGTTCAAAGGAAGGGGAATTCATGACCATTCTAAGGCTCCTTTTCTCCAGGCGTACACTAGGGCAATGACAAGGATTGCGATAAAGATCAATGCTTCAACAAAAGCTAAAAGACCAAGCTGGTTAAAGGCAACAGCCCACGGATATAAAAAGACTGTTTCAACATCAAAAACCACAAAAACCAGCGCAAACATATAGTAACGAATATTAAATTGAATCCAGGCGCCCCCAATGGGTTCCATGCCAGATTCGTAGGTGGTTTTTCGTTCGGGGCCACCGCCTTTCGGTCGGAGGAGCTTCGAAGCAGTAAGAGCAAGGATTGGGACTAGGCTACTGACGAGTAGAAAGCCCAGAAAGTATTCATAGCCGGAGAGGACAAACACAGATCGGGTAATACCTCGTAGTTGTGACTTGGAATTTTACGTTCCTATCAGTATAAGACTTCTTCCGGTGCACTTATAGGTATCTGCACTCAAAAATCCATCAAAATAGGTGTTTGTGCTCCAAAATTTCGGGTCTGTCCCCAATTCCATGCTCTTGCTCTATCTTTAAGGAAGGTGATCGGGTGCAGTTTTTTATTAGTGTCTTTCCAGAAATTTGATGCGGTAGGGAAATATGCCAAGGGACTTGGATTTTGATTGGCGGCTGTCAGCAGGACTTTTGGGTGCCGGGATTTTAATAGCTGGGGGAGCAATTGGATTGTTCGGTCGAGAATATTTTGCCGGAGTATTGCGGCGATCGCCAGAAGAAGAGCCAGAAATTTATTTTGATCTTCCAGCTAGGGTGAGTGAGGGCGGACAACTAATTTTGGCCGACCACCATAGCCCCTTTAAAGATGCAGGCATTGTGGCCTATCGCAACGGCAACTACAGCGAGGCGGAAAGTTTATTCCAAGATTCTTTGCTGTTTGAGCGGGATCCTGAAGCGCTGATTTACTTGAATAATGCGCGGGTAATGCAAAAGGGAAAATATTTAACGATTGCCGTCACGGTAAATCTTGCCGATGATTCGCAAGTTGGCGTGGCAAGGGAAACGTTAAAGGGTGTAGCCCAAGCGCAAAAGGAATTCATTGAGCAAGGCAATTATCTTAAAGTTGTGATTGGTGATGATGATTCGAGTACGAGGTCGGCGATCGCCCTCGCGAATAAATTTGTTGCCATGCCTGAAGTTTTAGGGGTGATTGGCCATTACAGTAGTGCCTTGAGTTTTGAAGCAGGCAAGATTTATCAAGATGCAGGTCTTGTGATGATTACCCATACAGCGGCTGCACCCACCTTGCCTGACATTGGTGATTTTATTTTCCGCACAGGGCCCAACAATCTCTATTTTGGAGAGGCGATCGTTGAACATATCGTTAATGAGTTTCAAGTCTCAAAAGTCGGCATTTTCTACAGCAGCCAAAGTCCCTACAGCCGCTCGTTACGGGATGTGGTGGCAGATCAACTGAATGAGTATGACGGTACAGAAGCTTTAACCATTGATGCCGACCAGCCCAACTTTAATTTAGAGCAAGCCTTTAAAACACTACGGGAAGAAAATGTGGAGGCGATCGCCCTACTGTTAGACCGCTATACGACATCCTATTCCGTGGAAATCACACAAAAAAATAACCGCAAACTTCCCATAATTTCCGGAGATGATGCCATTTATAACGACTGGGAAACATCGGCTGAAGCAGAAGCTAGTCTTGGCTTAGTGGTTCCAGTTCCATGGCACGCCTTAACAAATCCATCTGCATTATTTCCGGTTGATTCGCGGGATCTGTGGACTGAAGATGTCAGCTGGCGTACGGCAATGGCCTACGATGCAACCAAGGCTTTAATGAAGGGATTTCAAGAGGCAGCGGAGTATGAACGTAGTGCGGTGCAAGCAGTTCTGGCTGACCCTGACTTTATTACTCGTGGGGCTGCTGATGAAATTATTTTTTCGGAAAACGGCGATCGCCAACATTCCCTAACTATTGTTAAAGTCGTTGAAGATGAGCGCTCTGAAAAAGGTTTTGATTTTGTGCCGATCAATCTAGATAGCAGTGTTACGGCTGGATTATCTGGAACTGTGAACTAGCGAAAGACTCGACTCAAAATCAGTTAATCATTGTCGCGAGGATGCCGAAAGCCACGACAATCGATACAATCTTTAAACAATTCTATTGTTGTTGCTTCAACCTATGCTTAGCGAATTTCTCCCGTTTCAAATTCCCATTGATCCTAGTACTGTTGCGGGAATTTGCCTGTGGGCCTTCGCGCTATACATCGGCATTGCACCTCTGCGCGAAGGAATTACCGACGGGTTAGAAAAGTGGATGAATTGGGCAGAGCGATCACTGTATTTTTCGGTAGAGGAGTACAACAAAGATAAGGAAGTTCGTGAATTAAAGAGTGCCTTTTCTGCCTCTTTGCTGAGTATTGTGCCGTTTCTAGTGCTCGGCGTTCTGTTTAATTGGGTCGTAGAATTATCTCTAGGTCACAGCTGGGCTATTAGCTTAGGGGTCATGGCTTGTGCTGGCTGCGGTGTATTTGAGTTAGGTCGCCTTGATGGGGAACAACGCTACGAAGATGAAGAATAGTTTTTTCCGACGAGTTCAAACACTGCGCTGGTGGAGCATTGTTGCGGCGATCGCCCTGATGGTTGCGTTACCTTCCACATTGACGGCCTGCAGTGGCCAGCTATCGAATGCGGCCTCCAACAACCAAATTGTGGTGAGTATCCTTAGTGACCCGAAAACCTTTAATCCGGCGCTGTCCACCCAATCACCTAATGTTTTTGGTTTAACCTTTGAAGGATTAATTGATCAAAATCCCGAAACGGGAGAATTTGAGCCTCATCTGGCTGAGTCATGGGAGTTTTCTGACGATAAGCTCAATCTCACCTTTACGATGCGGGAAAATTTACAGTGGTCTGACGGCGAACCCCTCACCGTTGACGATGTGGTGTTTACCTTCAACGACATCTATCTCAACGACAAAATCCCCACCAGTTCCCGCGATATTCTCCGTATCGGTGTCGAAGGGACTTTACCAACAGTGACAAAAGTAGGCGATCGCCAAGTGCGATTTACGATGTCTGAACCCTTTGCGCCAATTTTGAGCAGTGTCGGCTTAGAAATTTTGCCAGAGCATGCATTACGGGAGTCCATTGAAACTGAAGATAGTGAGGGTAACCCACTATTTATTAATACTTGGGGAATTAGCACGCCGCTGTCGGAACTAGTCGTTAGTGGTCGCTACAAAATTGACAGCTATGGCGTTGGGCAACGGGTAATTTTTAAAGCAAACCCCAACTATTGGGACGCACCGAAGCCAGATATTGAAAAGGTCGTTTGGCAAATCGTGCCGAATACCGACACAACCCTATTGCAATTTCGCTCTGGTGACCTTGATGTGACGAGCGTTAGCCCCGAATATTTTTCGCTTCTCAAAAAAGAAGAAGATCGCGGCAATTTCACTATTTATAATGGTGGCCCCAGCTACGGCACAAGCTTTATCGCCTTTAATCTCAACACTGGCAAACGAGACGGAAAACCCCTCGTCGAACCCTACAAATCTGTCTGGTTTAATAATGTCAACTTCCGCAAAGCTGTTGCCTATGCCCTCGACCGTGACCGCATGGTCAATAACATTTATCGGGGATTAGGTGTACCGCAGGATTCTTCAGTGTCGATTCAGTCGCCTTTTTTCAATGAAGAGATTGAAGGTTATGACTATGATCCCGACAAAGCCCGTTCGTTGCTAGAAGCGGAAGGTTTTTATTACGATGATCAAGGCAAGCTGTTCGACATTGAAAATAATGAGGTGCGCTTTAACCTGATTACCAATGCAGGGAATAAAATCCGCGAATCGATGGCCACACAAATCGAGCAGGATCTAGAGGCGATCGGGATGCAAGTCGATTACTCGCCCATCGGTTTTAATATTTTGGTTGATAAGCTGACTAATTCCCTTGATTGGGAATGCCATTTACTGGGTTTAACGGGCGGCAATGAACCGAATAGCGGCGCCAATGTTTGGGCTGTTGACGGCAATCTGCACATGTTTAATCAAAATGCTCGTCCCGGCACAACGCCTCTCACGGATCGCGAAGTGAATGATTGGGAACAGGAAATTGCGGATCTTTATGTGAAAGCCGCTCAAGAACTGGAGTTTGATAAACGCAAAGAAATTTATGACCGTACCCAAGAAATCGGGTCTGAATATTTGCCCTTTATCTACCTCGTCAATAATTTTTCCCTCGCTGCCGTCCGCAACAAAATTGAGGGGGTACGACATTCTGCCCTCGGCGGCCCGCTTTGGAATATCGAAGAGTTAACTTTAACCGCTACTGACACTGACCTCAAGGAGTAACCCTATGCCACTTAATCAAGAGATGACCGCTACCCTCAAAAAGGCGATTGCCGACCGTCAGGATCAGGTAGATTACCTCGAAGTGCGGGTACAGCAAAGCGAATCAACAAGCATTTCGTTCCGTGGGCCACAGTTTGATGGCAGTAATCGCAGTTTTGCCCTCGCAGGCGGCATTCGCGCTTGTCACGATGGTGGTTGGAGCTTTGTGACGTTCAATGGTTTAGAAGAATTAGGCGATCGCCTTGATGATGCCATTACCCAAGCAAAACTTGTTGGCAAAGAATCAACCCAACTGGCTCCCAGTGGTTCTATCGAAGATTATGTTCCGGTAGAAATTCAACAAGATCCTCGCACAGTTTCTCTGAAGGAAAAACGGGATCTCGTCGCGAAATATAATCAAATTTTGTTAGATTATGATCCCCGCATCCAAACGACGATGAGTAGTATCAGTGACAAGTTTGTCACCACCTACTTCGTGAACTCCAACGGTAGTTGCATTGTCCAGGAACGTCTCGATGTAAACGGCAGATTTGGGGCGATCGCTCGTGGCGAAGATGGCGTAGTTCGCCAAGGATTTGAATCCCTCAATTCTCGCTGTGATTTTAATGCTCTCATTGGCATCGAAGAACGCGTTAAAAGTGCAGCGGTTCGTGCTGTGCGCCAGTTAGAAGCAAAACCTGTAAAAGGTGGTCAATACACCGTTGTGCTTGATCCTTATCTCGCTGGTGTGTTTATCCACGAAGCTTTTGGTCACTTGTCTGAGGCTGATTTTGTCTACGAAAATCCCCGCATGCAAGAGCTTTTAACGATTGGTAAGCCCCTTGGCATTAAGCAGCTCAATGTCATTGACGATGCAACCCTGCCCAATCTGCCCGGCACAATGAAGTACGACGATGAAGGGGTTCCGGGACAGCGGAAATATTTAATCAAAGATGGTGTATTGACCCAGCGTCTACACTCCCGCGAAACTGCTGGCAAAATGGCCGAGGAACCCACCGGAAATGCGCGCGCACTGTTTGCGTCCTATCCTCCCCTTGTACGGATGACCAATACGGCAATTGAACCCGGCGATACTCCCTTTGAGGACATGATTAAAGATATCGATGAGGGAGTTTATGCAGTACGGATGCTCGGCGGTCAAACCAACGGCGAAATGTTTACTTTTGCCGCAGCGGAAGGCTACATGATCCGTGATGGCAAACTTGCAGAGCCTGTGAGCGATGTAACCCTCAGCGGTAATGTCTTCCAAACGCTCAATGACATTGAGGCGATCGGTGATGACACGCTATATACAAATGGTGGTTGCGGTAAGGGTGGCCAAGGTGGCTTGCCTGTAAGTGTCGGTGGCCCTCACCTCCGCATCAAAAATGTCGTCGTTGGTGGCCGTTAGAAATTAGCTGATATTAACAAGTTAGGCACTAACTCAAATCGAATAAAAGAACCGTCGTTGTGCTGTACGAAATACAAATACGACGGTTTTTGTTTATTTTGATGGTTCTGAAGAATGCGTTTTTTGACCAAGAAGCTGTTCTAAAAAAAGTAAAACGCCGATACAAGGCACGATACTGAGGGCTGCAACTAACCAAAAACTGTGGGCGATCGCCGGAGCTTGGTCTAGTGCCCAACCACCGAGGGGAGGACCAATGAAATAACCAATTGCCCAACATTGAGAATTGAGCGCGAGATAAACACCACGCTGCGATTCAGGAGCAAGATCAACCACTAAAGCTGAAGCGGAAGGTGTGTAGGTTACTAGCGCAAATGACAAAATTCCAAGGCTGGCGATCGCCCCGATAAAAACAGGGAAAGTTGCCATGCCCACACCCCACATCACCGTAAAACCAATACCCCAGAGCAACAGAGAAACCATTAAAGCCTTTGGTCGCGAAAAACGATTGAGCAGACGCGCAACCGGGAGCTGGCAAACGGAGGCAAATACCACATGCCAGGTAAACAAAATACTAATGAGTTGGGGCTGTACTTCCGCAAAATTGGTGAGGTAAAGCGGCGCAGTACTTTGAATTTGTGAGATGTAGGTTGTGAAAATGATATTTACCGCTAAAAACACCACCAGACGGCGATCGCCTAACGCCTTTATCCAACTCTCTAAAATTGATCCCGATTGACCATCTTCCGGATGGGTGTAAGTTTGGCTTTCCCGAATTGCAAAGAAAATTAGCCAGAAAAAGCCCACAAACGTAATGCCGTCGAGGACAAAGAGCAAACGGTAATTGTCGAGGGTTGAAATAATCACACCGCCCAGAATTACCCCTAATCCGAGACCCACATTGTCTGCTAGACGGGCGATCGCAAAAGCTTCATTGCGCTGTTCTCCGGTGGTGAGATCCGCCACTACCGTTTCCGTCGCAGGCCAGTACAAACCAATCCCCAAGCCCTGCAACAGGTTGCCGGCTACCAACATCGAAAAACTATTCGTCGAGGCAAATACGACATCAGCAATAGCGGCGATCGCCAACGCGACTAAGAGCGTTTTTTTGCGACCCCATTTGGGATTATCTGCCCAAGAGCCGCCGACAAATCGCCCTACAACTCCAGACACCGAGCCGCTACCGAGGGCAATACCCACCTGAGTTGCCGTTAACCCAACGCTATTGACAAAGAAAATCGGCGCATAGAACATCACAAAGCCTGTGCCGATATGGGAAAGCAATCTCCCCGCCGCCAAGATCCAAATCTGAACATCCAAGCCTAACAGCCAAGTTTTTGATGTTTTACCCATGAAATAATGGCGGAAATGCCACCCTTAATTACCAGAATTTACTAGTTTAAAGCCGTTTTGGGTGGGATGGGGTAGACCTAACTCTTCTCGATTAATTTCATTCACTAGTCGATCTAGTTCCGGCAAGGTACGGGCAAAACTTCCTCCTAAACCAAGAATCGAGACGAGTCGAAATTGCTCAAGACTTTCGGAATGGAGGATAGCATCGACACCAGTAAAGTTTTGACTACGATAAACCAACTGGGAAGCAGTACGGTCTGTTGTACGACGCGAGTCCATCGGGATTTGCCGCAGCCATTGGCGTAAATCTATCTCTGATTCTGTAGGGGTTTCTAGAACATATGGTGTAACTTGTCCGAGGCGATCGCGGAAACTAAGCTCGACTGATTTTTCTGGATTCAAGTAAGCCTGTAAAACCAGCCAGAGAGTATTACCAGGGTCAGTAGCTATATTCGCTTCAACTAGTTCAAAAGCAGCTTGTGGATCATCATCACTCAGTAACAGGGCTTGAACAACGGGTGAAAATTGCTCAAGCTCATCAAAATATGGAATCGACAAACCGTGCCACCAACTGATCCACGCCATCCGCTCTTTCAGGGACAGCGCTAAGGCTGGATCATTTGAGCCAATGCTCTCTAGTAACTCTTCATGTAAGGCTAAACAGGCTTCCACAGCGGCACCGCGATAACTTGCGAGTGGCTCATCATCCCAATTGCCGAGAGTCATATGACCGGGAGAGAGTAAACCCTGTAGTGCCAACGCGGCGATCGCCTGTTTTTCATTACCTTGGGCAACATGACTTAAACCCAACAAAAAATACTCTGACGAAGCTGGATCACGCGGTAAAAGCTGGATACTACGCTCAAAATAAATTTGGGCTGCGATTGGATCAAGCTCGGCTAAAATCACACCGACATTTTGGTTGAAGTAGGCATCATTGGGAGCTGCTTCTAATGCCTTCAGCAGATATTCAGCTGCTAGCTCAGTACTCTTGCGATAATCCTCGGGTGAATCTTCCTGTAAGGTGCGATTTTCTAGAAACCAAAAGGCAATATACAAGGCATAATTTGGATTCCAAGCATGGACTTCACTGGCAGTTGCCATATTGACAAAGGCTTTTTCGTTTTGTCCTTGCTCCCAAGCAATACGACCAGAACGAAATAAATTCATTGACCAAACGCCAGGGAAAATAGTGAAAAGGGCAACGAATATCCCCCCGACGCTCCCCAGACTCAGGATGCGACGTAGGGGAATCGATAGAGGTTTTGGTAATGATTTCTCTAATGTCTCATCGGCGATCGCCACCAAAAGCACAACGGTTAGTAGCAAGGTAAAACTGATGGAGATATTTTCGAGCTGGTAATCCGTTAAGGTTGCACCGCCATAGGCCAGCCAGCCACCGCCAATCCCGTAAATGATGCGTCTAATTTTTGGATCATCCGTGGTCTTTTGAACATGCCAACCGAGTCTGGTTAACTGAAAAAGAAGAAAGGCGATCGCCGCACCGCCGATTAAACCGAGTTCTGCTAAAAGATGTGCCGGTGTACCGTGGAGTTGTTGAATATGAGAAGCACCGGAGCCCACCGTAATTGGCCGATAGAGATTATAAATGCGGGACATATTGCCTAGGCCTGCACCAGTCAGGGGGCGATCGCGCAAAATATTAAAGCCACTGCGCCACATAAATAGTCGATCTTCTGTTTCACCATCAACTCGAAATTCCACTGTCGGCAAACCGCCTTGTGATGTATCGACAGAGATAATTTGCTGAACACGGGGATGTTGGAGCGCAACGACAAAAAATAACGTTAAAAAGCCAAGGGCAATGCTGCTCAGGATCAGTCGCTTTTTTCCTTTAGTGCGCCAAATAACAAAACCGATAGTGGCGATCGCCCAGATTAACAGGCCAACATAAGCTCCTCGCGAAGAACTAGAGTAAATGACAAACAGTGTTGGAGCGGACAGTAGCGGCAGTAAAACCAACTTTTTTAGCTTACTTTTTCGCGGAAGAGCGAAGCTGACAATCATTGGCAAAACCAGACAAAAGTAAGCTCCAACAAAATTGTGGTGACCAATCGGGAAAAGATTACGATCTAGGCGCTCCAGATATAGCCAACCACCAATTGACCAAAGACTCATCCCACCCGCGAGGACAATCAGAAATCGCCATAAATTTTTTCTATTCCAGCCGCCTTGCCCCAAAAAATTTCTCAGGGCATATAACGCTACACCATAGCCGCTAATGGTTGCCAGTTGCCACATCGCAACTCTCGGAAAGGGTGCAAAAATTGCAGAAAGAGAACAGGCGACAAATACCGCTGCCACAGCCCAATCTAGGCCATACCCGAGGGGACGAAAAGGCAAATCAAATTGTCGAATTACACCGATTAGGGCGATGCCCAAACAAAGAAAACCGGCCTGCCACATTAAAATCCAAGGAAATGTGACCATCAGATAGTAACTTTCTGGAAGTACCGTAAAAATAGTCAGTAGAGCGACGCCGACGTAGCCAAACCAGTTCCACCAAGGCATTTTTAGTCGTTCTAAAATTGACCGTTTTTCCATGAAAATTCCTCAGATTTTCCCTCAAAATGAAGCAGTTCCCCCAGCATATCTCGCATTTTCTGATTGGGATACCAGGCTCTGGCAAGTCGACTGTGGCGCACTGGCTACAGGCAGAAACCCAAGGCAAAATTGTTTCGACTGATGATATTCGTCAACAGCTCTACGGCAATGCGAGTATTCAGGGAGATTGGGCAACGATTGCAGCGGTAATTGCTCAACAGCTACAGCAGGCGATCGCCGCCCAACAGACTATTATTTACGATGCCACAAACGTTAATCGGCAATGGCGACAGGATTTTCTTGCGCAATATAGTCAAATTGCTTGGATTGGTTGGTTTTTACAAACTCCCTTTGACCAATGCCTTAAACAAAATCAACGGCGATCGCGGCAAGTGCCCCATGCAATCATGGAGCAAATGGCTAACGCCATAAAGGCAGAACCACCTTCTATAGAAGAAGGTTTTCAAGATCTGATAGTCCTACCAAACAGCGAACATTCCACCTTTAAGGTCCTGAAAAAACAGCATCCTCAATATCTTGGCGACTGAGAGAATATTTAAAGGAGCGCTCAATATCTGAGCCATCGGCTCCTGCTTTGACATAGCGCACGGCTAGCTCTTCAATTTCTAGACAAATTTCTGCTTGCCAAGTAGGACGACTCACTGTCCAGCAATGTAGTTCCTCTGACTGTTGCTCACAGCCGAGAGAATGTAGCCACTGCTCAATTTTCGGTAGAGGATGATTGTAGAGAGGACTGTCAATGGACGGCATAGCAGACATGATTTTTTTACTGGGCGATAACGCTAGAGTGGCGGACGTCGAAAAACGTGGTTTTAGTCTAGCAATTTGACGTTCCCTCTGAAATTACCCTGCGTTACTTTGACTCAAACTTAGGGCGATCGCCAACAACAAACAGCCAGCAAAAGTAGTCAACATAATAAATAGCGCAAAAATCTCTCCGGCGGATAATGGCCGATCCGTGGGATCAAGATACGCAGAACTTGCATAGTTCGCTTCACCAGAGTTTTCATCGCCAGTTCTTTGGATCACACAATAGCGGGAAAAACCAATTTTTAGATCGTATAAAGATCGCCGCTCAGGACTACTGAGTGTGCCATAGGCTTCATTCAGACGCTGAAATTTTGCCCGCGCCTCCGCTTCCGGTAAAACGGTTGTATCAGGGTGAAACTTTTTGCTGAGCTGCCGATACTGTTGGCGGATTTCCATCGGCGAAGCCGTCGGATTTAAACCCAACACGCCATAATAACTAAGAGCAATACGCGTTTTTACGTCTAAGGTTTTTGTCGTCTGTTGCCTGCCAGAATTCGGCTGAGTTTGAGCCATCGTAACTAGATGCCGAAATTTTTGATATTTTACCCTGCACCATAAATTTCGGCAGAACAATATCAACACCTTTCCCAGTCATCACAACCGCGTTTTATGTCATCTTCTTTCTCGTAAATGAGGCGATCGCCATGACCTTGAATCCCCTAGAGTCAGTCCTCAAGCAAGTCATGCACCAAAAAGCATGGCAACATCAGCGGCGCCTACAAACCATTACAACCCTCTGGCAACAACTTCTCCCGACCAAAACAAAGGAAAATAGCTATCCCCACAGCATTAAAGACAACACCCTATTTATCGCCACAAGCAACGACACCTGGTCGCAGCACCTAAGCTTGCAACGTCTAAACATTCAAAAAAAACTCAACACCCAGCTACCACCTGAGGCAGCAATCGAAAATATTCGATTTAATAGCGCCCACTGGCATCAAAAACCAGCCTATTCCCCCCTTGCAGACCCAGACTCTCCCCACCCCAGTCGTACCAGTCCACGATTTCCCAGAACAAAGCAGACCCCAAACCAATCCCCAAGCTCAGCAGTACGCGCTTGGGTTCAACAACAACAGCAACAACTCAAAGATCAGCCTACCTGCCCTGAATGTCACGCCTCGACCCCTGCCGGAGAACTCAAGCGCTGGCAAATGTGCCGATGTTGCGTGGCTCAAAAATGGCATCGCGAACAAAATAAGCTTTGACTATTTACGTAATAACCCTACCGTCAACAAAAGATCACATCATATTTTTTCCTGAACATAACCAACGAATGATTCGGTCAAGTATTTTTTCCGACTAAACTCTTTATCATTCCAAATTTATTTTCTTAGTTGTCCGGGTGAAACAGGTCTGATTAGAAAAGCTTATATGAATTGATCCCAATGCGCTAAGGCTACTTTTCTAATCAAAATAACCTCAGATTTCATCAAATTTGGCGACCGTACATTGCCGTTTACATAACGCAATGGAGAATATAAAAAAAACCTAAATCTCACCGACAAAAAAAAGACTCTGCATAGACTACCTTCTATGACGTTGAGTTGACTTTGTAGCAATTCTTACACAAGTCATAATAAGCATATATCAAGAACCGACCACAATTTCTTATTAGAAGCCAGCCACCGTAATGAATAGTAAAAATTGCTCCATTTCTACCTGTAAAACTTGTCGTCACTTCCGTACCGAGGGCAGAAGAGGCGGCATTTGTGAGCAATTTGGCACATTTACTGATCCCGCTTGGGAGGCTTGCCCTTTGGGGGTTGCAGCTTTTGAGCCGATCGCCAAGGAAGTACAGCCAATAGAAGCTTTGGAATATTCTTTTACCCTAGAACTTGCAGATAAACCTGTGGTTAAGGCAGTTTCAGACCAATCTACATGTCCTGATGTCGCCTAGTTTTTTATCTACTCAATAAGCTGTTTGTGATATTCAGCAAAGAAAACTGTAGTATTTGCTCCATAATCCCCAAGGATTTCAAAGAAATTTCTGGTGGTACTTGGAGCTTTTTTGTTGGATTAGTAACAATATTTTGTCCGATGACTAAATACTGAGAAATGTTGAATTAGTTTAAAAGCAAATATTTGTTTACTTGTCTTTAAAATTCGTTTAATAAAGTCACCAACTGTTATTTGGGTTGCAGCAGGGAATTCATCATTAAGGATGTAAAGAAACCATATTTCAAGTTCGTAGTAAATTGGCTCCTTTCGGTAAGGCGAGTAGCACTTTAGCGGTAATATAAGTATTTTTTCTTAGGGGGAATCAGTACCATTAGGCTTTGAAAAATATCCCCCCAGACCACAAAAATCGGTAAAATAAAGCGTAAAGCTAGAAAATAATGGTTTTTGAGCTAAATCTAAATTCTCAAAACTATTATCGCTTTAGTAACCATTTCCCTTTGATATATGCTTCAGGACAGTTTAACGATTCGTTATTATCAGCGCTTGACCGACGCGATGGTTGAGCTATGGCGACGGGGCAATCGCTATGAAGACATTCGCAATTACATGGATGGTTATATCGCTTGTTTGCGTCACACCGGCTCGCTAGAGGCATACAAAATTCATCGTCTAGAAGATGAGGCATTTCGCTTTTTGCGTGACCCCTCCAACTTTGAGATGGCCTACCCACAAACTCAGACAGAGACAGACTATCGCTACTAGGGCTTGTGACCCGTGTGATTTTAAAATTTATCGTCACACAACGTTTTCAGGGTGCATATTGATTTTGGGTTGTTTGGTGAGTTTCGACTATAGGATTAGTCGGTAATAGTTTTGAGCGCAAACTAAAGTGAATGCCCTAAACCAGTATGATTCAGGGCAATGGTACAAGTAATAGATATTGGCGATGGTGATTTAGCTACGGGCAATGCCATCTTGTCGGGCTGCTTGACCTACAGCGGCAGCTACAGCTGTGGAAACACGCTCGTCGAAGACGGAAGGAATAATATGCTCTTTATCGAGCTGGGCATTACTGACTAAAGAGGCGATCGCCTGTGCTGCCTGGAGACACATATTGGTCGTAATGCTAGAGGCGCGACAGTCGAGGGCGCCACGGAATACGCCGGGAAATGCTAGGACGTTGTTAATTTGATTGGGGTAATCGCTACGACCCGTGGCAACGACAGCTGCTTTATCAAAGATAAGTTCAGGTTGAATTTCTGGGATCGGATTTGCCATGGCGAATACGATTGGATCTTTTGCCATTGAGGTGACCATTTCTGGGGTGACAACGCCCGGCACGCTAACACCGAGGAAAACATCGGCTCCTTTCATCGCATCGGCAAGATTACCTTCGGCATCCACCGCAAACTCTGCTTTTTCGGGAGTAAGGTTATCGCGTTTGGTAGAAATAATGCCTCTTGAATCGCACATCCAAATGGCTCCGACACCTGCTTGGCGGAGAAGTTTGGCGATCGCAATACCGGCTGCACCAGCACCATTAATGACAATGCGAACATCTTTGAGGGATTTTTTGACTAACTTAATGGCATTAAAGAGAGCCGCGAGGGAAACAATCGCCGTGCCATGTTGGTCGTCGTGGAAGATGGGAATATCAGTTTCTTCCTTTAGGCGCTTTTCAATTTCAAAACAACGGGGTGCTGCAATATCTTCGAGGTTAACGCCGCCAAACACGGGGGCTAAGTATTTGACAGTTTTTACAATTTCATCGACGTCTTGGGTATCGAGGCAAATCGGAAAGGCATTGATCCCCGCAAATTCTTTAAAGAGCATCGCCTTACCTTCCATCACAGGCATCGAGGCTTCTGCTCCTAGATTTCCGAGACCGAGCACGGCGCTACCGTCAGTGACGATCGCCACCATATTGCTTTTTACCGTTAGATCAAACACCCGCTCCGGAGATTCGGCGATCGCCTTACAAACACGACCGACACCGGGCGTATAGGCCATCGCTAAATCTGACTGCACAGTAAGGGGAATGCGGCTTTCAACGGTGATTTTGCCGCCCCGGTGAATCGCGAAAGTACGGTCAGCGACATCTAAAACTTCAATGTGATCTAGGGCTTTTACCGCATCGACAATTTTGTCAGCATGCTTGTCACTAGAAGCATCAACGGTGATGTCGCGCAATAAAAACTTCAGATCTCGTTCAATTAGTTCAATATTGCCTAAGCTGCCCCCCACCTCGGCGATCGCCTGAGTCACTTGCGCTAGGGTTCCTGCTTGGTTGGGGATACGCAGACGGAGGGTAACGCTGTAACTGGGATTTGGGGTAAGGGCAACCATAATTTTATGTTTAATGCTCGCAAACTAAAGGCTAATGGGAAAATTCCCATCCCATTTAACCTCACTTTTCCCGATTGCAGAAGCACCCCACCCGCAGAATTGTAATCAGGCGATCGCCTTGGAGATTACCCCGCAAAAATCTTTACCAAAGCCGGAACAGCATTCTTAACTTTTTATCTGCCAATGCCTAAATCCCACGCTAATGAGCGATCTCTAAAATTTTGGTGAGAGAAATGTATAGACATGGGGAAGGGGGGACACAGCGAAACATTCACTTGATATTCGAACCGCGATCAAAAAATTTTCCACTTCACCCGCTCTCCCTTTCGCCAAGTCGTTTTAGTATCTTTTCAAACGAAGCTCAGACGACTCTTAAGAGCCTTCCGAATAGCCCTGTAGATTTTCTGGATTACTCTCTTGAAAAACACGGGTAGCGAGATCGCGGTACTTATTCACTTCGTACTTATAAATAACGAGATACTTTCCCATGTTGAGGCGGTTACGATAAGGCAAAGCATCGCCACTTCCCGCCAAGACACCGACGCTATTGCCAACGAAAAAGCTGCCCATCGCTCCACTCGCAGCACCAGCCAAGCCACCCACGATGTGGTTTCCAGGGGTCCCTGCCCAAGCAAAGGTATTAAGTCCTGTGATGTAGTCAAAGACGAAGCCACCGAAAAAGCCGAAGGGAATTAGCCAGTAAGACATTAACTTCGCCTGCTTTTTCCCCTGCTGGGTCGGGTCAATAAAGCCAAACTCATCTGCCGTTTGGTAGCCTTTGCCGAGAATTACTAAATCTCCTTTGGGAATGCCCGCTCCTTCTAGATCAGTGTATGCAGCTTCGGCGGTCATACGGTCAGGATAAACAGCGATCAGATAGTTCATGGACAAACACAATTAACAGAAGAAACGTTAAGTTCTGATTGTAGGCGATCGCCATCCGCAACGTAGGTATACTTCTCTAGTCAAAACATTTATTTTTCCTTTAATTCTTCTATCCCAAAAGATAGTAGCGGAGCATTTAACGAACAACGCACCTCCCTCTCGAATTACCCACACAATGTGGCCAGTATGGGTTGGCGATCGCCACTTGGAAATCAACCCGAGTTTTTTTAGAAATCCCAGACTATTTTTGCTAGCCACAAAACCTTGAAACCCTAGGGGTGACTACATAACGTTCTGTAACGTTTATTACGTTATATTGCACTCGTTAATGGTTTGTGTCCTTCAGAACGCAATATTTGTCTTGAGTAACTAAGTTTATCGTCACATATGCTACGGACTTCTTAGCAACTGCTGCTCAGGACAGGTGTAGCAGTGATTTTTGCTAGCTCGGTATTGTCACAATTTCAGAGCAAAAAACGGCATTTTAGATGAACTGAAATACTCAGGGATCGCGTTGGGTGATTTGTCTTTAACGGTCATATCCTTCCCAGCCGACAACCCAAATATTGAATGAAACAAGGAGATCCTCTTCTTATGACTTTTGGACCCGCATCCCGACTCGGCGTTGCTCTCTTTGAAGAGACTGACCCGATTGAGTTTATTCCGGGACAAGGTGTTGATGAGCAAGAAAACGTCATTCGCGCCGTCTATCGCCAAATCCTCGGGAATGCTTATGTAATGGAAAGCGAGCGTGCTGCTGTACCTGAGTCGCAATTGAAAAATGGCGAACTAAGCGTACGGGAATTTATTCGGGCGATCGCCAAATCAGACCTTTACAGTAGCCGTTTCTTTGAAACAACTCCCCGCTACCGTTTCATTGAGCTGAACTTCAAACATTTCCTTGGTCGTACCCCTAAAGACCTCGATGAAATGCGCATGCACAGTGACATCCTTGACAACGGCGGTTACGAAGCAGAAATCGACTCTTACCTCGATAGCGACGAATACCAAGCCACCTACGGCGAATGGTTTGTCCCCTATCTACGGGGCTATAAGACCGATGCTGGCATTAGCATGGTTGGTTTTACCCATATCTTTGCAATGCAACGTGGTGCCTCTAGCAGCGACCTAAAAGGTAGCCTCTCTGGCATTAGCCCTGTTCTCAACCGCAACGTTATTAATCCCACCCCCATGCCTGTTGTTGCGCCTTCTGCTGGTGCACCGGGTGAAGGTTGGTCTTTCCAAGAATCCACTTCTCGCGATGCTGGTTTAACCCGTCTCGGTGCTGGTGCTGACGAAAATGGCAAAGTCTTCCGTATTGAAGTTACTGGCTATTCTTCCCCCGGCAAAGTCAACCGTATCTCCAAGTTCCGCCGCAGCAATAAGGTTTACTACGTACCTTTTGAGCGCCTCAGCGATGAGTACAAGCGCATTCATGCTACTGGCGGTGTGATTTCTAGCATTACGCCTTGCTAGGTCACCAATTCAAAGCTTTTTTAAAAAACCTAATTAAATTTATTTAGGAGCTTGCTTTTTATGAGTGTAGTTTTAGATTCTCCGGTAGAACTTCGTAACTCAGATGTCGATGATGTTGCTGCCGTGATTCGTGCTGTCTACAAGCAAGTGCTCGGTAATCCTCATGTGATGGATAGTGAGCGTTTGGTTGATGCCGAATCTCAACTTCAAAATGGCGATATTACTGTACGCGAGTTTGTGCGTGCTGTTGCGAAGTCTGGTTTTTACCAGAGCCGCTATTTTGAAAGCTGCGCACCCTACCGTTTTGTAGAGCTAAATTTCAAGCATTTGCTTGGTCGTTCTCCTGAAGATCAGACAGAGCTTTCTGAGCATATTCAAACCACTGTTAATGGTGGCTATGACGCTGAGATTGACTCTTACATCGACAGTGATGAGTACGTCACCAACTTCGGTGAAAATATTGTGCCCTACTACCGTGGTGCTCAATCCCAAGTGGGTCAGAAGAATGTAACTTACAACCGAACTCTCTCTGTTTATCAGGGTTATGCAGGGGTTGATAGTGCTTTCACTAGTGCTCGTCTCGTTGCGGATCTCGCTGAAAATCTACCTACTGATGCGGACACGCCTTCTACTGGCGGTCGTATTGCGGCCTATGCTGATGCGACTGATAAGACATTCAAGATTGTGGCAACTGGCTTCAAGTTTGATAGTCCCCGTCGTGTTAGCACCAATGAGTACACTGTGCCCGGTGATCGCATGAGTCCTCAGATTCAGCGTATCCAGCGTGCTGGTGGTCGCATTGTCAGCATCACTGAAGTTGACTAAATTACAGTCAAATTTTGGCTCGGTTGTTCGTAATCGATACGAAATTTTCTGTGACTAGACTGCTTTGGTCTTGATTGTGAGGTGAGTTGTTGGCGATCGCCCCTAGGGCAATGATTAGCTGTCGAGGCGGCGATCGTTAACGACTTCTCTCCTAATCAGCGTTTAATTTTTTTTATTTATTTTCTTCTTTTAAAATCATGGCTATTCCTCGACTGAGTTACGCGCCACGCAGCCAAAACCAACGGGTAGAGGGCTTTGAAGTGCCTGGTGATGAACAGCTACAAGTTTTTAGTACCGAAAATCTTGCTTCGAGTTTAGAGATTGAGTTGGTCATTAGAGCCGCTTACCGACAGATTTTTAATGAGCAACAGATGTTGTCGGTCAATCGTAAACGTGAACTGGAATCTCAACTCAAAAACCGCCAAATTACCGTGCGCGATTTCGTGCGCGGTTTGCTTTTGTCGGACACCTTCCGCCAGCGAAATGTTGATGTCAACAACAATTACCGTCTTGTCGAGATGACTGTGCAGCGCGTGCTTGGACGGGACGTCTACAGCGAGCAAGAAAAAATTGCTTGGTCTATTGTGATCGCATCAAAAGGCTTCCAAGGTTTTGTTGATGAGCTCCTCAACAGTGATGAGTACTTCACTAGTTTTGGGCTAAATACTGTGCCCTATCAAAAGCGCCGTATTTTACCCCAGCAGATTCAGGGAAATCTTCCCATTGCGCGTATGCCTCGCTATGGCAACGATCACCGCGATCGCCTCATTGCCCAGGGTTACTTCAGCAATAAGCCTATGGATTATAGTCCTTGGGTTGCCCCTGCTTGGGTCAGCTTAGTTGGCAAAATTGTCACCTTTGGCGGCGCAGCAGCATTAGGTTTAGGAGCAGTGGCAGTCGCCCTTGCAGCCTTTGAAATCATTAGTCTGTAGAGCACCAAACTATGCGCTGTAGGGTGGCAGCAGGCAAGATTCTCTAACCGAGCAGTAGCTACTGATCGATACCTTCTACCTAGTTTCTGGAGTTATATCGATAGGCGGCGATCGCCCCAAAGAGATCTTGAGCTACCCTACAGCACCAAATATTGCGGATCCATATCAAGCGGCTTACTAAAGTAGTCCGCTTTTTTATGTTTAGTAATATTACAAAAACAACTCTATAAAATCATCAACACGAACTTAAACTGAGAAAATATTATTGCAATATTTTTCTTTAAAAAAACTTGGCGTCCTAGCTAATTACAAAACATATTTTTTAATTATTTTTTAATATTTCGACTTTATGGATATAGAAAAATTTGTTGGCAGTTCCCTAGGTCAGTGGCGATCGCAACGTAGTGCTCACCACCTTGCTTTTGGGCATTTTGAACAAGTTACATCCACCATTAATATTGAGCCTCTAGCTAAAGACAATTCCGACGTTATTGCCCTATGTAAAAACTACGAAATTGATCCAGCAGTTGTAGCAATACCTTTTCGTATGAGTTGGGAAGGAGAATCTGATTGGGATGATGATGAAACCTTTTCCGGAACAACTATTCTGGTACCAGTTCCCGACACAAAAGACCCAACGAAGGGGAAATTATTGCGTGATCAAGGCTATGCCGAAACAATTAGCTCCGCTGGTGAATACCACTTTGATCAAGATGGTGCTTTCGTCTTAAAAACTAGTTATGAGCGTGCCGCCGCAGAAGAAAGAATCTGGTTCGCTAATCCAAATTTTAGAATGCGAGTTTCCCTTATTAAAACAAGTGGTGGTAGTGGCGTTGTAACCGCATCTTTTTCCTCTGAAATTCGCGAAGAAGCATCATCTTAATTTATTTAACAGCATTAAGTTAATAGTATTTTTTGTATTTATGGTTTATCAACTGGAAGGAAAAGTTCCAACCGCCGAGGAAAAGTCATTAATGTATGCCTTGGCTCGTACTATGGCTGGCGGTTTTAGTAACCAAAAACAATCCTTTGCCGATTCGAAGAATTACGCCCACATTCGTGTTTATTTTCGACCTTTACCTTGGGAATTCTTTAATGGTATTGGGTTCTATTCCGAACAGGTCTATGACTACGATTTGTGGTTACCCTACCGTCAAGGAATTCACCGTTTTGTACCCTACGGCGACGAGGTTTATATCGAAAATTACAGCCTGAAGGATGCATTACTTTATGCCGGTGCTGGCCGAAACTTAGATATTCTTCGCAGTATTAAGCCTGATGTAATTGAACGTCGTTGTAACTGCTCTATGATTTTTCGACCCGAAGATAATGGATTTCAGGGGCGAGTTGAAGGTAAGTGTTGCGTCATTGAAAAGCGCGGAAAAAAGACCTATTTAGTTAGTGATGCTCGCTTTACAGAGACTAGTTTTACTGGATGGGATCGAGGTTTAGATGTTGAGACTGACGAACAGGTTTGGGGATCAGCCGTTGGTCCTCTAAAGTTTGAAAAGACAGAAAATTACGCGGCCGAGGTTGTTGAGAATTATTGATATTAAATCAATTGATTTTATTTGATAAATCAACAGTACTGCTTCGCCAGCAATCTCAGTCTCCAAAAGGCTTAATTAATCAGAATAAACAGTCGAAAGAACGATTTATTTACACTGAAACGTAACTAACATACTAAATAGTATTTTTTATTTTCATACAATAGTCTAAAGTCACGATGTTACCTCCGGTTGCCAGCAAAAAAATGAAAGCATGGATTCGGAGTCGTCATTTAATTTGTGATGGAAACTTCTTCGTTTTTGAAACCCTTGATTATTCCACAATTGAAAGGTTTGAAGAATGTGTTGAAAGTTTGGGTGGGACGTTAATTTCTGTCGATCCTTTGAAGCGCGTTTGGATCGGAACCCATCGTCGTATTTTGCTGTATCAAGCAAAGGCAAGTCTGCACACACCTCACCACGAACTCAAACAATATTGGTACAAAAAAGGTAGTTTTAAAAGTCGCTTTGATGAGTCTATTTAGATTTTTTCTACAGATAAGATAAACCGTCTCGTTTGCTCCCTATTATTAATCTTTCAAAATGCTGAACAAAAGTATTGTTGAGATTTCCAGATAACACTCATACTCTGTCTTTTTTGATTATTTTAAGGAAGCCGATAGGAGAGAGATTTCTCGCGCCTTAGTCGAATGTGTTATTTTCCAAGGAAGACTTTTTAGGATCTAATGATCAAAGCTGCATGTTATT
>CAZXBK010000050.1:0-24512 GCA_964638765.1 uncultured Synechococcus sp. | reverse complement strand
TGTCCGGGAAATGAAGCTTGCCATGAGGGGTCAGTTGTAGGGTATCTTTACTGAGGCAAAAACCTTTAAAAATACTTTTATATCAACTGTTATGACCACGTATTATTACGCGCTGGCGAGCAAGAAATTTCTCTTTGAAGATGAGCCTTTTCCAGAGGTCATTAAAGAACGTAAGCGTCACTATGCCGATAAGGGTTTAGAGAAGGATTTTTGGGTTGTTCAAGATCCAGCATTTGTTGATGCTCCCAGCCAAAAAGCGGCAAAGGCAGCAACGCCTCAGCCCTGTGCTGCGGTTATTTCTACCAACAAAAAGTTTA
The DNA here is from genome assembly GCA_964638765.1 of uncultured Synechococcus sp. Taxonomy (GTDB): domain Bacteria; phylum Cyanobacteriota; class Cyanobacteriia; order Cyanobacteriales; family MRBY01; genus MRBY01. The sequence goes on along the minus strand of CAZXBK010000050.1, from coordinate 24,195 downwards.
TTACTTGGCTCAAACTACGCCTCGAATACGTCTACTTGGGTGAATTTGAAGGGCCTTCCGATGAAATTCCTGAACCTCTCAAATCTTTGTCTGGGGAAGTGATGTAGTCAGGGAAATTTCCTAAAATGGGGCTGTGATTTGTTGCCGCTGGAGGAATTGAGTAATGGGTAAGTTGTGGAAGATGGAGCGATCGCCGTGGCTATCCGTTCTATTGGGTGGTTTGTCTGCTCTCGTGACCGCACAGGGGGCGATCGCCCAGGACAAAAATTTGCCTGTTTGCCAATCTCCCGATGCGGATGAATTCCTCGTCTTAGTTTTTACGCCATCACAGCCCCTCCGTGAAGAGGTGCGTTTGCAGGTTGGCCGAACCCTGTCAAAAGATCATGATCTTGTGGTTTGTCAGTACGGCGGCAATGTTCTCAGTCGTATCGGCAACTTTGAATCCCAAGCGCGGGCGACCCAGTGGGCTGAATATTTCGATGATGCGGTGGGCTTACCGTTAATGGTGATCACTCCCGTAGCAACAACGGCAAACACCACAACGGAACCGCCTGTTATCCCGACATTATCGGAAGCGGCAACGGCTCCTGATGTTGTTGTGCCGACGGAAGATGTGGTCTCCCCCGAGGTGTTTCAAGAGCGCCTTAATCCGGATCGCAATATTCCAGTAGGAGCGCTCAGTGCTGAATTGGCAGCAACTTCTGAAACTGTCGAAGCATATACACCCCAAGCGCTCGGTGGTGATGGCTATGGCATTTTAGTGGATTATGGCGTGAATCCGGCGATCGCCACCGAACTTAAAGCTTTACTGGGAAAAGATGTTGCGTTAGTGACCCATGCCACCCGTGGTTATTTGCTGGCAGAACAAACCGCCGACGAAGACCGTCTTATTGAGCTGCTTAATCTCCTCAGCCAAAACGATTTCACGGCGATCGCCATCCCAGTAGAAGAAATTATTCTCCTTAAAGCCAATATCACCCCCTAGACTTGCCCGATCCCATTTTCATCCAAGAGACTATGACCACCATCCAAGTAAAGGTTCCCGCCACAACAGCGAATATCGGTGCAGGCTTTGACTGCCTTGGCGCAGCCCTCACCCTCGACAATGTTTTTCGCTTTACGCCAATGGCGGCCGAGGCTGAACCCTTTAGCTTAGAAGTGGTCGGTGCTGAAGTAGAGGCGAAAAAACTAGATGCAGACCCCGATAATTTGCTCTATGTTGCCTTTAAATATCTCTACGACAAGATTGAACAGCCTGTCCCCAATATTCACATTGCCATTGATCTCAATGTGCCTCTATCTAGGGGGTTGGGAAGTTCGGCGACGGCGATCGTGGGCGGCTTAGTCGGAGCTAATACTTTGGCTGGTTCACCGTTGAGTGAGTCAGAGGTAATGGAATTGGCGATTGAACTAGAAGGCCATCCCGATAACGTTGTGCCTGCTCTCCTTGGTGGTTGCCAGCTCTCGGTCAACCATCAGAAGCAGTGGGTGATTTGTCCGTGGGCTTGGCATGAAGCAGTCATTCCCGTGGTCGCAATTCCCGATTTTGAGCTATCGACGGAAGAATCTCGCCTCGTTTTACCGCAGCAATATGCCCGCGCCCAAGCTATTTTTAATGCGTCTCGTTTAGGTTTATTGCCCCACGGTCTGGCTCAAAATAATGCCGAATATCTCCGGGCTTCCCTCGATGATCAGATTCACCAGCCCTACCGTAAAAATTTAATTGTGGGCTATGACCAAGTGCAACAGGCAGCGATCCAAGCTGGGGCTTTTGGCATGGTAATCAGTGGTGCAGGGCCAACTCTCTTAGCCTTAGCCAGCCCAGACAATGCTCAAGCCGTCGCGGATGTGATGGGAGAAACTTGGTCAAAGTTTAAGGTGAATGCCCAGAAACAGGTTCTGGCGATCGCCTCTGAAGGTGCGGTAGTCACAGAGTTATAAAAATCAAAAAATTAATGAATGGAAGAGTTAGGTAAAGTCGGAACCACTCAGAAATTTCTGTGTTTTTTGCCACATAGTTTGGACAGATTCTTTTAGTTGTGTTTTACGATCCCAGCGTTGAAATTCGGTTTCATAATTTTCGCCTTTGGTTTGCCATAGTTGCCAACTTTTTAAACTAAAAAATAGTCCCCAAATTAGCAGAACATAAAGTGACCAAGAGGGATGCCCAGCATCGACGGTATTAATGCCCAACAAAAACGCATTCACAATCCCAAAACGGATCGTCTTATTTTTCAATAAATGGCGGCGGTGTTGGTTGAATTCTTGTTTCTTTTGATTAACAATTTTCTGGCTGCGCCATGTCTCCTCAGCCACCACTAAATCTGTTTGGGGAATGCCCAGATCTGCTGCAATCTCTTCCAACTGCGTCCGAGTCAGCTCACTCTCTTCCTCGCGGCGGGCGATCGCCAACTGTAAAATTTCTTGGATGTCTTCAACCTGATAGGTTTCGGGGGCGGGTTTAGCTGTCATAGATGTGGGGCAGCGGAAAGGCTCTTCTCCTATTATGCCTACTAAAGTTGATTATTTTCGTCTGCCACTGGTGCAATTTCCCCATATGCTGACAAGCGGGCGATCGCCTCATCAGGATTAGTGTAAATGAGCTGCAACAAATCCTTGGGTTCCATTCCTAGCAGACGAGCATAAAAGCCCACTTCTCCCATGACACGGGCTTCCCCTTGACGGAGATACATAGACAAACAATGGTGAGCTTGGGTCTCTACACTACGGTTTGTCCGAAAAAAAGCGAGGGCATGGAGCAACATATCTTCGTAAGGCGCAAGCTGCTTTAGCTGTAGGGGTTTAGGTTTTTTCACAATTTTGATGGGCGGCGATCGCCACGAAGAAAAAATAAATAAAAAATTGTCTAATCAATTCTCTCTCTATTATCTATTGATAAATCACTATTTCTCAACAAAAACGTTCTATTTATCCCCAAGACTAAAGCTATTTTCGTAGCCCAAATAACATATTTTCCTGCTATTAAGACAACCTTTTCACAATAAATAAAAGATATACGTAAGCACAGTAGATTTCTTTCGGAAAAATAAGCAGTTTAGTGCTTTTTGCTACGGATACACCTAGTTTTTTCGTGATCTTCATTAGCTTTTAGAACATTATTTCTATTAACACATTTGATTATTCTGCTCAAACTTAAGAGACCTGATATGCTGAGAACTAGACCTTTTTATAAGATGGCTTTTCTGTAAATCTATGCATCTTAGTGAAATCACCCACCCCAACCAACTCCACGGTTTATCTGTTCGTCAGCTAGAAGAAATCGCCCGTCAAATCCGCGAAAAACACTTACAAACGATCGCCGCAAGCGGTGGTCACCTCGGCCCCGGTTTAGGCGTTGTCGAACTGACCATTGCTCTCTATCAAACCCTTGATCTAGATCGCGATAAAGTCGTTTGGGATGTCGGCCACCAAGCCTATCCCCACAAGCTTTTGACTGGCCGTTATAACCAGTTTCATACCCTACGCCAAAAAGACGGTGTCGCTGGCTACCTCAAACGTAGCGAAAATCAGTTTGACCATTTTGGTGCAGGCCATGCTTCTACTAGTATTTCCGCTGCCCTCGGCATGGCTTTAGCACGGGATGCGAAAGGAGAAGACTACAAAGCTGTTGCAGTGATTGGCGATGGTGCGTTAACTGGCGGTATGGCTCTTGAAGCGATCAACCATGCTGGACACCTCCCCGACACCAATTTGATGGTGGTGCTCAACGACAACGAAATGTCCATTTCACCGAATGTGGGCGCAATTTCACGCTACCTCAACAAGGTGCGCCTCAGCGATCCCGTCCAATTTTTAACGGACAACATCGAAGAGCAAGTTAAGCATTTACCGTTCCTCGGTGAATCCATCACCCCAGAAATGGAGCGCTTTAAGGACAGCATGAAGCGTCTTGCGGTTTCCAAAGTGGGAGCGGTTATCGAAGAGCTTGGTTTTAAATATTTTGGCCCCGTCGATGGTCACAATATTGAAGAACTTATCCGCACTTTCAAACAAGCTCACAAGGCAAAAGGCCCCACCCTCGTCCACGTGGCAACGGTTAAAGGTAAGGGCTATGCGATCGCCGAAAAGGATCAAGTTGGTTACCATGCCCAGAAACCTTTTGATCTCGCGACGGGTAAAGCTTATCCCTCGAAAAAGCCGACGCCTCCCAGCTACTCCAAGGTGTTTGCCCATACTCTGACTACCCTTGCTGAAAATGATTCAAAAATTATCGGCATTACCGCAGCAATGGCAACGGGTACTGGACTCGACAAGCTCCAGAAAAAACTACCGAAGCAATACATTGATGTCGGTATTGCTGAACAACATGCGGTCACTTTGGCAGCAGGTTTAGCCTGTGATGGTGTCAATCCTGTTGTGGCAATTTATTCGACATTCCTACAGCGAGCGTACGACCAGATTATCCACGATGTCTGTATTCAGAAATTGCCTGTCTTTTTCTGTTTAGATCGTGCGGGCATTGTCGGTGCTGATGGCCCCACCCACCAAGGGATGTATGACATTTCCTATCTCCGTCTCATCCCCAACATCGTAGTGATGGCTCCCAAGGACGAAGCGGAACTACAGCGGATGCTTGTCACTGGTATCGAATACCAAGACGGGGCGATCGCCATGCGTTATCCCCGTGGTAGTGGCGTTGGTGTGCCGCTCATGGAAGAGGGCTGGGAAGCGTTGCCCATCGGTAAAGGTGAGATTCTCCGTAATGGTGATGACATTCTTCTTATCGGTTATGGTGCGATGGTTCACCCGACATTGCAGGTGGCTGAAATCCTCAGTGAGCATGGCATCTCTGCAACGGTCATTAATGCTCGCTTTGTGAAGCCTTTGGATAAGGATTTGATTGCACCTTTAGCGCAGGAAATCGGTAAGGTTGCAACTTTTGAAGAGGGTAGCCTCATGGGTGGTTTTGGTTCTGCTGTCTGCGAAGCTCTGCAAGACAACAACATTACAGTTCCGGTGCAACGCTTCGGTATTGAAGATGTCCTTGTTGACCATGCAACGCCTGACCAATCCAAAATTGCTCACGGTTTAACACCTGCCCAAATGGCACAATCCATCCGTGAAAAGTTTTTCCAAAAAGCAAAAAGCGCAGCAACAGCGAATGCTTAATTTTGAGCATTAATCAATATTATTAATTTTGTATTTAGGAGCGTTCAAATGAGCGTTCCTTTTATGCTATTTGGAAGAAAAAAACAGAACTTCAAAATGTTATTTTTATTTTCCAACTTACAGGCACAAGTAAGTCATGGACACTAGATACATGCTATCTATATTTTTTTCGTGTAGTTAGTTAGTCTCTACTTTTTGATTTTGGGGTTGATATAGTCATTTCGAATAAGTTCTAGAGGGTTTCTAGTATTCTTCCTTGGGGAAGGTGGCCTTAGGCGGTCAGGGGTTTCAGAAGGTTACGCCACTCACACTAATTTCTAGCGAAAAAAGGAATTATATTTCTTATTCGAAACTACTATACTTGCTCATAACTCAGAGATTTGTGTATACCACAACTGAGATAATTAAAGAGTTTTTAGAGTTGTTTTAAAAGATTATTTTCCCTATTTCTTAAAGTAGACTGTGCAAACGACGAAATACCAAGGCTTCTTAATCTATATTTCAAAAGAATTACATTAGTCATTTTTTCTGTATTCAAAGATTTTTTTTATCTATTTTTCCAAAAGAGAGTAGCATCACTCAAAATCTATATATTGAGTGAATAACTTGCATTAACACAAGAGAATGAATTGATTTATATTAAATACTTTTGGGCTGACCACTGAGCTAAAAAACATAATATCTCTGACTCATCAGGAAGAATAATAAGAGACTTTTTCTTTATCTTTAAAGCTAAACTTTTAATAATAGATACGTGATTCTCTCTACCACATAGTATACTTTTTAGTATTGTTGCTCCCAATGTATACTTTCGCTGAAGAGTAATTGCTTGCTTCCACAATAAATATAGAAAGTCTACAACAATATTCATTACTAAAGACGTATTAAAATCATCGTACTTATCATTTAATGAAAGTAAACTTTTAGGCTGATGATTTTCTAAAAGACGTAGTAAAGCTGTAAATGATGCTTTTGGAAGCCAGTTAGATTGCCTAGCAGCAGAAATAAGATCATTAGCGTCAATACTTGTGTAGTTATAGTTGGAGCACACTAACTTGACAATAGCATCACTGTATTCTGACTGGTCAATATTAGAGAGAGCTTTTCCATGTAGAAGAACTGTTTGGGTCCATACACCTTCTACAGAAAATCTGTCTTTTGCGATTTGGCGTAGAGCAAAATCATCAGAGTAAAGCAGCATATTCTGCTTACTTGCTATCAATATCGTTTCTAAACAAGATATTCCAATTAATTTTTCAAGTTTATCTCGTTCATTCGAATCCATACTTAATAATGCAGAACAAGGCATAACATTACAGTTTGCTTTAATCCATACGAGAATCTTTTCACAATGTTTGTAAGTATTTTGGACTTCCTTAGGTGTAACTTCTTGTAGAAAAAAATGGTTATTTTCTTTCCCTAAAAAAGATGTTCCGTTAAATTCAATGATTTTTTGGTTTTCAATAAAATTTCTTAGAGTGTCTATGGTTGATTGTGCGACCACAAGTAAGGTAAAAATATCCGCAATTTTATCGGCTATATTCAGACCATGTATTGTGAGAAGTGCAGTGATGTCCAGAACTAGTGTGTTAGCTTCTTGCTTTTCTAAAAGTGATAAAGCTATATTTTGTTCTTCATAGCTTCCTTGACAGCAGCGTATTCCTAAGTTTGGAGAGTTAGAAAGATATCCCCATGTTGAAATGATGTCTTTACTTGTTAACTTAGCAAATAGACTTATAGGAATGTGAATATCTTGATATGCTTTCTCTGCTTCCCGAACTGATTCATTAGTTTTTTCTAAGATAGAAATTAGGCTTTGCGGTATGTCGTTATTCGTCTTATCAAAGTCAAGTCGAACCGACCAAAATCCAGGAGTCTCAGAAAACTGATTATTTAATAAATCTAGGCTTTTTCTAAGAGCATAGACATACTTACTTACGATTTCACTTACTTCCCGTACATCTTTAGAGATAAAGTCTTGCTTGAAAACAACTTGATCACCGACAGTTTTGTTAAGTAATTTTTGAGCTCTATGATCCTTTATATCAAGCTCATTTTCTCGCAGATCTGCACTATCATCTTCGACAATAACGAAAGATGTCAATTTTCCTTCATCACTCTTGAGATAAACTGCGCATCCAGCACAGACATGCTCGCAAACTAACAAGCCATCATGGGCTCTTTGCCTTTCAAAGAAATTAATTGCATATTGTACATGTGCGATACTTTTATCATAGAACCTTTTTCTTGTTTGATATAAAAGCTCAAAGAATTTATCGGAAAAATCTCTGATGTGAAGTAAATTGGCTAGTTGTACAGACTCTTCTAAAGGTAGACTGGGCAAGTCTGTTATCGTTTTCAGAAAATCATCTAGCTCCTCAAATCTTCCTAATCTGTAGTTGATAAAAGCTAGTTGAAGTGATACTCGGTCTGAATTTGGTAACTCCTCAATACAAGACAAGCAGAGATTTCTTGCTTCCTCTAAATTATTAATGCTTTTTTGTATTGAAATCTCAATTTTTATTAGGTCAATATTAATTCCATATTTTTCTCGAAAAGTTTGGCACAAATGAAGTGCTTTGCTGTATTTCCTTGAGAAATAATATACTTCTATTAAACGATGAGTAAATCTCGTATTAGCTTGAGCATCAGTAATAACCTCATATAGTTGAGCTGAGAGTGAATATTCCTCTAATGAAAATAGTTGATCTGCAATTCGCTGAATTTGTATTTTAGAAGTATTTGGATTCACTGAAGAGCAAGCTTCATGTAACAAAGTAATAGCATCTTGATTTTGGTGAAAAGAGGCTGCTATCGCCGCCGCATTAAGAAGCTCGGTAAGACTTCTTGACTCTTTATCTTTAATATCGTTATAGATTTCAATTAATTTTTCAGAGTTTTCTGACCTTATATGTGACTGAACTATAATCTGCTGAGCCTCATCCACAAGCGTAAATCCATCCACAAGGGTGAGAGGCTGGTTATTGATAAATACTTCTGCTGTTTCAATAGCTTTCGCGTGCTCTTCTAAATCAAGATAACAGTAAGCCAAGAAGATTGGGGCATCAGGTGTAAGTGGAGAATCTTTAATTATTTGAAGTAGTTCAATTGATTTATTCTTATTGTTATTGGCATAGGCAAACTCTGCTCTATTTTTTATAAAAAGAGGATTATTAGGAGAAATATTTAATGTAACTTCTGAGTCTTGAATAGCCTCTTCTAATCGATTCAAGTTTCTCCTAGCTATACTACGGTTCATGATTATATGAGACCAAAAATCACGAAGCTCAGTGTTTCTAATTTTCTCCCAAGCAAGTGTTAAAAGATTTTCAGATTTTTGTATAGTCTTGATATTTTCTTGGCTAAACTGTCGATGACTCATTATCCAATGGTCTGAACTAACTGACTCAAGTAACCGTGTTCCATATGTAGCTTGAATCTCAAAGTTGTCAGGATCATCTTCTAGGGCTACTTGGAGCCAATATTCTTCTTTTTCATGATTAGCTTGTAGTCTAGCAATATGGCTTAATCCATAGGCAATGCGTGAAGAATGCCTATACTCAACTGGAATTTGCTCAACTAAGTTATCTAAAGTTTCATCAGTGGAAATTAAAACGATTAATTCGTATGCATTCTTGGAGGCAGGATTTGCAGCTAAAATTCGATCAATTAATTGCTGTGCTTCGCTATCTTTTTGAAGAAGTATATGACCGAGCGCTGCGTTATACCAGGCATTTTCATCATTTGCATTTCGTTCCAAAGCGTTAATTAAATATCCAGCCGCTTCTATCGGATGATTCATGCTGAGCTTCGCAGCTCCCATATTCACCAAAATCTCATAATGGATAATCGATGAGACTGTGTCGTCAATACGTTCCCTCAGCAATTCCAAAGCCCTAAAAGCTTGTTTGGGTTTATACGAACGAATCAGTTCTTTAATTTGTCTTAGCTGAGCTTGATATTCATGCTTTAACGCATCATTAGTTCTTAATGAAGAGTTACTAATATGATCTGATACCAGCTGCTGTACAACACTATCCAGAGAATCGACCTTACTTTCTATTCGATCTAATTGAGGTAATGTGACACTAAAACATTTTTCTAGTAAAGAGAGATTTTTTCTCGCTGTATTTTCAATTCCTAGACTTTCTTCAAGAAGAGCAGTATAGACAGCTTGAGGATTAGAACTGATAGATTCTTTAAAAGCACTCGTTGCCTTTTCAATTAGTCGCCTAATTAGGCTTTGATAGTCTTCAGAAGTTAACTGATTACCTCCAAGAATCAATATGGAATCTTCTTCCATTGCTAGAGACAGCTCCGATATGAAGTTGTCATTAGTCAACCCACTGACTTTTGTTGAGTTAGAACAAAAATACTTTCGTATAAACAGCTCTATTTTCTGTTTGTCAACTTCAATCTTTCCCTGATTACAAGTGTACTTTTTGAGATATGGTTTTGATTCTTTAAGAGCCTTATCAAAAGCATCGAGATAGAGCTCTTCCCAGGTTTTATTTGTGATGTTCTGCCATATCTTCAGACTCAAATCATAAATGGCATTACTGGGAATCCCAGAGGTCGCAACATTGCCACCGATAAACTTATTGAGGTCAAACATATAAAGTAGAGGTTCCGATCTCCAATTTGTAAAAGTGAGAGATTTTCTATGTTTTTTAAAGTGGAGATTGTTTGGGATTCTGCAATAGACTTATCAATGCGTTTAATGGTCGTTTCACTTCGTACTTGTAACATTCAATCGAAGAAGACCACATCTATAATCCTAACTTGCAGAAAATTCGATTGGGTTAAAAATCTTTAAGATTCTAGGGCGCTTAGAGACGGAGTTTCTGTCATTGCAAAATTAGTGGGGAGTAAATTCAAGCTTGAAGCGCATAGATATATAGAGTCGACCGTTTCTACCGATGAACCAACTGGCAAAAACAGACAATAAAATTTTTGTTGAATGAAATTCTAAAGATGCTTAAACCGCTTATCGCTCTCTTCGGATTTGACGGTAAAGCGTTATGGGTAAAACGTAGAGCCCATAACGAGATTTGAACTCGTGACCTCTCCCTTACCAAGGGAGTGCTCTACCCCTGAGCCATATGGGCATGGAAAAGGTGGTGGGCCGAGCTGGATTCGAACCAGCGTAAGCATAGCTAGCGGATTTACAGTCCGCCCCCATTAACCACTCGGGCACCGACCCACGTTTTTCTTTTCACATTTATCAATCCTAACATAAAGGAAATTTTCTGCAACCCCCATAACGTTATTTTTTCGCGAATCTAATTTTTTTGATTCTTGAAAGGACGCTCACGAATGGGTTCGAGATCACTCTCGTCGTAAATTTCACCCACTAATTCTTCTAGTAAGTCTTCAAGGGTCACCAAACCGACAGTGCCGCCGTATTCATCAACCACAATGGCGATATGGAGACGCTGCTGCAACATCTCCTTTAATAAGTCCGCCACACGCTTCGTTTCAGGGACGTAGACGGGTGTGTCCATGACAGAACTAACCAGAATGGCAGCATGTTCCTCAACGGTGGCATCGTTCATCGCCTTCAGCGCTTGTTTGAGGTTTACAACGCCGATAATGTGATCCTTTGATTGTTCCTGCGCGGGAATCCTTGAATAGCCCGTTTCAAGGCATAGATCGACAAGTTCTTGCACAGTGGCATCGTGGGCGATCGTTTGCATTTCGATACGGGGCTTCACCACATCCTTGACCATCATGTTGTCGAGGAGGAGAGCATTACCCAGAATGCGTCGCCGCTGCAAGTCCAGTTTGCCTTTACCGCCGAGGATCTCGATCATCAGCTGTAGTTCGGTTAGGGTTTCGCTGGTAGGAGCGTTTTTATTTTGCTGGCCAGAAAAGAGTTTAATCGTCTTTTCGGTAATCGTTTCGAAAATATAGACGATGCCAAAAAATGACAAAAATTGCGACAGCAAGTAAATGGGTCGCACCACAACCATAAAGGTGGAACGCACATTCAGAATAGCGAGGGATTTCGGCGTAATTTCACCAAAGATGAGCACCACGATGGTGACAACAGCGGTGGCGACTCCTAAACCAGCATTACCGAGCCAAATGGCAAATAGATTACTGGTGATAATGGCGGAAAAGTTGTTAACGAGATTATTACCGAGGAGTAGGGTTGTAATAAATCTCGTACGGTTTTTCTTGACTAGACGAAACATTCCTTGCGGATCGCCCTGCCGCTTAATTAGTCCTTCGAGCTTGAGATCGTCAAAAGCGGTAATTGCCGTTTCAGAGCCTGCAAAGAAAGCAGACATACAAAGCATTACCGCCAGTACAGCGACATCAAGCCAAACATCTCCAAGGAGGGGACGGGGTTCAGCGATCGCAACTAAAAAATTCAATTTGTCCAGAAAGTAAAAGGGTTACATCAAAGAAGCGTAACAGGCTTTAGAACGTATAAGCTGTCGTCACACCCCAAACGATTAGAGCGGCGATCGCCCCAAGGACGAGAACAGCAGACACAGCGACGACAATAGGCTTATCAGCACCATCGAATTTCATGATGCCACGGTTTAGATCAGACATAAGATTTTGGTGAGTGGCTCCTATTCCACAAAATGCAAAAGGATTACATCTATTAGGGTATCGAAATTACAGGGCGATCGCTAAGGAGATTTTGCTTAAACTTTCAAGCAAGTTTTACTGGTGAGGTAGGAGCCTCAGGTTTATTGAGATGTTGGTACTGCCAGTCCATCTCGTGCCAAACTTTGCCATCGAGGGCACTTTGTTCGATCAAGCTGGCTAATCGCAAGGCTTTCAGGGCTTGTTCACCGCCGACGGAAGGCTGTTCTCCTCCTCGCACACATTGCACAAAATGCTCTAACTCAGCATGGAGCGGTTCGATATTACTGGTGTAAACCTGCTCGATTAGACCATCTTGGCGGTACAAAACTTGGCCGTAATCGGTTGTGTAGTTGGCGGTGGTTTGACGGTGAATTTCGATTTCGTTGTTCAGAAAATCAGCTTCAGTCAAGGAGTTCTGGCAATGGGCGGCGATCGTCCGAATTTTACGATGGGTTACTTTACTCGCCGTCAAGGTCGCAACAATACCATTGGCAAAGTTCAGGGTAGAGGTAACGTAGTCGAGATGGTTAGAGTCTTCCCGTTTTGAGCCTGTTGCGGTGAGCTGAACCACAGGAGATGCCGCCATTTCAAGAAGCAAGTCGATATCATGAATCATCAAGTCTAAAACGACTGAAACATCGTTAGCCCGTTGGGAATAGGGACTCATGCGATGGGCTTCAATGGCTAGAAGTTTTTCGGTTTTCAGGACTTTGCTTAATTCTTGAAAGGCGGGATTAAAGCGTTCAATATGTCCCACTTGCAAAATGACATTGTATTCAGCAGCTGCATTTACAAGGGCTTCCGCTTCGGCAATACTGGCGGCGATCGGTTTCTCGATCATGACGTGAACGCCAGCTTCCATACACTCTAAACCGACTTGGTAATGGAGCTTGGTAGGGACGGCGATACACACGGCATCAACGAGGGGGAGCAAATCATGGTAATCCTCAAAGAAACGGATGCGATACTTGCTAGCGAGATCTAAACCGCGCTCAACATTTAGGTCTGCAATTCCCACTAATTCAACATCTTTCAGGAGGCTCAGGACACGGGTATGGTGCTGGCCCATGTTGCCAATGCCAATGACACCGATGCGAATGTTTGGTTGTTGAGATACACCAGTCTTTGTTTGGGACATAGAATTAGAAACTCCTTGTACTCCTCCACCATTGGATGTTGAGAGAGTTTAAAGTTTTTTGCTCTCCGCATCTTTTTGACACTGATGTTAACACGGAACTTTGGAGTATAAAGAATTGATAAGGGGATTCTTTAGGGCAAAGCGTCTCGTTTGTGAACACCTTTATAAATAAAAATTCGCTCGGTGATCGCCTGCATTGCAGGGTAGAAAAAACAAAATTCTCCTACCTTCTTGACGGAAGAAAGAGGAGAAAAGTTCAGTTATTGCGTTGATATTTCTGGTGGGTTGAGTTTAGGTTTTTGCTTCGAGTTTGGCGAGACGACTTTGCAGTTGTTTGTTCTCGTCTTTGAGTTTGTCGAGGTCATTGCGCAAGGATTTCACTGCTTTATCGGTACTGAGTTTTTTCTGGAGGGAAGACACTGTTTCCTCAGCTCGCTGCCGCACCCGCTTATCTGGCGCTTGGCTAGCAAGGGTTTGCAATAGTCCTAACGCCTTGGGGTTTTCGATGCGTCCTAATGCTCCCACGATCGCCACCTGAGTCAAGAAAAAGGTTTCGCGGGCGATCGCCTCCAGACGGTTGAGAATCACCTCAAGTTTGTCATTACTTTGACCGCTAGCAACGGCTCCAAGAGAACGAATGGCAGTTAAGCGTAGAGGTTGAGGCACACCAATTTCGGTATAGGGCAAAATTAAATCCACTGCTTCTGGGGATGTTTTCATTGCTGAGAGACCACCAATTGCACCGCCCCGCACCACTTCATTCCACCCAGCACGAGTTTCAAGAATTTGTTGGAGCAGATCACGACTTTCCGCTGCTTTATCTTCTAAGCCCACTGCAACCATTGCCCCTAACGTTCTAGCCGCTGTCGCCTCGGTGTAATAGCTATCATCACCCTTAAGGAGGCAAGCTTTCACAGCTTTGTAACTCGCCTCAGTTTTAAAGTTACCCAGTGCAGTGACGGTGGCACGACGTACTCGCGGATGACTATCTTTCAAGCCTGCCATCAATGCTTCTTCCGCTTGGTTGAGCTGGATTTTGCCGAGGGCTTTCACAATTTCAACCCGCACACCCCAGAAGGATTCTTTCTTCAAAGCTGTCCGTAAGGCTTTCACCGCTTCAAGATTTCCCTGTTTGGCGATCGCCCCGGCTGCATGGATGCGAGAAATGGGGTCTGGGTCGTAGGTTAACTGTGCTTTCAGTTCCGCCATGGGGTAGGTGAGTTTGACGGTTTTTGTCCAGTTGTTACCTACATCAAAGCTAACGAAACTGGGCTTTTTCTCAAGGGGTAAATAGAAGGTTTGCTCTGCTTCGTTGAGGCGGAAGGTAAAAGTCTTTTGAGTGACCTCTTCACCATCAACAAAACCAAAAGCGACGGGCACTTTCAGATCAAATAATGCCTTTTCGTCTTTTTTAGCTTGGGTTTGTTTAATACTGAGTTTCGCTAAACCACTACCGCCATCCCAGCTGTAGCCGACTTCAAAGTCTGGGTGTCCACCCCGGAATACATATTGATCGAAGAGGGGTGCAAGATTAAATCCGGTAGATTCTTCAATAGCCCGCAACACATCAATAGTTTCAACAGTTCGGTGGGCATGAGTTCCAACAAAAGTGCGGATGGCCTTAAAGAACAGCTCATCACCGAGTATGGTGCGAATCATATGGTAAACACAAGCGCCTTTTTCGTAGAGGTGGCGATCATAAAGCTCGATAGGAGCGCGATAGACATTGGTCACGATGGGGCGACGATAACGGCTGCGGTCTTCGGCTAAATAGCTCCGCATTTCTCCTAAGAGGTAGTAAGCAGCTTCATCAGCACCATATTCCTCGTTCATCCAAAGGACTTCGGCGTAGGTAGCCATCCCTTCTTTAATCCACGCATGACTCCAATGTTTAATGACAACCAAATCTCCAAACCACTGGTGAGCTAGCTCATGGAGGACAAGGGTTTCCGTACGGGTATTGTCGAGGCTTGCCCGTTCATCGAGGAGACAACGATCTGTGAGGAGTGTGGTGGAAGTATTTTCCATACCGCCAAAAATAAAGTCATCGACGCAGACTTGGGCGTATTTCGGGAAAGGGTATTTGTAGCCGTAGGTTTCGCTGAGGAATGTCATCATCGCTGGGGTTTTGCCCATACTGCGATCGCCCTCGTCTTCTTTCCCTTTTTCGACGTAGTAGAGAACGGGGAGACCTTCCCATTCATCTTGAATCTCAGCAAAATCTCCCACCGCAAGGGTCACAAGGTAGGAGGGGTGAATTTCTTTTTGGAGCCAGTGATATTCAGTCTTATCGCCCTCTTCTTTTGTGCCAATTAATTCTCCATTAGAGATAGCGCGATAGGGCTTGGGAACACGAATTTTAATTTCGGAAGTTGCAAGCTGTCCGGGGTAATCGAAACAGGGAAACCAAAAACGCGAATCCTCATCTTCTCCCTGCGTCCACACTTGCACGGGTTTGTCGGGATAATGCTCGTCCGGCTTAATGAAATAAATGCCCCGCTGGGGTTGCTCTAATTTGTAGGCGATCGCCAAATCAAATTTTTCGGTGGTGGTCGGTTGTAGGAGATTAACGGTTAGAACTTCGCCGTCATAATCAAAGGGCTGGCTGACATTGCCCACACAAATAGATTCAATGGCCATATCCACCGCATCAAGGGTGAGAACCGTAACCCCCGAACGGATAGGTGCAATGGTAATGGTGCAGGTTCCGGTTACAGAGCTGCTATCAATATCAAGGTCTAGATCGAGGAGAATATGTGCAACTTGTCCCGGACGGTCTGGATTGTAGTGGGGTTTCGCGCCGGGTAACTCAAAGGAACGCCCTTCTTCGGCATCGAGGAAATATTCAAAGTTGATTCCAGACATATTTTTCCTGACCTAACGGGGGCGATCGCCCCAACAAAAAATGATTAACTTGTCATTAAATATAACAACAAGAGCATTGCAGAGGTTTGGCAGCAATTGCTTAGGCTGTCGGGAACGTACAGATTATTTTAGTTTTGACTGTCTCTAACATCAAAACTGCGGCGATCGCCCACCTATTGAGTTAATGGCAAAAGAGCAGAGCTAAACTAACTACTTCACATCGGGACAAGGGTCGAACAAAAAACCGCCCGCTTCCACAACAAAATCATCGAAGTCTAGATCTTCACCTCTACTTTCTAGACGACCGCCATCTTCCCAAAGCAAAGCCGTGCCTGTAATACTTCTGCTGTAGGTGTCTCGTCCTTGACCACCCCGCAGATTACCATCGAAATTTGCCGCATTTTGAGTTGAGAGGAACTGGTTTACAAAGTTGCCCTGCTCATCATAGACATCAAGGAAAAAGACATACTGTTGATTCGCTTGGAAGGGGACTTCTACCACCTGACCATCAGCTTTGCCAAAAACTTCCACTGCTTTGAGACCAATACCTGGCGTGACAGTTTTACCGAAAGTTCCGACATAATCCCGATTCGATCCGGTGTCATGCTGCATCGGATTTGGTGCATAGTCTTTAAACAGATAGTCATCATAGGGCTGGTTCTCCTGAAAGATGACCGTCTTTGCACCTGTTGTGCGATTAATCATGCCAAAAACAGTACGGTAGGAACCGTGAGATTGCACAAATTCAAATTCAACGATGGTATTTTGACTAAACTGAATGCCTTGACTCCCAAAGTTAACTTGGGCGTTGGCTTGGGAGGGCAGCAAACTGAGCGCGCCGATGCTACAGCCCAGCACGGCATTACTGATTTTTGTTAGGGCGAAGAGCGGTTGAGTAAATAGTTTTTTCCACATGTGTTTTATGTCTCCGTCGATATTGAAAGTGTTGTGGCAGTTTATGTTGGTCTTTTTATTGAGGATTGCTAATCTTTATCGCTTGAGAGAAGTGGAGGGGTTTTCCGTGGGTTGCGCAACTTTTTGAAACCCCTTCCGCCTTCGGCACCTTCCCCAAGGAAGGACAGTAGACTTTTCGTTACCAAGTGAAAGAGGTGTTTTCGTCAATTTCTGCCTGCAACTTAGCCAGCTCTATCCTTAGAACTTCCATTTCTTGACGAGTGACTTCGAGGGTGACACAGGCAGGAGGGGGTTCCGGGGAGATGTTTTCACGGGTAAAGCGTTGGGGTTCATTTTGATATCGGGCTTCGATTGCCTCAATCGCCATTTTGCAATCTCGATAGGCGATCGCCGAAGTTTCATTTAGCTCTGTAACGCGGGTGACAAGTTCTGGAGCTAGAGGCTCGATATCATCAAGCATGACAGGTACGCTATTCCAAATATTTGTGCCAGTAATGTCTGAATAACTTTGGGCAAAACTAGGTGTTGCAATGCCGAGAGAGAAACAACTAACACCTAAGGCAATTAGAGATATTTTGCGTTTATTTATCATGTCTTTTTTCAACCAAAACAGTTTTTGTAGCAGTTCAAATTAGGTAGAAAGCGTGAGCCTTTTTATGGCAGTTTGGCTCGCGATGAAATTAGCTTGATGTCGTTAAAATTTCTTCGCTAGACCAACGCCTAAAACAAAGCGAGAGCCGTTGCCATCGAAGATGTCGCGAATAGCTGGGGTAATCACGAGAGGAAAATTTTCAAAGGGGGCGATCGAAAGACCAACGCCTAAATCTTGGCCACTCCACTCAGTAATGAAACTGACAGGTCTTGCCACTCGAACCGTGATATTACCGAAGGCATTAATGTCATTATTGCCCGCGCGGACAGCAGCGTCAGAGCGGAATTGATTTGTGCCTACACCCGCAGTGACAGCCACGCGACTAAAGCTTTTATCGAGGGATTCACGGGTACGAAAAACTTTAGTTAAAGCGCCGTAGAGGGAATGTTCGTAGTCGTTGCGACCAGTATTGAGAAACCCATTCCAACCAAGGGAACCCGCAAAATCTGGAGTAAAACGTTTGTGCAGTTTCGCATTGAAACCACCATCTCCAAACTCGGCATCAGTATCTTGGCTGTAGCTCAGCTCAAAACCGACTCCCTCGCTGGCATTACCTAAACCAACGCCAATACCCGAATGAAACGTAGAGTAATTGTCTGTGCGGGTAACAGCCTGAAAGGTACTACTGAGGAAAACGGTATTTTGGTCCGCGCCGAAACCCACTGGGATATTGATGCTGAGAGCAGGGCTAACTCCTGTGTAAATCTCAGGTAACATGAGGGGTTCGACAGGAGTACAAGGTTTACAGTCAACGCCTTGGGTACTTTGATTTTGCGCTAGAAGAAAATCAGTGTCGGGGGGTATTTCGGTAGTTTCAGATTCGGTCATTTCAGACTCTGCAACTTCAGGGAGTTGCTTGGCGATCGCCTCTGTCTCCTCTGTCATAAAGTCGGCGACTGGGCGAGCGTGAATGTCTTGTTCAAACTGTTGATTGTGGTTTAGGAAAAGCTTGTTTACATCAATATCCTGCCGAAGACTTGGGTCTGCGTCGATATTCGCGGCAACCAAGGCTATTTCATCAGATTGAGGAGATGAATTTAGCTCGATTTCTGGGGGAGCATCCACCTCAGCAGAAATAGGCTCTGTCACCTCGACTTCTGTTGCGGGAGTTGCAGCTGTCCATTCAAACTCCGAGATGAATTCTGGAGACTCTGAACGAATCGTGTTTTCAGCTTCTACCACTACATTTTCTGTCTCTGGGGCGATCGCCACTGTTGTCGGTTCTGTTATCTCCGTTGCTGAAGGTAAAACCTTTAGGGAACTGAAGTGAGTTTCTGGGGGAACGATACGGCTCACTTGTGAGGGGATAACCGCTGCTGACACTTGATACTTTTCGCCGGGATGAGAAAAATTCAAGTCCGGTTGTTCGTCAAAATCCGTACTTTTAGGCTGATGTTCGTTTAAATCATCGTTTGCTTGAGCCGCGACACCACTGCCGAGTAACGCGGATATCGTACAGCAAGTAATGCGGGATAATCGCATGTTTTGCTCTCCTCACTATGGTTCCATGTAAGCCCTAGATACAGTCATCCTGACGGTTTTCAGGAATGGGCAATTTAAGTCCTTCGGTTTTTGTCAGATGGGCTGTTGGCATGTCTTTGTCAGGTAGAGGAAAAGTGCATTTAGTATTCTTGGTAGAGACATGATTTTTTAAAGATGCAATACCGTAATTTTCTAGTCAGAATTTTCGCCGCTTCCCTTGGGGTTGGCGGCTTCTCGCCACAGGCGATCGCCCTGTTTTTTTCACACAACAAAAAAGGAAAGCGAGTATCACTTTCCTTCATGGGATTCAATATTTACTGAAAACTAATGCTCGTTAACTAAAGCCTAGTAGCTAGCACCGCGATACTTGAGGTTTGTGTGTTGAACAACGGTGATTGTTTTCTTAGGCTCTTGAGCGTGAAGTTCAGAACCACGATATTTACCGATAGTCTGACCTTCAGTAGATTCCACAACAGTAGAACCTTGGTTGAAACGAATGCCTCTGTAAGAGAGTGTCATGATATTAGCTCCTCAAAATATAAACGTAGAGTGAATGAGGTGCGTTCCTTGGGGATAAATCCTTACTTCCGTCTCTCATAAAAACCTCGCGGTTTAGAAGCAGAGAGATGAACGACTTATTTATGCTTTCTGTATAAAATACTACAAAATGCATTTGGGACTGTCAATACCAATTATTCTGTTTCTCTGACAATCAGGCGATCGCCTCACCAGCCATATTGTGAATGTCCCATGAGACTTAGGCTTTGAGCTATGTAAATGTATTTGTAGTAGATAGCAGCTAATCCTCAAAACCCGAAACCGTGGCGATCGCCCGTGTAGTAGTCAGTGCAATGCAGCAAGGATAAATCACAATGAAAATTGTCGGGCTTGAGAATTTAACAGTCTCGGAACTTAATGACGAGCTAAAAAAAGGCGCACAGTTCATTTGCTATCAATACTGTATTTCCGTTGGCATTATGACTATGCGGCGATCGTCGAGAACATTTTTTATCAAAGGCGACAGCAACAAAATTGTGAAAGGTTTGCGCTATTCTTTGCTGACATTTTTGGTTGGGTGGTGGGGAATTCCTTGGGGGCCGATTTATACCGTGCAATCTATCTGGATTAATTTCAAAGGCGGTCATGATATTACGGGTGAGGTGTTACGCGCCTTTGCCGAAAGCCAAGATAAAACAAATCATCAATCAAACCCAACCTGAGCCAGCGTCAATCGCTAAGATGATGTCGGTATCGAGTGGGACAAATAATCATGGGTGCATCTAGCATTGGCGAGGCAATTTATCATTATCAAAACGCTTTACAGGTTTTTATTGCCCAGCCCAACCAACAACAACTTCTGGAAACACTCTATGCCCGCGATCGCCTTGCCTATTTATTAGAGGAACACCCACCTATTTCTGTCGGCTATCAAGACCAACTCACCCACCTCGATCAAGAATTTAAAGAACAAGCCAATCTAATCGTTGAGACTCTCGATTTAGCACCCACCCGCGAAAGCTGCAATCCTTCGGCTGAAGCGTGGTGGTGGTTCCCAGAAAAGTTTCTGCAACCCCACGAGCAGGATAAACACGATTGGGCATGGCGCAGTGCAACCCTTGTCGGCTGGACAGTGAATCTTGCTCTACTTACTGATATCAGTACAAAATTTGTGAGCGGTGGTCTCGGTTTTGGTGGTGCTGGGGCAATTATTTTGCCGAGTTTATTGACCCTAGTGAAAGCCCGTGGTGATCTGACAGAAGTTGGGCAGGATAGCCTGCATGGTCTTTTCACCAAAATGGGAGTGAAATCCCAGTGGCGAGAAGAAGTAACCACCGTTTCAACTTGGGCATTATTTCTCGTGATTTTTGGATTTTGGACATCACTCCCCCAAATCTCAAAGCTCTACAACTACCTCGGTTATCGTGCCGAACTAGCCGGGGATTTACCGACTGCCGAGGCGAACTTTAAACGGGCGATCGCCTTAAAAGAAGACAATATGAAAGCCCATTACAACCTGGGTAATCTCTACGAAGATTTGCGGGATGTCGAAGCTGCAAAAGCCCAATATGAAATTGTCGCCAATGCTGAACCTAGCAATGCCGATAATAACGTTGCCTTAGCCCAAAACAATTTGGCGCGACTATTTATCCTCGAAGAAGATTATTCCAGTGCAGCTTCTCTGTTAACCGAGGTGAAAAATAATCTCCAATACGTTCCCGAAGATGTGCAGGAAGAGACGGGACTCGTGTACAGCTTTAATAAAAATCTCGGTTGGGCAAGGTACAAGCAGGAACTGTACGACCAAGCGGATTTATATCTCAGTGTTGCTGAAGATATTCGACCCGATGGTGCTGCTGCCCATTGTCTCCAAGCTCTAAATTTTGAAGCAAAAGAAGAAACTGATCAGGCGATCGCCGCGTGGGAGAAGTGCCGAGATCTTGCGGATCCGGCTCAGCCCGACCAAGACAATTGGCTGGTGATGGCAATTAAAGCTCTCGATGCAGCAGAAGCTGAAAATTAATTGGCTGCAACGGGACTTTGCCGACGAGAAAACCGGATTTTCAAGCCATCTTTAGGTAAAGGTGTGGGAATCACCTGCATCGATAAATCTTGGTCGGGCAACAGTTCCCAGTCATAGTTGCGAGCGAGCATCGACGCTAAAATTTTCGCTTCCAAACGAGCAAATTCTTTACCGATACATTCCCGCATCCCGCCACCGAAGGGAATAAAGCCAAATTTCTTTTGTTTATCTGCCATACGCTCCGGTGAAAAACGGTCTGGGTCAAATAGTTTGTGCTCAGGATAAAGAGTTTCATCATTGTGGGTTTGCACAATTTGATATTGCACAGACCAACCCTTGGGAATTTGATAGCCCTTGTACTCAAAGGTATTGATGATTTCCCGGAATCCACCGCCCACCGGAGGCACAACCCGTAAGACTTCTTTAAACACTTGATCGAGATAAGTCATTTGCTGGAGCTGTGCCATATCTAACTCACCGCTAATGCCCAAGGCTTCTTGTTCAGCACAAATTTTTTCAAAGACATCACGATGCTGACCAACTAATAATCCGAAGGAAACCAGCGAAGAAGTTAAGGTTTCGTGCCCTGCAAATAGGAGTAAAAGAATTTGGTCTTTCAGTTCATCGATAGAAAGAGATTTGCCATCGTCATCCTTCGCTCGAATTAATAAATCCAACGCATCGGCAGGTTCAGAATCTGGTTTTTGGTTGGCAAGGCGATCGCCGATAATAATTTCCAGCTCTTGGAGAAGTTTTTTGCGACATTTCATCGCTTTACCGAAGGTTGTCCAGGGCAAATTAATCGGTAATGAAAATAAACCCTTTACCCATTCTTCAAACAGATCAGCGAGGGGCGTTTCCGCACCACCATCTTTGCCGATAAACAATGTACTCGCCACATCAAAGGTGTACTTGCGCAGTTCGTTGTACCAAGGAAATTCTTTTTCTTGCTCCCATTTATCGAGGTAGCGCTGGGTTATTTTCTCGATGGTGGGAATGTAACTCTCTAGGGCGCGGGGTTGGAATGCCTGAAAAATGATGCGTCGCCGGGAACTGTGGATACCGCCTTCTTGGGTGGCGAGAGAGTCTGAACCGAGGAGAATACGGGTACTTTTTGGCCAAGTGGCTTTTACATATTTGTTTTCGTTACGGAACAGCACTTCATTCGCTTCAGCTCCCACCATCACCACTGTGGGACTATTAAAAATGCTGGTTTTAAAGACATCACCATATTGTTCGAGGCGCTTTTTTTGGAAATTACGATCAGTAAAAAATTCAATCGTTTCTCCAATAATCGGCAAACCAAATTTTCCGGGAGGCAGAGGTAGTTCGTTCGGTGAGGTCATGGGCGATCGCCTGTCATTTGCAAATCAAATCACTAAGCAAGGTAACAAATTCCTTGGTTAATAGGGGCGCTCACCAACATAATTTCCCGGTGGATTATAGTTACAAACCCAAATTTCCCAGCCATTATCCTTACGCACCATCCCGCAACCGACCTCAGTGCTTTCTGCCCAAACGATTTGTGTGAAATGCCCACACATTTTGCCGGGAGCGCAACTATTAGTTTGATAGTCGTAATCGATGAATTCATTACCCCAAAGATCGACAACCTGTCTCGGCGTTAAAAAAGCATTTCTTCCAGCAGCTAGATTTTCCCCGTAGTCGGGATTGTCGGGATTGTGAGCCATTATTTCTTGCTCCACCAACTCCTCCGCCCAATCCTGAGCAAACTCCGCCAATTCATTCGACCAAGTTAGAGGAGGAACCCCTGCTCTTGATCGCCAGTAATTGTGACTGACTAACATCTCATCGATAGCTGTTTGACTGAAGGAATCATAAGGTTGAGTTGTGATGCCATTGGCTATAGCTGTATCGACATTTTGAATACGGTAAATAGGCACATCTTCCTGAATAGTGCGGTCATCGTGATATTGAACCGTGAAGCGAGGCTGACCAGAACCAACGAACCCATAAAGAATTCTGGCGCGCAGCCATTCCCCATCCCGTTCGACATATACTGGCTGGTCTAAATCGAGATCTGATACTTGAGTTTGGGTTTGAGGTTGTGGCTGTGGCGTTGAGGTGGCAGGTCGTAACCGATTCGCTGGAACCCCTGATTCTGGGAAGCCTACATCTAGATAAAGTACCTGATAAAGGCGCATATCATTATCTGCCGTTACCCCAATCACCTCTCCCTGTCGCCACTGTCCATTGCGGTTAATCTCTAGGCGATCGCCCACTTCATACTCTGTCGTTGCTTGAGTCAATAGGATTTCTGCTTGAATTGGCTGGGAATGAAGATTTAAACCTAAGCTACCAAAGGCAATACCAAGACCTAAAACCAGAGCAGCGGGAGACTTGAACATAGCAAATTCACAGAAAGAAGCTATCTACCAAGACTCATGGCGATCGCCAAAAGTTGCCGCCCTTACAACTCTTTTTTCACCTCAGTGAGTAGACCATCACAGGCATCGAGCAACAAATCAATCACATAGTCAAAACCAGAATCGCCGCCATAGTAGGGATCTGGCACTTCCGTGTCGCGGAAATTTTCGGCATAGTCGCACATCATTTTGACCTTATCGCCGTACTCATCTTTGCGGTCTAGGGACAAAATATTGCGGTAATTGTCATTGTCCATCGCCAAAATCAGATCGAAATCATGAAAATCTGCCCGTGTAAATTGCCGCGACTGACCGAGGAGTTTAATGCCTTTTTTGCGTGCTGCCGACTGCATCCGACGATCCGGCGCTGACCCCACGTGATAGCTCGAAGTCCCTGCCGAGTCACAGACAATTTGATCCGCTAAACCTTCTTCTTCGATCAAATGTCGCATAATATTTTCCGCCGACGGAGACCGACAAATATTACCGAGACAGACAAATA
>CAZXBK010000049.1:0-24697 GCA_964638765.1 uncultured Synechococcus sp. | reverse complement strand
GAAATATTAGAGAGGGGAACGGTTTGATATAACTGGGGGCGGGCCAATGAGCTACCACCGCTGGCTCTAATCGTCATGGACTTTCAACTATCTCCAATCAAAAATGTTCAATTTATATGGGCTTGTTGGGAGAAAGTTTGCAGAAGTACTAAATATTCTTGTGCGATCGCTTCTCCCAGAGGCTTTATTAAATGAGATGTTTATCTATTAGCTAGCTCTTAGATTAGAACGTTTCAGGTAGGGAGATGGGGTTTATTAAAAAATATTTCAAAAAATCAACAAAAGCGGGGATCGAAGTTGCACATTACGCACTGTCCTGTTTTCCTGATACTTTACCTTGCCAAATTCTCAGAATTGAGTGGCTCTTTCTAAGATGAATACCCCCGAAGCACGCCAACAAGCTGTCCGTGAACTTTACAATACTTACCCATTTCCGCCGGAGCCTCTTTTAGATGAGCCGCCTCCAGGTTACAACTGGCGTTGGCATTGGCAAGCTGCTTACAATTTTTGTACGAACCGCAAACCCAAACGCAATGATGTGCGTATTCTTGATGCGGGTTGTGGCACTGGCGTTGGGACGGAATATTTACTGCACCTCAATCCGGAAGCGGAAATTGTCGGCATTGACCTCAGTGAAGGAGCCTTAGAGGTTGCCCAGAAGCGCTGTAGTCAGTCTGGCGTCCGGGAAAATCATCAGGCACCAGTTACGTTTAAACGTTTGCCGATTGAACAGGCGGCTGAGCTAGAAGGGGAATTTGATCTGATTAATTGTGTTGGTGTGTTGCACCATATGCCTGATCCGGTACAGGGGATTAAAGCTCTCGCCAAAAAAGTTGCACCGGGGGGCTTGTTTCATATTTTTGTCTATGCGGAATTAGGTCGTTGGGAAATCCAGCTTATGCAGGAGGCGATCGCCCTGTTTCAGGGAGAGAAGCGAGGGGATTATGTTGATGGGGTAAAAGTTGGTCGGGATATCTTTAGCAGTTTGGGTGAACACAGTCGCCTCGTGCAGTACGACAAGGAGCGTTGGTCTTTAGAAAATCACCGTGATGCTTCCTTTGCGGATATGTATGTGCATCCCCAAGAAACGGATTACAACATCAATACGTTGTTTGAGCTGATTGACGCGTCGGGGTTAGAGTTTGTCGGGTTTTCTAATCCGCCTGTGTGGGATTTGGAAAGACTTGTCGGCAAATCTCCTGATCTGATGGAGCGGGCAAAAGGTCTCAGTGAGCGGGAGCGCTATCGTTTAATCGAGCTACTAGATACCACCATTAGTCACTACGAATTTTTCTTGGCAAAACCTCCCCTAGAAATTACCGACTGGTCTAATGACGAGCTGTTAAAGGGGGCGATCGCCGAAGTACATCCCTGCCTCAATGGCTGGCCGAGTCAATCTTTCTTTGACTTTGACTACCGTCTAACCTCTGTTAACGATGCAGAATACGCGTTTATGTCCGCCTGTGATGGTCAGAAAAACGTTGGATCTCTCCTTGAAAATCAAGACTTTACGTTAGACGATGTGCGATCGCTGCAAAAAAGACAATTAATTATGTTGAGCCCAGCTTAAAAGCATTTATATTGCCGAGATTGATATCCGTAGAATCAAAATTCACAGGGTAGTTTGATTGCTTGTTTTAACATCTGGCGATACTCATTGTTACTAATAACATAAGAGCCAAACCGTTCAAGGTGGGGATTTTGGAGCTGGGCATCAAATAGTTTAAAACCCCTTTCCCGCAGATGATTAACCAATAAAACCATGGCAGCTTTAGATCCGTTGGGGATATTAAAAAACATCGATTCCCCAATAAATGCCCCGCCGATCACAATGCCTAAAATGCCGCCGGCGAGGCGATCGCCCTGCCATGTTTCAAAGCTGTGGGCCCAACCCGCTCGGTGGAGGGCCAGGTAAATTTCTGACAACTCAGGGGAAATCCACGTTGTATCTCGGTCTGCACAACCCGAACAAACATCTTTAAAAGCTTGGTCAACCGCAGGGGTAAACTCTTGTTTATTTAATGTGCGGCGTAGAGACTTGGGATAGCGAAACCGCTCGTCAAGGGGAATCAGTGTACGTTGCCTACTCGAGTACCATCCCAGATTACCGTCATCATCTGACATTAGAAAATAACCTTGGGAATAGCCCTCAAGAATGACTGGAATATTGAAACGACTAATCATAGAGTGCTTCTTTTCGGCAAGTTCTAGAGGGATTAAATATGGCCTTTACTACTCCATCAACGTAGTTGAATTGTAACCTTTTAAATTTAAATTGCACCTCAAGCTTATATAGGGTGAACTTTTTCACTAGGGAATAGATGTCAAACGGTCATTTAGTACACGGGCAGCTTCGACGGCGGCATCCCGAAACGGCATCAAAACAAGATCTGCGCCAGCTTTTTCGAGGGGATAGCTGTCTTGTTGGGTATGGCTCGTCAGGGCAACTTTACCACTGTAGTTATGCTCCTGTAAGTGGTGCAGAAGTTTTAGGCCCATATCCAAGCCGGGTAGGGTACTAATCACCCAACAGACTTTTTTAAGGGGTAGAACTGCCGGAAATTCTGGGTCTTCCGCATCGCCGTAAAAGGTCAAAATACCCTGCGATCGCCAAAAATTGACCAGCTCTGGATCAAAATCAACGCCGAGAACTTTCACCTCAAGCCTCTCTAAATCTTGGATCAGGCTGCCGCCGTAACGCCCAAGACCCAACACAATGACATCCAACTGCTCTAATTCTGTGAGTGCCACATCTTCTTCTTTGTGGGGCATTTGGCGTTCAACCCAGCTAAACCAAGGGGAAAACTTTTCATAAACTTGGTTTGATTTCAAAATCATGTAGGTGGACAAACCCATCGTAATTAGAGCGATCAAGGTGATTAAGCCGCTGGTCTCATTGGAAATGTGTCCCAAACTCACACCTAAGCCTGCCAAAATCAAGGAAAATTCGCTAATTTGTCCGAGGGACAGGCTGGTAATGACGCTGGTGTATTTTTTATAGCCCTGCATACCCACCAAAGCCATAACCATCACGGGTTTTGCTAGGAGAACAAAGGCTGACAGGATCAGCGCGGGCAAAAGTTGATTGAGGAAATCACTAATTTCGATGTGAATGCCGAGATTAATGAAGAAAAACAGCAGTAAAAAATCCCGTAGGCTCACTAAACGAGGCGCAATGATTAAACGGTAAGGCGTCGTTGCTAGTGAAACTCCGGCCATAAAAGCACCGACTTCTTTACTAAAACCTAAAAAATCTCCCACAGAAGCCAAGGCGATCGCCCAAGTGATCGCAAAAATCAAAAGCAGTTCAGTAGAGCGAGCAATGCCATGGAGTAGCTGAGGGAGAACAAATTTGGTTAACAGTGCCAAAGAACCGAGAAATAATCCCCCCCGCAAAGAAACAAAGAGAAGCGACAGGGCAAGACTTTGGTCACCGCCACCAAAAGCCGACAAAATAATCATTAGCAGCACCACCGCGATGTCCTGCACAATGAGAACACCTACCGCAATCCGGCTATGGAGCGCGTCAATTTCCTTTTTGTCCGATAGCAGTTTGACGATAATAATTGTGCTCGAAAAAGTCAGGGCGATCGCCACATAAAACGCCGCAATGGTGGACATGCCCATCAGCAAACATAATAAATAGCCACAGCCGCCAGTTAAGACCATTTGCCCAATCGCCGTGATAATGGCGACGGAACCGACGGCGTTAATTTCATTGGGTTCGAGCTTAAGCCCTACCACGAAGAGCAAAACAGCAATGCCTAGCTCTGCTAATAACTCCACCTCTTCCGTCGCACTGACAATAGCAAAACCCGACGGCCCGATAATAATGCCCACCGCAATAAAGGCCATAATTAACGGCTGCTTTAACCATACGGCGATCGCCCCTAAACTAGAAGCAATGGCGAGAATAATGGCGATTTGCGTAAACGCATGGGCAAAATGAAGGGACATGGAAGTGGAAACGTATCAGCACGATAGTCTGATTGTCACACGATGTCTTTCCAACCTTGCCTTCTCACCGCAATCTTTTAAAATTTTGCAACTTTGACATTCCCATGGCGAAAACAACCAAAAATGCTCAAAAAGAAGGGGTGCGAGGCGGTCTACTTGCGGCGATCGCCTTTTTAGTCGCCTTTATTGTGCTGCGCTACAGCATTTTGTTAAGTATTTTTTTTGCAGGCGTCGGGGGCTTAAGTGTCGGCTTTATTTTGCGTTGGTGGAAAAGTAGTGAAAATACCAAGCCAAAGCTTCATCTTTTATCAAATGTCAAACTTAAGCCCGCAAGACGGTATCCAGGATTAGACGATATTGGCTCTCGGCAAAGTCAGCGGGGTGATTTGTATGTCAGAGTCCAGCAAAAATCCTCCGATGACGAATCACCAGAGGACTAAAAAATACTGTCACAAAACAAGGAAAACTGGGAACGTTAGAAAAATAACGACTTACACAGCTTAGATGGCACCCATACTAGCCAAGCCGAGAATCGCACCGACTCCAAGTAGGTGACCGAAGCTAGTAGTTGCTAATAGTGCGGGAACACCCATACCACCGAACATTTCAGGCATCGGTAGAGCAGGACCTTCGGAGGGATTTTTCATAGTTGCTTTGCCTAGGGCGATCGCCAAGACATTACAGATGATCATAACAATTGCCACCTTGGGGCTCCATTCCATTGTGGAGGGAACAGCAGCGATGAGGTTAAGCGCTAAGGACATAAATTCTGACTCCTAAAAATCGGACTTTTTTTAAAAGATTTGATATTTCCGTATCGTCCTTAAGTTTTGCTCAGATATGAACCAACGCTAAACTTCCTTAGCAATACTTAGTAATACTGTGAAGTTAAATAAAGTCTCTGCCTCTAGGCTGCCGTTCTGATCAGTGCCAGTTCGATTTCATTTTCTTCGGGTTGGGCGATCGCCGCTTTTACATTGGGGCCGAAGAATCGTTCAATTTTTTCTTGGCGTTTTTCCCATTCCTCTAAAGAAAATAGAGGAGAGTAAAATTCTAAAACCAAAGCGTATTGACCATCGTGGGCTTCCTCACGCAAATGGTGCAAGAGAGGACGCTCCTCATCAGTCGGACTTAAACCCAAACGCTCTAAAGAATCATCTAAGTGGCAATCTTGCCCATAGCGATAACGTGTTACATCCTTACGGATTTGCTGTTGGGTGTCCGTTGCCTGAGCTTCCCGGAGGGTCTCAATTTCATTTGATATATCAGAGCTGTAGGGCGTTGGTTTAATTTCCGCCGCCTTTAGCGCTAGACCACCTAACAAAATTGGCACACCGTAAAACATTCCCGCCAAATTTAGGGTCGCATTCCCAAAGCCATAGGCAGCAAAGCCAACCACGGATAATATGCCACCAACGACCAACCCTACACTGCCAAGCGAAATCTTACCGAACATTAAAGATACCCATTAGTCTTAGAAAGCTTTACCAATCTTAACATGGCACTTCTAAGCCGTTGGTAAGCTGTAGCCACTTTCGGGTGTAGAAGGATCGGCGATCGTCGTTACTAGATTTTGAATGACATCCTTCGCATTTTTACCACCGGCAACAATCACGCGGTGGGCAAGGACAAAGGGAGCTAAATATTTAATGTCGTCCGTCAAAATAAAATCTCGGTCGGCCAAATAAGCATAAGCTTGGGCTGCCCGCTGGAGAGCGACAGTACCTCGGGGACTAACGCCTAAAATAATGCCTTCATAATCGCGGGATTTCTGCACAATTTTGACGATGTACTCTTGCACAGATTTTTCAACACGAATTTCTTGAACATTAGCCTGCAATTGACGAACTTCATCGAGACTAATGCAAGGCTCTAATTCTTCGGGACGAATACGAGACTGGTGCATCTGGAGCATATCGACTTCTTCGGAAAAGCCCGGATAACCAAGGCTTAAGGAAATCACAAAGCGATCCATTTGAGCCTCCGGCAGGGGAAATGTCCCTTGATACTCAACGGGGTTTTGGGTTGCAACGACAAAAAATGGCTTCGGAACTTTGCGCGCATCACCATCTACTGTGACTTGCTGTTCCTCCATTACCTCAAGGAGAGCAGACTGGGTTCGCGGTGTGGCACGGTTAATTTCATCGGCTAGGAGCACATTGGCAAAAACTGGCCCCGAGAGGAATTCAAATTCGCGACTGTTGGGATTCCAAATATTTGTACCGGTAATATCGCTGGGGAGTAAATCAGGCGTACATTGAATCCGCTGAAATTTACCGTTAACTGATCGAGCGAGGGACTTCGCTAATAGCGTTTTACCAACGCCGGGAACATCTTCTAGGAGAACGTGACCGCCGCTGAGCATAGCAACGAGTACTAGCCGAATGGCATCTTCTTTACCGACAATTGTTTTAGAGAGGTTATCCGTCAGGTCGCGAACTCGTTCTTTCATTATGTCTAGGTGAGATTTAATAGTTTTTTGGTGCGATCGCAGTCCGCTTGAATTTGGGCTTGCAATGTCTCAATGGAGTTGAATTTTTGTTCGGGACGAATGTAGTGAAGTAACTTGACGGTTAGGGTTTCGCCGTAAATTTGCTGGTCGTAGTTAAACAAATGCACTTCCACAGTGGGATTTTTTGCCTGGGGATCAACGGTCGGTCTACACCCAATATTTAGTATTCCCCATTGGCTTTGTCCCGCCGATTGATTTAGAACTTGAACCCCATAAACTCCGTACTTCGGCAGAAATTTCGTCACTGACAACTCAAGATTGGCAGTAGGGAACCCAATTTTTCGTCCCAGTTTTTGACCATGAACGACTTTCCCTTGCAGGGTATAGGCTCTGCCAAGGAGGGCATTGGCGGTTCCAAGCTGACCTTCCACTAGAGCGGTACGAATAGCTGAACTACTAATACGATCGCCTTCATCTTTAAAAAGGGGCGCAATGTGAACTTCAACGTCATATTCAGCGGCGATCGCCTTCAAATCCGTAGAATTACCACTGCGACTTCGACCAAAACAAAAATCGACTCCAATACTAATACTGCGAGTACGCAGCTTTTTCACCAAGATTTCGGAAATAAATTCCCGGGGCGTTAAAGCAGCAAGCTCGCGATCAAAAGGCAAGAGAACCAGCTGCTCGATACCCAGTTGTGATAGTAATGCTGTTTTTTCTGGTAGCGGAGTGAGGAGGCGTTTCGGATTACCAGAAAAAAATTCGCGGGGGTGGGGGTCAAAAGTAACAACGGTGGGGCAAAGCTTGGTCGATTCTTGCTGTTCTGTCGCGCGATGACCAGCTGTAACGACTTGATTGTTTTGACGGGTGTAGGCGATCGCCGGTTCGATGACCCTTTGGTGACCACGATGCACCCCATCAAAGTTACCTAAAGCAATACTGGTGGGCGTCACCGCCTCAATGGTTGAAGATACTACCCGCACGTTTTAAAGCCCGAAATATTTCTTCATATTCTATACCCAATCAAACAGATAGTTTTTCTTGCTCTTCTGCCTGGGGGTTAGTCGCCTCACCTTGGGGATTTAGCACAATAGACATCCCTTCACGCGCCAAAACGGTATTCGAAAATTCAGATGCCGCTTCTTCAGCAATCTTGTCTAGAAAATCATCATTATGGAGAGGGTCATGGTGGAAAATCACCAACTGTTTTACATTTGCAGCCTTCGCAACTTTTACAGCCTCTTGCCAAGTACTGTGACCCCAACCAACTTTGCTCGATTTCGGATCATGGTATTCATTGTCGGTATAGGCCGCGTCAATGATGACGACATCAGCATTATCCGCTAACTTTAAAACCTGTTCGTCAATATGATCTGGATAGTGTTCCGTATCAGTAATGTATGCCGCAGACACACCACGCCAATTCACCCGATAACCAACAGCTTCGCCGGGGTGATTTAGTTTGGCATTTTCAATAGTGACATCACCAATCTCGAGAACCTCACCCACTTCCAAAGAAAAGAACTTCAAATCTGCCTGCATGATCTGTAACGGCACAGGAAAATTTGGGTGCAACATTTGGTCATGGAGACGCTGCTTAATTGTGGCGCCATTAGGAGCTACCACACCGTAGATATTAAACTTATTCACCCCAACAAAAGCTGGCACAAAGAAGGGAAAACCTTGGATGTGATCCCAGTGGGAATGGGTAAAGAACATGTGAGCTTCAACGGGCAACTGGCTCATCAGAGACTGTCCCAGCACACGCAAACCCGTTCCACCATCAAAAATTAGTCGCTCGTCTCCTGCAACCATCTCGATACAGGGTGTATTCCCGCCGTACCTTACCGTTTCTGCTCCTGGGCAGGGAATGCTACCACGCACACCCCAAAAATTTACTTTAAATTGCTGTTTAGAATCAGACATGGGTTAATGAACCGCAGGAATTTAGCTTGTGTAATCAAGTACTGTGAACTAACGCTTTAAATGAAATCGTGTAAGCGCTAGATTTTCGGCAGAATTGCTGGTAGACGAACTGTAGATATGATGCTACTTATGTTTGAAATGATACACCACAAATAAAGAGCTTTCAGGGAGATTTCTACTATTCACAGTTTTTAGATAGAAATCGTCACAACGCTTTAGGTTTTAGCAACACTGTATAAAGTCTAACAATTCTCAACAGACAATTTCGCCTTTCTCTGCACCAGAAAAGTGTGATCTCAATCACTTAATGAAAGGATTAATTATTTAGAAATTGCAATGGCAATACTACTAGCTCAAATCTGTCGTGCTAGCGACCAAGTTCATGCAAAGTATTGATTTGTTTGGCACAAATTTCTGTGGTGGCAGTTAGGGCATCTTTTGTCACAGTTTCAGGGGGAGCGATCGCCTCACCAATACGTACCGTTAGAGCAGCGGGGTTAGGTAAAGGACTTTTACCTTTAAGAATTTTCTCAGTACCAATGAGGCTAATGGGGATCAGTGGAACTTGGGCTTTAGCGGCAATTAAAGCAGCGCCAGACTTCGGCTTAGTAATCCGACCATCTTTCGTCCGTGTTCCTTGAAGGAAAATGCCTACCCCCCAACCATCTTGGAGTGAAGCGAGGGCTGCACGAATGGCGGCGCGATCGCTGGAACCACGCTTAACGGGATAAGCGCCATAGGTCTGAATAATTTGCTTCAAAATGGGAACACGAAATAACTCTTCCTTCGCCATAAAAGCGACAGGTCGACAAACCGCTGCCGCAAGAATTGGCGGGTCAAAGTTACTGGCATGGTTACTGACAGCGATAAACGCACCTGTTTTGGGGACATTCTCCAGCCCAATAACTCGCCCTCTGAAATAGCTCGAAATAATCGGTTGTACAAACCCCCATTTCAAGGCTTTGTACAAAATCAAACTACTCAGAGGTTCTCGCTGACTGACTGAGGCGATCGCCGAACTGTTTTCTTTGCCCATAAAATCTTGCAACTCTCTGACTACATCGAAA
This sequence comes from uncultured Synechococcus sp., assembly GCA_964638765.1. Lineage (GTDB taxonomy): Bacteria > Cyanobacteriota > Cyanobacteriia > Cyanobacteriales > MRBY01 > MRBY01. Next base: position 15,292 of record CAZXBK010000049.1, on the reverse strand, counting down.
AGTCTGTCTAGTAAGGTCGCATGATTTGTAGCTTTTTTGCACGTTAGGCCATAAAAGGACAAATATGGGACATTCTTTCAAAACCTGTGTAAAAACCCTAAGAGCAGAGGTTTTTAATGCGTGACTTTACAGATATTGGCTGTTTTTCTTTGTTATTCAGAACTCGTTAATCCTTTCCCCAAATACTTATTAAAGAAGCATTAAGGCGACAAATCTTAATGTTGTTTTAATAAGTTAAGTAAAAAGCATTTGATTAATTACAATACTTCACGTGACATTTCTCAATAACGGCAATCAACTCCGATAGAAAATAGCCGAAATAAGCTTCAGGTAATGATTTGCAAAAAAGTACTTAGGTGATTACCGGAGGCAAAATCCTCAAAAAATGCCAATGCTCAATTAGTAGGAATAGTGTCGAAATATACCTTGTTTTAAAAGGCTATTTCTTAAGGTATAGAACTAGTATTTAAACATCATGACAATCGATTGTATTGAGCTTTACAGCTATCGGGGATCAAGAAGTGTTAGGTTAGCAGTAATAAATAGAAAACTTACTTTAAATACTTATTCGGTAGAGTTATGGCTCAGATACTTGATCCCCTTCCTGAAGATAAGAACAAGATTTTACTTTGTTGTTATGTCAATGCGACGAGCCAAATTCAGGTTGCTCGTATTACCAACATCGAAGACTGGTATTTTGAAAGAGTTGTTTTTCCCGGTCAGCGCCTCGTATTTGAAGCCTTGTCTCACGCGATTCTTGAAATCCACACAGGCATGATGGCCAGCGCGATCTTGTCCGATACGATACCCTGCGATCGCTTAGCTTTTGATGAATCTCCGGAGAGAGCAGTAGAGGAAGAGTCCGACGAACTATCTTCTCCAACTGCCCAGAATGAAACTTCTGATAATGCAGTGGCGATCGCCCAATAAATTTTCCCGATCCATAATTGCAAGCAATTTTCACGCTACTAAGCCGTCTTAAGGACGGTTTTTTAGTGGAAGTTTTTCTTCCCACGAAGAACCAGATAAAATAGTAACCCCTCAAAATAAACCTTTACGCAACCCCGACGAGCATGACCTCTCAAATTCCTTCCGTGACAGTTATTGGCGGCGGACTCGCAGGAACAGAAGCCGCTTGGCAAGTAGCCCAAGCCGGTGTGCCTGTATCCCTCTACGAAATGCGTCCTGCCGAAAAAAGCCCTGCTCACCATACCGAGGAATTAGCAGAACTCGTTTGTAGCAACTCTTTCGGAGCCCAGTCCAGCGATCGCGCTTCCGGATTACTCCATGAAGAATTGCGTCGTTTAGGTTCCGTTATCATTTCAACGGCTGACGAGCATCAAGTTCCAGCAGGAGGAGCCTTAGCCGTTGACCGTGCCGTCTTTAGCAAAACCCTCACCCAAAAGCTTGCAAATCACCCCCTTGTCACATTTCACAGAAAGCCCCTAAACAGCATTCCCTCTGAAGGCATTACTGTACTTGCAACAGGCCCCCTAACTAGTGCCGACCTAGCTAATGAACTTCAGCAGTTTACAGGCATGGAGTATATGAGTTTCTTCGATGCAGCCAGTCCGATTATTGTTGGTGACAGTATTGATAAAGACATCGCATTTCTCGCATCCCGCTATGACAAAGGAGAAGCTGCCTATTTGAACTGTCCCATGAACAAGGAGCAATATTTGCGTTTTTGGGAAGCCCTGTGTGAGGCAGAACAAGCTGAGCTAAAAGATTTTGAAAAAGAAACAGCTAAATTTTTTGAAGGGTGTCTACCCATTGAAGAGTTGGGGCGGCGGGGTGAAGACACCATGCGTTACGGTCCCCTAAAACCAGTTGGCCTCTTCGATGCCCGTCTTGGGGATTTCCGTGCTCCTGAAAATAAATCAAAAAAACCCTACGCCGTTGTTCAACTGCGCCAAGAAGACAAACAAGGTCAACTTTGGAATATGGTTGGCTTTCAAACCAATCTCAAATGGGGCGAGCAAAAACGAGTATTTCGCCTCATCCCCGGACTCGAAAATGCTGAATTTGTCAGAATGGGCGTGATGCACCGCAATACATTCCTCAACTCGCCTGAATTATTAGACCCAACACTACAATTTTCCCAACGTCCCACCCTGTTAGCGGCAGGTCAATTGATCGGTACTGAGGGCTATACAGCCGCATCGGCGGGAGGCTGGTTAGCAGGAACCAATGCCGCTCGGATCGCGAAAGGACTGACACCTTTAACATTGCCTCAAACAACAATGATGGGAGCTTTATTCGACTTTATTCATTCGGCATCGCCCAAACATTTTCAGCCTATGCCCCCCAACTTTGGCATTATTCCGAAATTAGCTGAGCGGGTTCGTAGCAAGAAAGAACGCTATGGTGTGTACCGCGATCGCTCCCTTGCAGATTTAGCTCTATGGCAAACACAAAACCAGCTTCGTGAAATAGCTCCTGCCAGAAGTATGGAACTTGTATAAATTCAATAACTTTAAATAGCGTTGCGACTCAACTACTTTTCGTATCGCTAAATTTTCACACATAAAACATCAATTTTTTTTGATGCAAATTCGTTTTTAAATTAAGTGAGTGTTGGGGCGACGTCCTCCATCTCGGAACTCCTTGTGATTAGTTTGCCGCTTTATTTTCCACAAATTTGTTGTGTGAAAATTATTGAGTGCTAGAAAGGAAAAACTTAGCTAGTTGATTTTCTCTATTGTTAAACCCAAAAATCCCAGAACGAGTGAGATGTACCATCTATATATTTCAACATTCTTTTACCCCGAGAAACCAATGGTCTAAGGTTCGTTTTATTGGCAATCAAACCGTACTTTCTTAAACTTGCCTTAATCAAAAAGAAATAGGCATTTAAGCTTGAAGCCCTTGTATTGAGTAAACTTCAGAAAAATCTGCAATATTGCTCACATCAATCTTTGTATGTGGTATAACCATTCTGAAAACAAAATAAGAACATGTTTTTGTCGATATTACAAAGGTCAAAAAAAGTAATGTATTAGAACAATACTTGGCGTATTTTTGTTTTTTTACTTTTGCTTTTTTGTTTGTAAAGACCTAATGTAGTTGAGATTTTTACACTCATTTGAAATTGCACACAGAGGATATTATGAAACAGAAAGCCACTCGCTTCCGCGCTTGGTCTTTGGGTCTATCCAGTTTGGCACTTATCACTATGCTTGGTGCTTGTGCTGGCGACCAAACTACAGCTCCCGAAGAAGGAACTGAAACTACTGAAGAAACAACTGAGGAAGCTTCTTCTACCCTAGAAGGCTCTGTTGCTGTTGATGGTTCCAGTACTGTGTTCCCTATCACAGAGGCAATGGCTGAAGAGTTTCAAAAAGCTAACCCCGATGTCCGCATCACTGTTGGTGTATCTGGTACTGGTGGCGGCTTCAAGAAGTTCTGCGCGGGCGAAACTGATATTAGTAACGCCTCTCGCCCCATTAAAGAGTCTGAAATCGAGCTTTGTGGTGAAGCAGGCATTGAGTACATCGAAGTTCCGGTTGCTTACGATGCAATCTCTGTCGTTGCTAACCCCGAAAATGACTGGGCAATGTGTTTAACGACTGCTGAGCTCAACGCTATCTGGGCACCTGAAGCTGAAGGCGCTATCGATAACTGGAGCCAAGTACGTGATGGCTTCCCCGATCAGCCTTTGACTCTCTACGGTCCTGGTACTGATTCTGGTACTTTTGACTACTTCACCGATGCAATTAATGGTGATGAAGGCGCTAGCCGTGGCGACTACACTGCTAGTGAAGATGACAACGTTGTTGTTCAAGGTGTAGCTCAAGACACTGGTGCTCTCGGTTACTTCGGTCTTGCGTACTTTGAAGAGAATGCTGATCGTCTAATTGCTGTAGAGGTCGATGACGAAGATCCCAGCAACGGCGAAGGTTGTGTTGCTCCTAGTGTTGCAACTGTAGATGACACAACTTACCAGCCCCTTGCTCGTCCTATCTTTATCTACGTAAACCCTGCTGCACTTGAGAAGCCTGAAGTTGCTGCATTTGTAGATTTCTACATGGCTGAAGATAATGGTGGCCTAGTTTCTGAGGTTGGCTATGTAACAATGTCTTCTGAAATTTATGAGAAGGCAATGGGTCGCGTAGAAACTAAGACCACTGGTTCCGCTTTTGGTGGTGGTTCTACTGTTGGTGTGAAACTACTTGATGTTCTTTAAGAACGCCTAGTAGCCTTAGGGAGTGAGATATTCAACTGATGTTGAGACTCACTCCCTTTATTATTTCTTCACTATTGCCTTAAAATTACGACATTTCGATGTCAGTAGATTAATCTGGGCGGCGATCGCCTGATTGCCTAATCACAAAACCTTTAGCACTCAGAATTTTATGGTCACTAGTCCCTTCCCTAAACTAGAGAATGCCGACGTTTGGCAGGCGAGCCGATCAGCAAGTAAATGGTCGCAGCGTCTCATCGTTGGTATTTTTGGCTTATTTGCCGTAGTCTCGATTTTTACAACTTTTGGGATTGTTGCGACGCTCATTTATGATGCATCGGGCTTTTTTCAGGAAATTCCTTTTTCGAGATTCATAACAGAAACAAGGTGGACACCACTGTTTGCGAATCCCAAGTTCGGTATATCAGTGCTTGTCACCTCAACCTTGATGACAACAACGATTGCGTTGTGTGTTGCACTCCCCATGGGTTTACTCGCGGCTATTTGCCTGAGTGAGTATGCTCCCAAAAAGGTTAGAAAGTGGCTTAAACCAGCGCTAGAGATCCTATCTGGTATTCCCAGTGTTGTCTTTGGTTATTTCGCACTCCTCTTTGTCACACCAATTCTTCAGTCACTCATTCCCAGTATTAGACCCTTTAACGCCTTAAGTGCAGGTTTGGTTTTGGGAATTTCGATTTTGCCGTTGGTAGCTTCCCTCAGTGAGGATGCGATCTATGCTGTTCCTGACAGTTTGAGGCAGGGTTCCTATGGTCTCGGTGCAACGAAGCGTGAAACGATTACTAATGTTGTGTTGCCCGCAGCGCTTTCTGGTATTGTCTCGTCATTTATCTTGGCAATTTCTAGGGCGATCGGTGAAACGATGATTGTGACGATCGCCGCCGGTCAGAGTACAACGCTAAACTTCAATCCCCTTGACTCTGTATCCACAATGACTGCCTTTATTGTGCAGGTCAGTTTGGGAGATGCCGCCGCAGGAAGTTTAGCTTTCAAAACGATTTACGCCGTAGGTCTAACACTTTTCCTCATCACCTTGAGCTTAAATATTTTGAGCTACTGGTTTGTCCGCCGCTTTAGACAAAAGTACGAATGAATACTTCAAAAAACTCCGCATCCGCGACATCAAACAATTTATTTGATGCCCAGCTACCAAAGCGCTACTTTTTCGATAAAGTTTTTGCGTCCCTCAGCTGGATGGCAGTCGGTATAAGCATCTTGGTCGTCATCGTTCTTTTGACCGACGTTGTCATTGATGGCACGCCTCGCCTTGACTGGACATTAGTTAGTGAATTCCCTTCACGGCGTCCGGGTGAAGCCGGTTTGAAATCGGCTTTGATCGGCACGATTTGGCTGATGAGTATTACCGCGATTATCACCTTTCCTCTAGGTGTTGGTGCTGGGATATTTCTTGAAGAATTTTCCTCTGCCGATAATGTTTTCACTAAAATTATCGACATCAATATCAATAATCTGGCGGCTGTTCCCTCGATTATCTATGGTCTATTGGGTCTACAACTGTTTGTTCGAGTTTTAGAGCCAATCACTGGTGGACGAAGCGTTTTAGCCGGTTCGATGACTTTGAGCCTTCTAATTTTGCCCATTGTGATTGTGGCAACGCGGGAATCACTTAAAGCAGTTCCTGACAGTCTACGTCAAGCGGGTCTTGCCCTCGGCGCAACGAAATGGCAAGTGGTTCGTGAACAGATTTTCCCGTTGGCGTTACCCGGTATTTTGACAGGGACTATTTTGGCTTTATCACGGGCGATCGGTGAAACAGCCCCACTAATTACTATTGGTGCACTCACGTTTATTGCATTTTTGCCACCTTTTGGTCTTGAGGGTCTACAAACTCCATTTACAGCAATGCCGATTCAGATCTTTAACTGGGTCTCTCGTCCCCAGGCCGAATTCCATACAGCAGCAGCGGCGGGCATTATTGTCCTCATGTGTATGCTGTTGATCATGAATGGCACAGCGATTTATCTGCGCAACCGCTTCCAAAAGTAACTTAAAGTTCGAGCAATATTTAATCTGCTGACTCGTCTAATCCTCCAAAATTTTGGGGGATTTTTTTATTGGTTAATGTGCGATCGCCCCCATTGAATGGCTTCCCCTGGCGTTTGGATTTTCCCTTCGATATAGGCAACTTGGATTTCGATGAGTAATGTGCCGATTTGAGGGCTTGGCTTAAGGTTTAACTGCTCAATTAAATCTTTGCCTGTAACAAGAGGCTGGGGATGGGCAACTTGATCAGTTGGGTCGAAATATCGATGCAGCAAAGGTTCTAAATAGCCATAATCTAGACCACTTGCTTGGGCAACAATAGCGACAATGGGAAAGCAATCTTTGGCGCTAGTAAAAAAGAGATACTGTTCTCGCAACGTCATCGACTGGTCGGCGATCGCCAATAATTTTGGCAACATTTCCACGATTAAAGTGACGCTGCGTAGCTCTTGGCGAGAATATTTGAGATTTAAGATGGACTGTTGTGCCTCGGTCGGAGTTTGACCAACGAGACAAGCAAGTCTCGCCAAATACAGCCATTGGGGATGATCTTGAAATGCCGGAAATTGCGACACTAATTTTTGCCAAACAGGCTGAATCTGTTGTAGTTGCTCAATGCCCTGCTGTGAGAGCTTTGGTAGCCAGTGGCTTAAAACCCCATCCTCATAGGCCGCCGCCAACCAGCGATCGCCGGCTGCATGTTCAAGCAAATAATTTAATTCGTGTTGGACTCGCTCTGCCGCGACTTTCTCGATTAATGGCGCAAATTCTCGTAGCTTAGCGCGGGTTGTCGTATCAATCGAAAAACCCAGTTGAGCCGCCTGACGATAGGCTCGCAATAGCCGCAACGGATCATCAGCCAAATTTTCTGCCGCGACCATTCGCAATACGCGATTATCTAAATCATCTAACCCTTCTAACGGATCAATCAGATGATTTGAGCGGATATGGTAGGCGATCGCATTAGCCCGATAATCACGACGATATAGATCCGTTTCTAAGGTATTACCTTCCTGCTGAGCAAAATCGAGAGTTCCCTGAGGAAAGACAACCCGCGCAATGTGCCGTTCTGGATCAAGCACAACAAATCCCGCCTTATACCGTTGCGAAATTTCCCGCGCCGTTTCCACCGCCCGCTCCGGTAAGACAAAATCAAAATCAATATATTGGCTCTGACGTTGTAAAAGAGCATCCCGTACTGCACCACCGACTAGGCAGGTCTCCGACGGCAATTCCTCCACCGAAAAAGGCAGCGATCGCAAAAAATCCGCTAAACGTTGCTGGGGAGATGCCAGAGCCATGAACTAAAAAACCTGTAAAACCAAAACGATTACCGAGAATATCATCTCACCCCAATTATGGGGCATCGAATTTTCCGCTAGATTCGTAGCTGTGCCAGTTAAAATAAAAACCGTTCCGCCATAATCATGTATCCAATGAAGGATTTTGTTGTCATCACTTTTTATAAATTCTTTGAGTTTAGCGACTACAAAGAACGACAACAGCTTATCTACAATTTTGCGGCTGAACACAATATTCTCGGGACAATTCTCCTCGCATCCGAAGGCATTAACGCAACGATTGCCGGAACTGAAGCCGCGATCCAATTAATGGTTGATTTCTTAAGGGGCGATCGCCGACTGGCAGATCTCACTTACAAAATCTCTTCTGCCCAAAAAGCTCCTTTTAAACGCCTCAAAGTCCGTCTCAAAAAAGAAATTGTCACCTTCGGCCAACCCCAAGCCAAACCAAACGAGCAAGTCGGTCAGTACGTACCGCCTCGCCAATGGAATGCCCTCATCCAAGATCCAGAAGTTACCCTTGTTGATACCCGTAACGATTATGAAGTTGGCATAGGCACCTTTCAGGGCGCAAAAAATCCAAATACCAAATCATTTCGCGACTTTCCCGAATACGTTTCAGAGCACCTAGACCCAGAGCAAAATCCTAAAGTTGCCATGTTTTGTACTGGCGGCATTCGTTGCGAAAAAGCCACATCCTATCTGCTCCAACAAGGCTTTCAAGAGGTGTACCATCTCCAGGGCGGCATTTTAAAGTACCTAGAAGAAGTACCCGAAGAGCAAAGTTTGTGGGAAGGAGAATGCTTTGTGTTTGACGAGCGCGTCACCGTCAAACATGGTCTTGAAGAGGGCGAGTACGAACTGTGTTACGCCTGCGGCCATCCCATTGATGCCGAGGATAAAGCAAGCCCAGACTATGAAATTGGTATTTCTTGCCCCTACTGTATCGAAGCTTTGACCCCGGAACGGCGCGCTAAATTTACAGAAAAATGGCAGCAACGCCAGCAAATGAAAGCAAAATCTGAATGAAACCGACTATTGTAGGTTGTGAAATCCACCACAGAAATCGGGAAATTCTCGATTACAATGGCTGTAATTATTTCATAGCATTCATGACCTAAATCTTTGACTATTGATGTTTTCTTAAACAGAGAAATTCACCGACAAGTGCTCTGTTTGCAGGGTTTTCACCCTATGTCAACTAACCACAAACATCAATTAGCACCAACATCTAACCCTTGTTAATTTCTAGAAGTATGCCACAACTGCATCTTTCCCACACCAAGTCCTTTGAGCAGAACCAAACATCTCAGGGTAATGCCATGAACCTAGGTCAAGTTAGCGGTGGTGGAAATATGTCAGACATGATGGATCTCGATCTTGAACAAGTCAATCAATCACTTACTGGACAGTCTGCCGCAAAGGTTGTGGAATGGGCATCGAAGACCTTTCCAGAAGGTCTGATCATGACCACAAGCTTTGGCATCCAGTCGGCAGTGATGCTCCACTTGGTCACTTCTGTGATTCCTGATATTCCTGTTGTGTGGATTGACACAGGCTATCTACCGGAAGAAACCTATCGTTTTGCAGCAGATTTAGGCGATCGCCTCAAGCTAAATCTTCAGGTTTACCAGTCCCCCATGAGTCCCGCGAGAATGGAAGCGATCCACGGCAAACTGTGGGAACAGGAAGATGTCGAGGCTTTTAACCGTTATGACTATATCCGTAAAGTAGAGCCAATGCAGCGTGCTCTAAAAGAACTCAACGCAAAGGCTTGGTTAGCAGGTTTACGGAAAGGACAAACCGACCACAGAAAAACCTTAGGCTATGTCGCGAAACAGGGAGAACAATTTAAAATTCATCCGATTTTGACTTGGAATGCCAAAGATGTCTACGAATATTTGACCGCTCATGATTTGCCCTATCACCCCTATTTCGATAAAGGCTACGTCACAGTGGGAGACTGGCATTCAAGCCGTCCAATGATGGCTGGCGACGAGAGTGAGCGGGATACACGCTTCCGAGGTTTAAAACAAGAATGTGGCTTGCATCTTCCGGCAACTTCCGCTGAAGCACAAAGCCTTGATTCTAGTAGCTTATAGAACTTGTGGGCTTCTTAGAATAATTTTCTATTAGAAAAAAGTAGTCGTTTTGAATTTATTTAAAGACGACTACTCTAATTTAGTTGCAATACTTGCTGTTTTCGCCCTTCTCTCGAAAGCAAGACGATTTTGTGTACCAATAATTTGTACTGGTGAATGTATTGGTGAAATGCACGAGTTTTTAATTCATCAAAGGGTCTAAGGTCGATTTCAACTCGTTGGCGAGACTCTGCTGTTGTTCAGTTGTGTTGGAAAACTGGTGGGTTAACTGTTCAAGTTCTCGAAGGGGCTGATTAATATGATCGAGATTATCTTGTAAAGGCTGAAGATAGGCTTCGTATAGCTCCACTTTAACTTTTAAGCGCTCGTAATCTAGTTGCTTTTGCTGATATTCGGCTTGGAGCTGCTCAAAACGCTGTTTTTCTTGAGTTACTTCGGCCTCTTGGGACGACAACACATCTTTGGTTTGCTGAACCGATTGATTCATCTGTTCAATCGCGTCATTTAATTTTTGTTGTTTTTCCGCATATTCTTGTTGTTCATCTTGAATACGCGTTAGTACTGGGTTGAGATTGATATTTGCTTCTACTTCTACTTCTATGACACCCTGCCGGCGCTTAAGGACTTGCAGGTGTTGACGCATGACGGATTGGCGATCGCGGAGAGTACGTCGTTGTCCGACCAGAGTTTCATTGAGCATACCCATACGTTCTTGCTCGTCTTTTAGCTCTTCTTCTAACTCCTGATAGGCCATTACATTACTGGGATCGGTCTCTTCGATTTTTTCGCGCAACTCTTTAACGGCATCGTGTTGGAGGGTTAATTCTTCTTCTTGATCGTTAACGAAATTTACCAGCTTATCTAACTCACCTTTAAAGTCATTGACAATGCTTTCCAACTCCCCAAGGGGCATTGATTCTAAAGAGGCGACATCAACAATCTCTGTTTCGGAGTCTCCCAAACCAGCGGCCAGACCACTAATGGAAGTACTTAACTCTTCGTGATTTTGTAGGGCAAGGGTCAAAAATTGCAGATACTGCTGTTTTGATTGCAACAACTCCTGCTGCATCTCAACTTGACGTTTAGCATCTTCTAAGGAATTAGTCTTTTCTTTCAGCGCGCCTTCCTGTTGTTCTAGTTCGGTGGCGATCGCCTGTACATCACCTTCAAGCTGTTGGTACTGATTTCGATCTTCTTCGAGGCTATCCCAAGCAGTTTTGAGCTGTTGTTGTTGCTGCTCTGAAGCTTCTAAAACGTGAGTAAGACGCTCTTGAAAATTGTCGGTGGGGGCGATCGCCCCTTGAATCTGTTCAAAAATGGATTTAAGGCGTTCCGTTTGTTCCGGCGCTAAACTGCCACCACCATTGCCATTACCATTTTCATTTTGCAACTCCTCGAGGCGAGCCTGTTCTCCCCGCAGATGTTCCCACGCTCCCTCTAGCTCAGCTTGCTTACGATCAAATTCAGCTTTCAGTTCATCGGATTCGGCCTTTAGCTTTTCGACTTCATCTCGCTGGGCCGCTAAACGCTCTAATTCCTCTTCGGCACCTTCTAGTTCTTCAAGGCGGTTTTCCATTTCCGCTTGACGACGGTTTAGTTCTTCAGCTTGATAGGTCAGGGATTGCTTCCACTGCTCGATCTCTTCTTCTTGGGACTTTGTTTTTTCTAAAAGCCGAGAAAAATTTTGCAGAATACTTAAGATTCGATTGCCGGCAGGCTCCGGCGACCCTTGAATTTGACGGTTACCACCAAGGTTGACAACGATCAGCGCCCCATCACCAAACTGGCTCAAATCGTCAGCGGCGATCGCCTCATCAGTTGGTACAGCACTCCAACTTTTGTCATTACGTTCACAAGCAAGCAGTTTCACCTCCGTCTTAGCGCCCATGAAACTCTTTGTCTTTTTGACTTCTGCAAGATATAGCACGCTGCTAAATTCCCCTTGAAAGCTCTAGTGCTTGAATGCGGTGTGGATGTAAAGATCTCGAAAGAACTAACCCCCTATCGAAGTAGGGTATGACAAAACTCACAATTTTCCGTAAAAAATCAAAAATTTTCGTCGAGTAGCTGTTAGCCCAGACATCATCTAGCTACATTGCCATGATTCTAATGGATCATTATAGCCATTGGTAATCGTAAGATTCAGAGTTTAATTTTTCGTGATTTTCCCAGGGCAACAGTGACATGCCGCAACCTTAAATCATCAACTATGCACTCCTTTATTTTGGTCTAGAGTACGATCATTTTTTTCTGTCTCGATTGCTACATATCCGGAGTCTTCAAGCAAAATAATTGCGACAAAGTTAGTTACACCGCCGTATCTCGCGTTGTTCCCCTCAGAATTAAGTATTTACCTTGAAATTTCGAGAAATTCACAGCAGTGACGGATTGAGAATAGGAGTTGTGTATACAATATTGGCAATCATCTATAAACATCCTCGATACGTTCAGTAGACTTAGCAGATGCGCCGTGGCGTACACTGCATTGGCTCCTAAACAAATACTCCCGGATGAGCAAAGAGACGACGATACGGTTTTAAAAGTTCAAGGATTACCGCTTGCAAATAATGGTAATTAGTAAAAAATTGAGTTGCGGAAATTAGTATGCACGGGACTCTCAACGAAATTGATATTCGTAGCATTTTCCAGCTTGTGGAATTGGGGCAACGCACAGGGCAACTTGTGATCGATGCACCGACTGCTTCATTTATCCAAAATACAACCTGGCAAAATCCAGAACCATTTTCAAATCGTCGTCAGGGAGAAAATTCGGAGCGCAATCTGGCTTGGTATGTGTTTTTCGTCAATGGTCAAATTGTCTATGCCACGAACAATCGCAGCTCTACTCTTAATCGTTTAAAGGGTTATCTACGCCACTATCGCCTTGATGCCAAGCTTGATGAATTAAAAACACCCCAGGCGATCGCCTCGATGAACATCATTGAGTACGCCTATCTTTGGCTACTCCTTGAGCAAAATGTCATCACAACCGAGCAAGGTCGGCATATTCTGCAATGCATGATCCAAGAGACACTATTCGACCTATTGAGCCTCCACCAAGGCTCCTTTAACTTTCGGCTGAGTACCCCCCTATCACCACAGCTAACCAGTTACTCCATAACCAATCTCCTCCTCGAAACGACAAAAAAGGTTCAAAGATGGAAGCAACTCCTACCACTCATCAAATCGCCCCATCAATGTCCAGTCATTACCTACGAGCAAAAGTTGGCCGATGAGCTACCTCCGAGCGCCTATCAAAGACTAATCCGTTGGGGACAAGGCGAAACATCCCTACGCCAACTAGCCCGCTACCTCAACCGTGACCTAGTGACCTTATCAAAAGCACTCCATCCCTATGTCAAGAAAGGTTGGATTCAGATGGTGCGTCCAGAAAAATCGTCCCCTAAGCCAGCTTGGGAAAAACAACAATCTCCAGTAACACCTAAAATTCTGTGTATTGACGACGATCTGACGATTGGCAAGACTATCGAAGAAATGTTGCGCCCCTATGGCTATGAAGTAGAGCTAGTACAAGAGCCTTTAAGTGCCTTTGAACGCGCCTTTAACTACGAGCCAGATCTAATTCTCTGTGATATTGCGATGCCGACATTAGATGGCAACCAAATTTGTAATATGCTCAGAGCCTCAAACCGTTTTAGGCTAACGCCGATTGTTATGCTGACGGGGAAAGAAGGATTTATTGATCGTGTTAAAGCCAATATGGTGGGGTCTTCTGACTACCTCACCAAACCTTTTGGTTCCCAAGAACTACTTGCTTTGATTGAGAAATATATCCCTTGGCAGATCCCAGCGGAGTCACCGGTAACTCTGTAAAAAAAACAACCGGATCGCGCATCAATATTGAGGTAAAGAGAGTATCATGGCATAGTGTGAACAAGCGAATTTTTTCGCTGTTTCGTGGCCTTGCCTTTACTCTGTAACAGGGTTATAGCTAAATACGAGGTACTTTTTTATAAAGGTATCCTTGAAATTAGGAGACGATCTTGTTCATCTATCCGCCAACCTATTTTGGTTATGCAGAAGCTACTAATATCGGCAATTTGTTTCTAGGGAATCCGTAATGAGTAAAATTTTGGTCGTTGAAGACAGCATCTCTCAAAGAGAAATGATTTCGGAGTTGCTTAAAGGCAGTGGTCTGAAAGTTGAGGTAGCGGGAGATGGTGTTGAAGCGCTAGAAAATTTAAAGCATTTCCAGCCAGATTTGATTGTTCTCGATATCGTGATGCCCCGCATGAATGGTTATGAACTTTGTCGCAAGATTAAATCTAGTCCAACGACAAAGGATGTTCCGGTGGTCATGTGTTCTTCGAAAGGGGAAGAGTTCGACCGTTATTGGGGGATGAAACAGGGGGCTGATGCTTATATCGCCAAGCCTTTTCAGCCTGCGGAATTAATCGGTACGATAAAACAGTTATTGAGAGGCTAATTTTGCTTTGATGTGGCTTGAGTTTGTAAAGCTAAGTGCAGACAAAAAATCACTGGCGATCGCCTACCCATAGCCGAAAAATCTTGTAAGTATCCAGAAGAGTCATGGTTGGAAACACAGAATTTGGCCAAAATCCATCACCATTTGGCTCAGAAGTTCAACAATTAGAAAGTCCAGAAGGTGAACTGCATTTACGTTTTGTCTTACCTTCTGGTATGGCCTTTGCCTTGCCTGCCGATGGCATTAGGGAGGTAATGCAGCAATCCCCTGAACAGATTACGCCGATTCCGAATGTATCCCCATTACTTCTGGGTACGATAAACCTACGGGGACAGATTATCTGGGTGGCAGATCTCGGGCAATTTCTTGGTGACCCCACTCCTCTAAGGACTAATCGTCCAGAAATTCCGGTCATCGCCATTGAAGATCAGGATACATTGTTGGGTTTAGCGGTTGGGGAGATGCGTGGTATGCGCTGGCTCCCTCCAGAAAACCTCCAACTTCAACTAAATGGGATCCCAGATAGCATGGCTCCTTTCATTCGAGGCGGCTGGTTTCCGGGTGAAGACGAAGACATGATTTGGCATTTGCTAGATTACATTGCTGTCTTACGCTCAGCGCGATGGGCCACCTAGTCAATCTTTTCGTTGAGATGTATTGAGAGATGCATTATTTACTGAATAAACGAAAGTAAATTAGATTGAGACAGGAACAGAATTTGTCCAGAATTACAGCCCACAATTCAGTACGATTATCCTATAAAGCTCGCGGAGCCGAAGTCGAGGAGAGAAACGAATGCCACTCAGCACTGATTACATGAAAGAATACAGCGAGGCGCAAAATGCTTATTTCCAAAACGATTTGGGCAAAGCAGAAAGCATCACGAATCAGCTGCTGAATGCACATCCCGATGATCCCAATTTACTGCTTTTAAGTGGGCATATCTATCTGGGTTTACAAGATTTTGAGACGGCTTCCCAACAATACAATCAAGTTTTAGAAGTCACGCAACAAGAAGATTTTCATGAATATGCGCGACAAGGTTTAGAGCAAGCAAATGCATCTCTTGATGGCGGCGAATATGTAGACGAAAGTACTGATAATAATTTAGATTTCGAAGAGTCCGATGATGATTACGGCACTCTCACCCAAGATGAAAGTGGTTTATTCGGCGACCATGTGGATTTTGGCGAACCATCTCCCCAAGCCACATTAAGTGGAGAACTCGTCAGTGAGG
>CAZXBK010000048.1:0-24888 GCA_964638765.1 uncultured Synechococcus sp. | reverse complement strand
CAACGCCATAGAGCTTCTCTCGCTGAGACAATGCAATCTTTCTTCTAAATAATAAATGTCGGCGTTAAAGTCGTGGATAGTGGTAATAAAGTCTTGATTGAAATCCATATTGGGCGACCTTCTTCACAAAACAAGCTGAATGTCCTTAAGACTATCGCATTCCTCGAAATTCTCTGTGCTCTATGTGCTAAAAGGTGTAACAACCCCTACAACGCCGACTGGGATGCGTTTTAGACTTAGGTCTAATTGAATTACCCCACAGGACAAACGGAATTTTTGTTGGACTGGTCAGTGGCTTTGGCTCGATTGTTGTTGTTGTGTTTCTTTTCAAAGAAATCGAGCTAGATAATCTTTCGCTTTTGTTCTGTCGGACAAATGGCTGTTGTGGTGTGTTTGTTTTGGGGTGCTCAAGTGCTGATGTTTATCTGTTTTTGTAGGCTATGACTGTTTCCCTTGCTGATTTTGGCGATCGCCTCCGGTTTTATCTACCAACCCTTTATCCTGACCTTGATTTTGAAGTGCTCAAGACGCAAGTGATCGAGGCTATTGATGAGCACATACCAGCGGAGCAGGCGACTACACCACCGAAGCTTTGGGATGAAACAACAACGCTCATGATCACCTACGGCGACACATTGCTGCCGAGTGAAACGGATGGCGATCGCCCGACGTTACCGATCTTGAAAGAGTTTATGGATGCGCGCCTCAAGGGTGTGATTAGTGGGGTGCATATTCTGCCGTTTTTTCCCTATAGCTCTGACGATGGCTTTGCGGTGATTGATTATCTTCAGGTCAACCCAGAACTGGGTACTTGGGATGATGTGGCGGCGATCGCCGAGAATTTTGAAGTGATGGCAGATCTTGTGATTAATCACATTTCTAGCCAGTCTAAATGGTTTCAGCAGTTTATTAAACAAGAAGAACCCGGCTGTAATTACTTTATTGAATATCCCCCCGAAACCGACTGCCACCAAGTCATTCGTCCCCGCAGTAGTCCACTGTTGACGCCTGTCGAAACGGCGAACGGTACAAAACACGTCTGGACAACCTTTAGTGCCGACCAAGTGGACGTAAATTTTGCTAATCCCGATGTACTACTGGAATTTATTAATATTCTGCTGAGCTACTGCCGTAACGGGGCACGGTTTATTCGCCTCGATGCGGTGGGCTTTCTCTGGAAGCGCCTTAATACCCCCTGCATTCACCTCCCGGAAACCCACTTTGCTATTCAGCTTTTTCGGGAAATTTTGGCGGTGACCTATCCCGACACGGTTCTCATTACCGAGACGAACGTCCCCAATCGCGAAAATCTTAGCTACTTTGGGCGGGGCAACGAAGCCCACATGATCTACAACTTCAGCCTGCCACCGCTGCTGCTAAACGCCCTGATCCGTGGCGAATCAAAGCACCTCAAAACTTGGATGAAGAGTATGCCCCCTGCCCAAGAGGGTTGCGCTTATTTCAACTTCACCGCTTCCCATGATGGCATTGGCTTGCGTCCGGCGGAGGGTCTCATTGAGGGAGAAGAATTTGATGAGTTAGTGGAAACGATGAAAAGTTTTGGGGCACGGATTAATTACCGCAGTCAAAGTGACGGTAGCCAGCGCCCCTATGAACTCAATATTTCCCTCTTTGATGCTCTCAAGGGCACAACAAAAGGCGAGGATAAATGGCAACGGCAACGGTTTGTCTGTTCCCAAGCAATCATGATGGCGCTAGAAGGAGTGCCTGCTTTTTATGTGCATAGTTTGCTCGCGACGCCTAATGATTATGAAAAATTAGAAGCAACGGGACATAACCGCAGCATTAACCGTCACCAATGGGACTATGCAGAACTTTCCGCCAAACTTGAGGATGAAAGTTCTGATCAATATTGGGTCTTTAATGAGTTAAAGCGGCTAATCACTATTCGGCGTCAGCAAAAGGCGTTTCACCCTAACGCGACCCAGTACACTCTTGATTTCCGGAGTGGGTCAATTTTTGGGTTGTGGCGGCAAAGTCGCGATCGCCGTCAGAGTATTTTTTGTATTTACAATCTCAGCGATCGCCCAAAATCTGTGGCTGTGTCAAATTTAAACCTGATTTGTACCGACGAATGGCATGATCTGCTTGGCGGTGTCACCATTAACGAGGGCACCGAAAAGTTAAACCTCTCGCCCTACCAAATCGCTTGGATTACCAATGTTCCTTTGCTTCACTGATCTCGACGGCACGCTCCTAAACCACGACGACTACCAGTACGATGTTGCTGTTCCAACGATTAAAACACTACGTGCGGCTGGGGTTCCCGTGATGCCGACCACGAGTAAAACCAAAGCCGAAGTGAGTGATTTGCGCTCAGCTCTCGGCTTGGGTGACCCCTTTATCGTCGAAAACGGTAGTGGTGTTTTTTTTGAGATCAATGACCCGCGCTTTGATTTTCAGAGGGTTGCACAGGTTGCAACGGATCACACCACCCTCGTCGCAAGTCCTGAAACCCTTACCCTCGGTGTCACCTACGAAGAGGCACGGCAAGGCTTACGAAAACTGTCAGTGGAAACAGGCGAAACCCTTAGGGGCTTTGGGGATTTAACGCTAGCCGATTTAGAAGCTGCAACAGGGCTATCTGCCGAAGCGATTAGTAAAGCCTGCGATCGCCAATTTAGTGAGCCTTTTATCCGGCCAGAAACCTCCATTCAAACTTTAGAGGCGATCGCCCAAGAACTAGGATTTAAAATTCTTGTGGGTAATCGTTTTTGCCACCTACTCGGTGCGGGAGCGGCGAAGGGTCTTGCGGTGCAATTGGTCGCTAAGGCATGGCAACTAGCCCACGATGGGGACGAAAAAATTACCACTGTGGGATTGGGGGATAGCCCCAATGATTTGTCGATGCTCGAAGCCGTTGATGTGGCGATTGTGGTGCCGGGTGTCAAAGGCCCCCATCCAGATTTAAAGCCCTACATCGAAAAATACGGTTGGCAAGTCGCACCTGATACGGGTTGTCGCGGTTGGGCTGCGGCTGTGGAAGCGGCGATCGCCGAGCATTTACCGTCCTAAAAGTTATCCCAGCTAAGCCTTAGGCCACAGACTGTATAGAGCGATTTGATGCGCGGTTTTCTTTGGTCTGTTTATTGTCTCTATTGGCCCGGAAAACCCAGTAAGTCAGATAGGGTAGCGTCAATGTGAGGGCAATACCCAATAATGCGCTCCATGCCAAGGTATTGGTGCTGTCCTGCCACATTTGCCAATAGCGCTCTAGGTGGTGAAACATAAAAAATGTGCCAAAAATCATATAGAGGGATCGCTCCCCTTGGTTACGGCAGGAGTAGCCGCCGAGGGCACAGTAAAATAACACCGACGCCAAGCCCCACAGCATGAGCTGTCCACTCGCATCGACAAAGAGATTGGTGAGAATGCTTGATTGGTAAACGAGTCCGTGCCACAGCGCGATCATGACCACGACCACCATCAACACAAACTTGCGTCGACCCAGAAACAACAGCAATCCCCATAGGCCATAAAAGCTGCCAAAAAGTAACGGCGATCGCCCAGAGGCTGTCAGGATGCCGCCCCCCTCAAAGGGGTTGTTAATACCCGTCGGTAAATAACCCATAAGGCTGTAGCCGATGGCTTGCCCAAGGTCGAAAATTATAGTGCCCGCCACACTGAAAGCAAAATCAAAGAGGGGCACAATAAATAAAAATAAGCCCACAGCCAAACCCAACCCAAGGGGTAACCAAAACTCTTCTTCTTCCTTAAATGAGACAAATTTTTTGTAAAGGGTTTGTTGGCGACTGAGTAATAGTTCATCAAGGTTGATTTCCTCAGTCCAAGAGGGTTGTAGTTGTTTTGCCGTTAACCCTGCAACTTGGATAATATCCGCTGTCGGCAACTCTAGCTTTTGTAAAAGATCATAGATAACCGTTAAGCAGTCACCGCGCTTTGGCACTTCCCGTCCCCGTAATTCCACCCGCACAATATTTTTGTGGTGGACAACCTTCGCTGCGACGGCTAAATCCTGTAAGCCTGTATTAATGGCGATCGCCAATTGCGTTGTGGAGGTGATTTTTTCTGTCGAGATTGCTGGAGGTTTAACCGCCGTTGTGGTCTTTGCCGAGGAGATAATCGGGTCTGCTATGTTGGCTGGCAACGGTTTATCCGCCGCTATTTCGCTTAGAAGAAATGTTTGTTGCCATACCGCCTGTAGGTCGCCGTAGTGTCGTGCTGAGATTTTGACAAGCTCTACATTGGCTGGGTTTAGCTTACAAATGAGCCGCTGTACTGACGGTAGGATCGCCTCTGGTGATGGAGGTTCGAGGCTATCGAGGCTGAGGTTGAGACAATAGCGATCTGGTGTTGCCGTCACCCACACATTAAACCGCGCGAGGTGATTTCCCAGAAAACTGGCGATCGCCTCAGGTTGTCCCTGTTTTGCGTAGCGAATTAACCGAGAATTTTCCATAATGCCGATACACACAGACCTGCTAGCTGAATAACTTGTACCACTGCTTTGGTCGTCGAAATCAACAGCGAAAGTCGCAACGCCCCGTAATTTTTCGACATACAAAACGAAGTACGGAATTGCTATTTGTTACTGGAGATACAAACCTCCAACAGGAATAGCCCGCGACAATTTAGGGTTTTTCAGTAATTTTGCTTAGATGTGTGCCTTGCAGAAGATTGAAATTTACAGCTTAAAGGTTTGATAAGCGGTGCCAGTCTTAACTTGCAGTTTTGATTAGGAAATAAGCCGCCACTCTGATACCACTGTCACAGGAATTTTAAGGGTAACTCTCTGGACTGTGGGCAGTTCTAGCACGAGGGGTTCATCCGTTGGTAACTCGGCCACAATTTCTGTGACGTCATATTGCCCAACATTTGTTGCCGGTGCGCTCTGTCCAAATTCGTCCGCTGCCAGAAAATCCTGCCCGCTACGGGTTTGAATCAGGAGTGGTTGGGGGTGCTGAAATTCAACTTGATTGGGAAAACCCACAAGGCGCAGTTCCAGATGATTTGCCACTCCGTTTTGCACATCGCGAAAGACCACCACTTGCCAAGGACGACGGTCAATATCCCGCATCGAATGGCGGGCTTGGTCGAGCATTGCCCCGTCACCGTTGTGATATTGCCGAATCTCCGCCCTGCTTAAGGGCGCCCAGATACTGTCACTCAGCAACAGTAATGCCGTCAAACCCAAAATTAATAGGAGCCGCTTCAAAATACGGAAGGCTGTCTGCCACGGGGACTGGGGAGCAGATGTATCTCTTTTGATCATTTTTTGTAACGATGGGCAAATTGCAAAACCCTGCCTATATGATGATGGCACAGGACAATTGGGTTCGTTTTCTATGGGTAAGTTTGGGATGAAAAAAGTTCGGCGATCGCCGTTACTGTGGGGCTGTGCAATGACGTTGTTGATTGCCTGCGAAGACACAGCGACCACGAATAATACAACATCTAGTGTTCCAGAGCCTGACGCCGAGATACCAGCCAATTGCCCCGAGAGCGATCCTGAAGCAAGACAGTTCGATACCAATCGCCAGCCCTACCTCACAGAGATTTTTAACTACGGCTCCCAAAATATCGAGTTTACTGACGACACCATAACCTTTCAGACGGTTAATCATGATCTCGTCTTTTGTCGCGCGAATAACGAGTGGGCCATTTTGTCGCCCAGCTTTGCGCCTGCCGAAGAGGATTTTTTCTTTGATGAGTTGGCCGATCCTGCCCGCGAAAGCGTTACGGCGAACGGTCAAACGCTCCAGTACCGCGCCGATCTATCTCCCAATCCTTTTCCTGATTACGATGAAAGTCCTGAAAAAGTAGTCTTTGAGTTGACTCCCGATGGTGCGACAGAACCCCTGACGCTAGATCTTTATACCCTGGAGCAAGTCCGAGCATCTGGTCTTGGCTTTGACCTAGGCTTTCCGATGGTGAGTGGTGTGGTGCAGGTGGATGATGCTTTACTGTTTGCGATTACCTCAGAACAGGGGGAGGGTTTTAGCGGACTGACAACCCTGATCCGTTACGACCTCAATACCGGCAGTTTAGAAAAAACCCAGCCGATTAATTTAATCGGTGAGCAAATTACTGACATGCTCACGACGACGAATGGTGATGAGACAACGCTGTGGTTAGGGACAAAATATTCCGTAGAAGGCTCTGCCCTAGTACCCGCAAAGGGTCTGGTGACCTATACCTTTACGACGGATACTTGGGAGAATGGCAAAACAGCCGCCTACAGTGTGCACAATAGTCCCCTTGTCGGTGCTATCCCTACAGACCTAGCCCTCAATGGTGAGTCGATGTGGGTAGCAACCGGTAGTGGTATTTGTGAGTTTCCGTGGCAACAGGTCAAGGATTGGGAGGCGTGGAATTGCTGGGAATTTATCCTCGAAGCTGAAGTCCCAACCGCCGGAATTCCTTTGTACAGTAGCCTCTTGGGTACAACACCCCTGACTACTTTAACGCCGACAGAAGAGACGACGACAACGGAAGTGTACTGGTGGGCGAGTCTTGAACCGATGGAGTTTGAGACAGAGGGCGATCGCCTTGGTCGTTTTGAGGTGGCTTATCCTGTGGGGCTAATGGTGACTGTGCCGGAGGGGGGTTACCGTTGGGAAAATGAAGACTCTGCCCAACCGACTCCCCCTTGGGAAACCAATGTTTTTTGGCCGGGTCGCGAATGGCACTGGGGTGGCGATCGCTTTGTTCGAGGTTTTGATGAAGTGAATATTAATTTCTTGGCTTTGGGAGCGTCGGGGATTAGTGAAAACGGCTACACCGACGCCGGTATCCTTGATGTGAATGCCATGCGTGGCGAGCTAGAACTCGTTGAACTCACCTCGGCTAGTACGACAGTCCAGCATTTTTCTGGCTGGGTAGAAGACAGGCAGCTAGAACCGTATTTCTCGGTGGTCCCCTCCCGTAAGACGCAGCCTACTACACCCAATCCTCTGGAGGCGATCGCCCCAAATTTAGAAGAATTTTAGAAATAATGGGTGGTTAATTAGCGGGTACAACGTTAAAAATCACAGTTGCTTCGGACTGATTTTCGCCATCACTGACTGTGTAGGTAAAGCTATCTGTGCCGACGAAGCCTGGATTGGGCGTGTATTGCAAACCACCATTGTTGAAAATGACTAGCTGACCATTGGTGCCGGCGTAGTTATAGCCTGGAACTTGGATGGGCTGATTCGCTGAATTGAGATCATTGGCGAGTAGACCCGGCGTTTCTAAGGAAAAAGTTGTATTTGCTGTGACCTCAAAGCTATCGTCTTGGGCTGACAGTGTTTGGAGGGGAGCCACAACAGATAAAGTCACCTCTGCTTGGGCTGTGTCTGTCCCATCACTGACCGTGTAGGTGAAGCTATCTGTGCCGACAAAGCCGGGGTTGGGTGTGTATTGCAAACCACCATTACTGAAAATAATTAACTGGCCATTGGCACCGGAGTAGTCGTAGCCCGGAACTTGGATGGGTTGATTTGCAGGGTTTGGATCATTGGCGAGTAGACCCGGTGTTTCTAACGAAAAAGTTGTATTCGCGGTGACCTCAAAGCTATCGTCTTGGGCGGACAAGGTTTGGAGGGGAGCTGGAACGATAGATAATGTCACCTCGGCTTCGGCTGTATCAGTGCCATCGCTTACCGCGTAGACAAAACTATCTGTGCCGACAAAATCTGGGTTGGGTGTGTATTCAAAGGCGCCATCGATAAAGACCTGTAAGGTGCCATTTTGGGCGCCCCGCACCGTGTAGGGAGAATTTAGTGCGTCCCCGTTGAGGTCATTGTCATTGCTAAGGAAACCGGGAGACGGAATCGTCAGGGTACTGTTTGCTAAAAGTTCAAAGCTATCGTTATTGGCGTTGGGAGGAAAATTTTCTGTTGTACTGGGCGCTGTGGTAACGGGAGCGATGGGAGTATTTAGCGCCACTTGGAATTGGTTAATAATGTCCTGCTGAACCCAGACCGTGGCATCGGGGCGATCGCCATTACCCTCAAACTGATAACAACCAAAATTAGAATCGCAGGGTTGATCTTGGGAGCTAAAGTTGCCGGCTCTACTCCGAAGATTGGGTAATTGAAAATAATTTAAAACAGTACCAATCTGGGAGGCGGTGGCTCCGGCAGGAAATATTGTGCCGTTAGCGGGAACATCAATCAAAGCGACTAGCTGCACTGGCCGCTCAATGAGAGGTAAGAGTTGTGCTATCGATGTGGTTCCGGCTGCCTGCCCAACAATGACAATGGGACGACTGGCAGGGATTCTACTGAGAACCGTTTGGCCATCAATGATGGAGACAGAATTGGGGGTGTCGAGGGATCGCACTTGGATACCTGTTGCGGTGTTCCCTTCTGTCACAAAACCGGTGGGGGACATTTGCCAAATTTCGGCATTGAGTTGTTGTAGGCCACTTTCGACTGTTGCCAATTGATTCGCGCTATCCGTCACTAAAATTGCAAGGGGTCGATTGGCTTGTTGGGCAACGACTGATGAAGTAACAAGCGTTGTGACCGAGGCGATCGCCAACGTTGTGATCAAGTTAGAAAAGCGGAGTAGGTTCATCGAGGAAAGTGACAGGAAAATTGACCGCCATACAGCATGAATACTACAAGTATCCGCTGCAGAGCCACTGTTGTTTTAGCGTATTTTGGCGGCAAAATCAGTATTAATGCTGATAAAAATTAATTTGAAAAGTTCGACCAAAACCCATACTTAGAAATTTAACCAAGTGGCGATCGCCCCCGGTACAGGGAGGAAAATTAAGGTCACAAACACTAAGCTCAAAATACCGAGCAAATCCCGACGGTTATCGAGTTCCGTCACGTCATTGAGGGCAGGCTGATTAGCAATGGGCATCAAAATGGCAAAGACTGCGAGAAAGAGAAAATTTGGCTCGACAAAGGCGACCGCAATCATACACAAACGAGCGACTTGGGCGATCACACCCGCTGTGCGCTGACCAAAAACTGCATGGGCCATCAAACCGCCATCCAATTGACCAATGGGCAATAGTTGCATACCACCAAAAATAAATGCCACATAGCCGGCGATCGCCACAGGATGGAGATCAATCACCATATCAGCGGTAAATTGTGCCCCCATCGCTAAACGACTAATGAGAGCGAGTAGAAAGGAAAAACGTGGATCAAATTCATTTAGCGTTAACAGTGATGTTTCCTCTGGCATCGGCACCACTTGGGACAAGCTCAAGCCAATCCAGAGGCAGGGGATCGTTAATAACATGCCGACCCACGAGCCTGCTGCTGCAATATCAAAGAGGGCTTGGCGGTGGGGAATAGGCGATCGCCGTTGGGTATAGGCACCGAGGGTTCCCACAAAAAACGGGATTGGGACAAAGTAGGGCAGATTAGATTTGACTTTGTAATACAACCCAGTGAAGTAATGGGCGAGTTCATGGAACCCGAAAATTACAACAATAAGCAAACCATAGGGCAATCCTTGCAAAAGCATGCTGGGGTCTTGCTGGAGAACTTCCGGGTCAACTTCTTGCAGTTCCACGCCCATGACCGTTGCGGTAAAGACGGTGATCAGCGCTAGGGCGATCGCCAGTAGAGGTCGAGTGAGGGGTTCTTGGTTACCCGATTCCTGTTCCGCCTTCCAAGGATTCGGGACTAATGCAAAAAAAGGTTGTCCCTTAAAACTTTCTTGGAAGACCACAATAAAGCGATCGCCAAATAAATTTTCGACATTATCGCGAATTGTTTTGTAAGCTTCCTTCGGTACAGCCCGCAGCTTGCCGCGACAGATCACGGCTTGGGGATAATAATCAATATTTTGTAAGTAATAAATGCCCCACGGAAAACAATCCCTCAGTGCCTCTTCCTCTTTGTTGCTAATGGGGCGGCTTGCTTTTTTCTGTTTTTTATCAGCCTGAGGATCTTCCTTTTTAAGGGAAATCGTCTCTTTACCTTTCTTGGGTAGTATTTCAGAGACGGCATCCGTTTTGTGCTCATCTTCTTTGGTTTTCGGTTTACCCCATTCGATGAGTGACCAATAGGTGACTGGGGAAATAATCAGCAAAGGCAACATCGCCAACAGGGGCATTTGCACCGCAGTGCCGTAGATCAAAATCCAGATGAGCCAAGACGATGCCGGCAGCATCATCACGAGCCACAATAAACCGATGGGAGCCTTGTTCTCTCGTGGCACAGTGCGACGGATGAGGACATAGGTCAGCACACCCATAATGAAAAAGAGCAACCAGACTTCCATGAAATTTGACGTTTAACCTTCCTAAAAATACTTCGACGGACAGCGGCGATCGCCACAGCAAATAAATTGTCGAAACCCCAAGGGAATGCAACAATGGTAGCGATTTATCAACAGAAATAGGCGATACCGCGTTGAATAATATTCGTCCCCCCAAACCCCCTCGCGAGATCTTTCCCACGGTCTACAGCTTCACACCAAATCGCGAAACTTTGGGTGGCACGGCCTACTTTATTGTAGAAAAAAGCGGCAACACATTGGTAGACTGCCCCCCTTGGCATGACGGGACAATTGATTTCCTCCAAGAAAAAGGTGGCGTTACGACCCTTTTTATCACCCACCGCAGTGCCATCAGTAACCAAGTGGCAAAAATTCAAACGGCTCTAAATTGCGAAATTGTCATCCAAGAACAGGAGGCTTATCTCATGCCCGAGGCGGAGGTGACGCCTTTCCGGGACAGTTGGCAGCGGGGTGCTCTCAGCGCCATTTGGACACCAGGATTTTCGCCCGGTTCATCTTGTTTGTACTACGACAATGAAGGTGGCTGTTTGTTCACTGGGCGCCATTTATTACCCAATCAAAAGGCAGAACTTTTAGCATTGCGCACTGCTAAAACCTTCCACTGGGGTCGCCAACTGAAGGGTATTGATAAACTAATCCAAGCCTTTAGCGCTGCTACCTTGAGCCATATTTTACCCGCCGCTAATGTCGGCTTTTTACGGGAACAGCGGTATGTTGCAGATGCTTACCTGCAGTTAGAACATGCCCTAGAACGATCCCAGGCGCAGCCAGAGATTAATCTTTCCTAGAGGTGATGGACTGTTTCGTAACACGGGTTCAGTTTTCGATTTAGATCAATAGCGATACAAAGAATGTTGTGACATCACTCCGCCAATTTCTGGTTACCTATCGACCCCACAATGATTTTGAAAAAAGTACTATCGAAATTTTGTGTGGCGGTTTGGCATTACGACATTTGGCGGCACAGTCTGATTTAACGTCTAGGCAACAGCGTCGTCTAGAGTTTGAGTGGAAGAAGTGGCGATCGCAGCTTTTGTTACAGGTGTTTTATCGACTGCCGAATCTCACGCGTCCCCAGCGGGAAATCGCCGCGCAATACCGCGATGAATATGACAGTTTGGTCAATGAGGTTGCGGCAGAATTTGTCCATCGTATCCTGACAGAATTTCAGCCCAAATTAGTCACCCAAGGGAAAAGCCTCACTGCAAAATTGAGTATTTGGGTGAATAGTAAATTGCGTTTAAAGTGGCGATTATTGGATTTAGTCACGCCCCAAAAAAAGACGCGGGATTTGCAATTACTAGAGCTGATTTTAGAGTTGGTGGGGCGATCGCCGGATGGGTTTACCAAGGCAGAATTTCTAGCCGCTGTCGGTCAAAAAAAGTATCTCAATCAGGCTTGGGCGACGGACTTTTTATTGGAGTTATTACCGAAATTTTGGTCAGCAGCTCCTGACGGCGATCGCTATTTTCTTGATAGTCAGCGCCTAGAAAACTACATTGCCCAGCTACAACAGCAGCTTTATGTCGTACCCCTCGACCCGGCGATCGCCGCCCAGATCCCATCTCAAAACCCAGCCTGTACTAATGCTAATCAACCAACACTGTCCTCGAAAATCACAAATCTACTCCTCAAACATCGCGATCAACTAGAAAGTATTTGCGTTAAAAATAGCCCAAGTTGTAACTGTGTCTTGCTACTAGAAAATTATTTTCAGCAGCAACTGTACCAAGTAGACATTAATGAAGAGCAAGTAACTCGTCTCCTCGGCGTCAAAAGACCAACCTATCAATCCCACCTCGAACGGAAGTGTTTGCCTGCTTTTTGGGAACTCGCAATTTATTCTTCACCGGTTAGTCAAATAAATCATAAAACTCAGAAAATCCCCCTAAAAAACTATATTGAAACAGACCCTAAATCTCGCCTAAAGAAATGCTACTATACCGATAGAAATGGCACAGATTATGTTGACTGTAATAGCAAAAATCTTGCTCGAAAAATCATGGTTTTCTTTACGCCTAAACCCGAAAAGTGGAAGAATTTGGCTCTGTTTTATCAGCTGAGTTGCGATACACTTGTGCGGTTTTGGAAGATGAAATGTCTTTTTCTGATTAGTTTGATTACCTTCGAGCTAGAGTCTGAGCTAACCGACGGGATTGAAGTGGATTAGTGATGTCGAACCCTGATGCCAGTGTCGTGATCGAAGTTAGCCCTGAATGGTTGGCGATCGCCGAACAGTTTGCCGCTGAACAAACACAAGCTACGCAACAGGAGCTTATTTTCCAGCAAACATTAGCTGTCCTTGGTTTAGAAAAATATTTAGCATTAGGGGAGATACAGACAGCTCGAGAAGAAAGCTACAGTTGGCATCCCCAAACTCGGACTTTAACGGCTTGGGCAGATTTATTATTGCCAGAATATGGCCGATTACTGTGTTGCTTTGCTGATGCTTCCCAACAAATTTCTTTGCCGCCAATTTTACCTTTAAATACCTTTGGATTTGTTGTCGTCGAAGTGGAAACTAATTTCTCTCAAATTTATCTTAAAGGCTTTCTACCACATCGCTCATTACTTGACAATAACTCGTATTTTGAAATGGCTGAAGTACAAGTGATTTCCACATTGTTTGATGAACTATTTCTGCTGACAGAAAAAAGGCTGATGGTAGAAACTGAGATCTATCAAATGATTTCTGACCACCAAGAATTACATGGATATTTGTCACCATTACTAGTGTCAGAAAATATAGTTGATATTGTTGGCCGTTTAAATCGTTCGCTAGCTTTAGATGAAGTAGAACCCAATTATTTACTATTAGGCCAATCAGACCATACTGAAGATTTTGTCTATGCTGCTGCGGAATCTACCGCTACAAATTATGGCGATCGCGCAACACAAGAAAAAATTAAACGAGTCACAACTCAATTGACAGCATCTCTACTCACGAAAGTGCAGGCACTGGAGCAAGAGTTTGAGGTGACCCCGGCAAACCCATTAGATTTTTGATGGAGTAATGTACTTTTACAAAAATTCATCTTAGAACCTAGCTGGAAAACAAGGCGACATAATACTATCAGGCTTTTTCGATATGTTTTGTGGACATGTGACGGCGACTATGACTTGTAGTAGAACGTGTGAAATGTTGACTTTGCTGCCGATCGCCGGGTGATAGGCTTGCATTCTTCTTCCAATGAACGATCTTTTGTGATTGCGAAGCGATATTTGTGGACGGTTCAGGCTTCGACATTGGTCGTTGCTGTTTTGAGTCGGCGATTTACCCAGGTCACAACCCACGACAAGGTCACCTTCGCGGGTTTTGTGGTGTTGGAGGGGGACGATTTTCAGGGAGTTGTCACCTTTCGACAGCTCTTAGCTTGTTGTTTGCACGACGGCCGTTGGCGGGAGAAAACAATTGCCGAGCTAGCTGTCCTACCCAGACAAATGCTGGCGGCAAAAGAGCTTGGTTTTCCCCACAAAGTTTTAAAGGTGATGCATTGCCAAGGGTTACATTGGCTGCCAGTGATTGATGGGGCGGGTCAATGGCAAGGGCTGGTAACGAAGCCACTACTTCAGAAGAGTCTCGGACAACTATATCTACTGGATTTCATTGATTTTGAGGCTGTGCTCGTCAGGCAAAATGTCGCTGTCTTCCCCGAAGCGTCGTTACTCGTCGCGGCCCAGGTATTACTTCAGCAGCCGACCTTGGCGGCGATCGCCATCACAACTCCGACTAGCCAAATGCAAGGATGTCTATCTTACCTAGAATTTCTAGAAGCCTGTGCTCGGGGTGTTGATTTAAAACAGGCGATCGCCGCCGATTGGCTCAAACCCTCAACGCTACTCGTTCCCCAGACAATGCCATTGCCAAAAATTGCGATGGCAATTCAACGTAGTCCTGTGGAGCAGGCTTGGGTCACAGATGAGGCTGGCAAGTTGCAGGGGGTGATCACAGAGCAACGTTTACTAGAATGCTGTGATCCTGTGGCGCAATCTTTAGAGTTACAAAAAATAAAACCGACGCCACCATCGCCGCAACCCTCGCCGCAGTTATTGTCACGAGGCGATCGCCAAATTGCCGACAACCCGACTTTTGCCACGCTAAAAAGTGACCCTGAGCTGCTTCTCCCCTTAACCAAGGCTGCGCCGGAGACGAATCCCACACCGAAAAATTTAATCGCGTCGCTGCAACGGGAAGGACATTTTTTGACGACCATGTTTGATCTAACTGGTGTCTTACTTTTCGTGCTAGATCCGCAGGGCCGTATCGTCGGGTTTAATGCCGCTTGCGAAAGCCTCACTGGCTACCAATTTCAGGAGGTGCAGGGTCAATATCTTTGGGAGCTATTTCTCAAAGCTGGTGATATCAAGGCAATGATCAGGGAAGTGTCGCGGCTAGTTAAGGAGAAAACACCCAGTACTCAAGAAATTGATTGGCGATCGCGGGATGGTCGTTTCCATAGCCTAAGCTTGTCCTACACTGTGCTCGACAGTGAACAGCAGCAAGCCCGTTACATTATGGCGACGGGTGTCGATATTAGCGATCGCCTCAATCTAGAACGTACTTTAAAAACCCTCAACCAAGAATTAGAACAGCGGATTTCAGAACGCACGATTGCCCTCAATGAAACGCAAGATAATTTACGTCGCCAGTTGGCAGCCGTCGAAGCGGCAGTTGAGGCGATCGCCATCCTAGAAAATGATCAATTCGTCTCAGTCAATTCTGCGTTTTTGCAACTGTTTGGCTATCCCCATTTCCTCAGTCTCAATCATTGTTCGTGGCAGGATTTGTTTGACGCGACCGAACAGACACGCTTAGCGGCAGAGATCTCCCCCCAGCTCCAGCAGGCAAAATCGTGGCAGGGGGAGGCGATCGCCCGTCGTTCGGATGGCAGTACTTTTCAGCAGGAAGTGTCTCTGACCCTCACAACCCAAGGTGTATTAATCTGTGTGTGCCGTGATATTACTGACCGTAAAACTGCCGAGAATAAGTTGCGTCAGACAGAAATTTTACTCGGCTCCCAATACGATAATTTTCCTATTCCGACCTATACCTGGGAATGCCGCGATCGCCAGTTTTATTTAATTAACTACAACTCAGCCGCTGACGCTGCCAATGATCACCAGCTCGCCCATTTCCTAGGACAAACTAGCCAAGTCATTTACGGCGAAAAACATCAAATTCATTGCAATATAGAAAAATCTTTCCTTGAAAAACGTAGCTTTGAAGCAAACCTCAAAACTCAATATCGAGCCTCCACAAACCAACAACTCTTTCTACGTTTTCTCGTGATTTCCTATATTTTTATTCCGCCAAATATTGTGATGGTACATACCCAAGACCTCACCGAACAAAAACGTGCGGAAGCAAAATTACGTCAAAACCAAGCCTTTTTAAAGCAAGTTATCGACAATGATCCTAATTTGATTTTTGTTAAAGATATAGACGGCAAATTTATTTTAGTTAATCAAGCTGTTGCAGATTTATATGGTGTAGAAACGGAAGATCTAATCGGCAAAACGGAAGCCGAGTTTAATTCTTGTGCCGATGAAATCGAACGTTTTTTACAAACAGACCGCCTAACCCTAAGACAACAAAAAACGATGGTCTTTCCAGAGGAAAAGGTGACAGACTGCCTCCGGGAAATACATTATTTTCGAATGATCAAAATCCCCCTGCGATCAGCGAAAAATAATCAGTACTCACAGGTTTTAGGGGTGGCCTCGGATATTACCCAGCAACGGCAGGCTCAAAAACAGCTAGAAAGTGCCCTTGAACAAGAGCGACAACTCAATCACCTTAAGAGTCGATTTATTAACACTGCCTCCCATGAATTTCGTACTCCACTAACTGTGATTTTGGGTGCAGCAGAGATTTTAGAAAACTACGGTGAAACTTTAACGCCGGAGCGCTATGCTCAGCATTTAAAAAACATTGAAGTGAATGCCCATCGCATTGAAGAGCTCATTCATAATTTGCTTTCTATGAGTCGTTTAGAAGCAGGAAAATTGCAGTGCGATCGCCGGGCAACGGATATTACAAAACTTTGTGAAATGATTATTGCTGATATCAAGCTCAGTCATGGTAAGTATCACGACATTGAGTTGATTATTCACCACAGAAATATTCCTAATCCGGCGATGGTAGATCCTGATTTATTGCGCTATATCTTAAGTAATTTATTAACTAACGCCTGCAAGTATTCCAGTGACCATAGCCGTGTTACGCTCAACGTTAACGGTGATGTCCACACTTTACACTTTGTTGTGAAAGATGAAGGCATTGGCATTCCTCCGGTAGATCAACCGCATCTATTTGAATCTTTCTACCGTGCCAGCAACACAAATACGGTTTCAGGATCCGGTCTTGGTCTCAATATCGTTTACGAATATACGAAGCTGCACGGCGGCACCATCCGTTTTACGAGTGAGCTACAGGTCGGTAGCACATTTATTGTTGATATTCCCCTCACTGTTTAGCATTCAGTACGTATGACAACTATCTTGGTAATTGAAGATGAACAGGCGATTTTAGATATTGTCTACGATATTTTGACAGCACGAGGCTTTACTGTCCTCACAGCCTATGATGCCCACCACGGCATTGAAGTTGCGACAGAAAAATTGCCAGATCTCATTCTCTGTGATGTGGGTTTACCACCTATGCCCCGAGGAGGCTATGAGGTCTTGCGCCAGCTGCAAAAAAAAGAGGAAACGGTGGCGATCCCTTTGATCTTTTTAACGGCATTTTCGTCGGAGCAGGATATCCGCGATGGTATGGATCTCGGAGCCGATGATTATTTAACGAAGCCTTTTTCGACAGAGGCGCTATTGCGGGCGATAGAAACGCGCCTCAATAAACAGGCACAACTAAAATCCTATTACGAAGGCTCTCTAGAGCAGCTCCGCCAAAGTATTACAACGTCTTTACCCCATGAGTTTCGTACGCCTTTAGTGGGGATTTTAGGGGCTTCGGAATTTTTATTGGCAGACCTCGATAATCTAGAACTAGGCACAATTCGAGAGCTACTGCTCGATATTCATAAGTCTGGCGATCGCCTTCACAAATTAATCCAAAAATATCTTTGTTTTGTGCAATTGCAGGATCGCTATCTACGCCGTACTCCCCCAGAAAGAACGATCGCTGCTACCCCCGTTGACCTTGTAACCGAAATTGCCCGACAGGCTCTCCGTCCCCACAGCCGAGAGGGTGATCTTGATGTTGCAATTACTATCGAGCAGACGCAGCTGAATGGTGTTGACTGTCAAAAACTTTTAATTGAACTGTTAGATAATGCGGCTAAATTTTCCTCGGCTGGGACATCAATTAGCTTGAAGTTTTTTGCTGAAGAAGGATTCGAAAAGATTATTGTGCAGGACAGTGGCGTCGGTATTTCCGAACAGCACAGCCAGCATATTGGAGCGTTACAGCAATTCCAGCGGGAAAAGCATGAACAGCAGGGAGCTGGACTAGGGTTGGCGATCGCCCAGCTCATTGCCAAAATTTACGGTGGTGAATTGCACATTGACAGTGAACTAGATGTTGGTACATCCGTAACTGTGACCTTGCCCCAGACACCTTAATTTTAAAATCCCGACAGATTGCTGGCCGATTGACTGACCTGTACTGCCGATTGGGAAAAGAGCTGAAATGCCTGACGAATTTCCTGTTCTCCCTGTCCGGGGGTCAAAATCCATTCATCGCGGATACCCATATCACGGAATACTTGGCGAAAATCTGTCGCCCCCCCATCATCGATACCCATCGCGGCGATCGTATGGTTTTCTGCCTTGAGCATGTCTTCTACTACCGCTTTCACATCCTTTGCCGTTGCCCGTCGGGAACTGACATCTGCGCCATCGGTGATCAGTAAAGTAATCGTTCGCACTGGCACGCCATTGTCACTAAATTCCTGTGCCTTGGCGAGTACTGTACCCAACAATACAAGGCTCTGATCGTATAGAGGTGTCCCTAGACGCGGATCATAATTTTGTGGGGTCATGCGCACCGCCTGATCTAAAAAACCGTAGGGGTATAACACCGAACCGTTGAGATAACGATTGTGGATCAAAATTTCGCTCTGTTGGGGGCATTGCTCTAAAGCATCGAGAATGGCGTTGTGACCACCCCGAACTGCTTGGGCATTACTGCTGTAGCGAATTGAGCTGGAATCATCCGGCATGATCGTCACCAACACAACTTCCGAAGACATCACATCATCGACTTCAATACCTAGTCCTGCCTGGATCGCAACGCCAAGGTCGTGAACATCAAGGGATTGCAATGTCTTATCTGACAAAACGCCTTCAGCATGGGCGCTGTGAAATAACGACTGAATATCTTGGGGGTTACTCATTTCTGTTTGATGTCAAATCTACACTTTTATTGTAGCTGTAATTTTGACACTTTGGTGGCCGCTTAAAAAACTTTATGGTGGTCACGAAAAGTTAACCTTTAAATCTGAGATTGTGGATGGCGAAGCGGGGCTAATCAAGTAAGATTGAGCGCAGAAGTTATGTCAATGTAAAGGTCATATATTTATGTCTCTGGTGAAAGCTAAGCCTGCTCTCCTAGTTCTCGCGGACGGTACAACTTATCAAGGGCGCTCCTTCGGGGCAACTGGTACGACCTTTGGTGAGGTTGTTTTTAATACGGGGATGACGGGTTATCAGGAGGTGCTCACTGATCCGAGTTATCGTGGTCAGGTTGTGACTTTCACCTATCCAGAGCTAGGTAATACAGGCGTTACGCCAGAAGATGAAGAGTCTGGTGCTCCCCAAGTCAAGGGGGCGATCGCCAGAAATATTGCGCCTCGTCCGAGCAACTGGCGTTCTACCCAAGCTCTGCCGGACTATCTCAAGCAACATAATGTTGTGGGTATTTATGGCATTGATACTAGGGATTTGACCCGCCGTTTACGGGTGTCTGGTTCGATGAATGGCGCGATTTCGACCGAAGTCCTTGATCCTGATGAGTTGCTGCGGCAGCTACAGGAAACGCCAGATATGGAAGGTCAAAACCTCGTTAAGGAAGTAACAACCGCTGAGATTTATGAGTGGACGGAGACGACCGACAGTAACTGGGAATTTAGTACAACCACAACTGAAAATGCTGATCTGACAGTCGTTGCTATCGACTTTGGTGTAAAGCGTAATATCCTTAAGCGTCTCGCTAGCTATGGTTGCAAAGTGATCGTTGTGCCTGCGGACACCCCTGCCGAAAAGATTTTGTCCTTTGACCCCGACGGTATTTTCCTTTCTAATGGCCCCGGCGACCCAGCGGCAGTAACGGAAGGTATTGCCACGGTAAAAAATATTCTCAAAGCGGAAAAACCCACGTTTGGTATTTGTATGGGTCACCAAATTCTGGGATTATCCCTCGGTGCTGAAACCTTTAAGCTCAAGTTTGGTCACCGTGGCCTGAATCAACCGGCTGGTCTGAAGGAAAAGCAAATCGAAATCACCAGCCAAAATCACGGTTTTGCGATTACTGAGGAGTCGATGAGTGATGATATTGAAATTACGCACTTGAACCTCAACGACCGCACGGTTGCTGGTCTCGAACACAAAGAATTGCCTTTCTTCTCTGTGCAATATCACCCCGAAGCGAGTCCCGGCCCCCACGATGCTGACTATCTTTTTGATAAATTTGTTCAGTCTATGCGCGACAAGAAACAAGGCTAAAAGCTAATTCATATAGGGCGGCGATCGCCTGATTCTTGTGTAATTCATAAAAGCTTATTTTCCCTGAGCAGCTAGTTGCTTGGGGATTTTTTTTGCTGTAAACCACGTCTCTAGAAACTTTCGGCATAATTGAAGCAACGCAGAGAAGATGGGCTTGGGTTAGTTGATGATTGATTGGGTCGTAGCTTGGGGAGTGGTGAATGTGGGTGGGGCGATCGCCGCGCCGATATTAAAGGAGCTGGCAAAAGGTGCGCTAGAGGATTACGTCAAAGATTTCTTTAAGGATTGTCTGGGTGGCTTAGTTGGGGAGTTGAAGCAAGACGATCTCAAGAAAGCCTACGGTCTGGCAATCAAGGAATTTCTGAAGCTCGTGGAGGAAGAGCTGGAGTTTCAGGGTATCCACGAAGCTTTGATCAAGGAATACAAAAAGCCACTCAAAAAGTTTGTGCAGGACGAGCGAGTCGCGACAACGTTAGGTTTGGCGTTTCAGGAAGAGTGTCGCAGTATTCCCGCCAGAGATCTGATTAAGGTCTGGAAAGAGCTGGATTTACTTTATTTGCCGGAGGAGTTTGATTGGGGACAAATCAGTAAGGGTTATATTCGAG
This sequence comes from uncultured Synechococcus sp., assembly GCA_964638765.1. Classification (GTDB taxonomy): domain Bacteria; phylum Cyanobacteriota; class Cyanobacteriia; order Cyanobacteriales; family MRBY01; genus MRBY01. Next base: position 4,369 of record CAZXBK010000048.1, on the reverse strand, counting down.
CGGTTAAAACGTTACTGAAAAATTCTTCGGAACTACGGGAAATCTTTTCTGCGCAAAACCTTGAACAAATTGCCGCCAACACCGCTAATCTCGCGGGCATTCAACCGGATTTTAATCTGGCGAAATATGCAGAAACGATTCAGGAGCAATATGGCAATGTCAAGCTGGATTCCTTGGATGCGTCGGGTTCTGCCTACAACGGGCTAAGGCTTTGGAAAATCTTTGTGCCTCAGACGGTGCGGGAATGTCAGGAGTTTTTGCCGCAGGTCTTTGATATCCCGAAGGATCGCCTAGAGGAATTGCGGGAACGGGGAGAAATTGATGATATCGAACTGGAAAAATATCAGCTAGAGGAATCCCGCCGTCGGTATGTGAGTCAGTCGCCCCGCTCGGTGTTGGAGATGCTTCAGGAGCCGGACAAAAATTATGTCGTGATTCTTGGTGATCCGGGATCAGGGAAATCGACTTTATTGCAATATTTGGCGTTGGATTGGGCGGAAAAACCTTTGCGGGAATTGCCAGCTCACCCTTTACCGTTACTCATCGAATTGCGACTCTATGCGCGGGATAAGGCAGCGGGAAAATGTAAGAGTTTTCTGGAATTTTTGCACCAAGGGAATTTTGTTAATAAGCTCAATCAATTTGATGTAGACAAACAACTCCGGGAAGGAAATGTTCTGGCGTTGTTTGATGGGGTGGATGAGGTTTTTGATCCGCATCTGCGGGAAGAGGTGATTAACGATATTCATGGGTTTACGAATGACTATCCCCAAGTGCGGGTGGTGGTGACATCGCGGTGGCTCGGCTATAAAGCTCAACGGCTCCGGGATGCAGAGTTTCAACATTTTATGCTTCAGGATTTTGAGGATGAGCAGGTCACAACGTTTATTGAGCGGTGGCATGAGCTGACCTTTAGGGAAGAAAAAACAGAGCAAATTGAACGGGATCGGAAACAAGAACGATTAACCAAAGCAGTCAAGGATTCTAAAGCTATTCGACAGTTGGCAGTGAATCCGCTGTTGTTGACTATGATGGCAATCCTCAATCGGTATCAGGAACTGCCACGGGATCGGGCAAGGCTCTATGAACGAGCATCGGAGGTGTTGCTACATCAGTGGGATTTTGAGCGGAATCTCATTAACGAAGATCTCGATCCGAGGGCGATCGATGTGAGTGATAAGCAAGCGATTCTCCGGCAAGTGGCGGACTATATGCAGTCCAGTAAAGATGGGCTAAAGGGGAATATTATTGCGGGGGAAGATCTGAAAGATATTCTCAGGACAAGTCTAAAGGGGATGGAAATTCAGAATCCGAAAAAAGTCGCGGGGGTGATGCTGGAACAATTACGCCACCGGAATTTTATTCTCTGTGATTTGGGTGGTGATAATTATGGGTTTGTGCATCGAACTTTTCTAGAATATTTTTGTGCGAGTGCTTTTGTACGGAAGTTTGAGAAGACGAAAGAGCTAACTTTTGACCGTCTCTGGCAACAAACATTTGAGTCTCATTGGCAAGAGGAAACTTGGGTAGAGGTATTGCGGTTAATTTCTGGAATGATCGAACCAGAGTTTACGGGAAAAATAATTAAAAAACTGACGACGATTAACAGCAAAGAAACTCGTCATAGCAATATTTTTCTGGCAGCGGAATGCTTACTGGAAGTTCGGCAGCGGTCAGATATTTCTCGTACTGGCCAGCTCCTTAAAAAACAAGTAGAAAAGCTAACTCGATTTGATTTGGATTATTTCTACAATTCCTATGAAGATGCGAAATTAGTGTGGGAAGTTCACGAAAAAGCAGTACAAACAGTTGCCTTAGTTTGGCATGATTTTTCTGGCACCTTACCTTGGCTCAAACAACGCGCTCAACATGATGACAACTATCGTGTGCGTAAAGCAGCAGTGCAGGAATTAGCCAGAGGATGGAAAAACGACCCCGACACCTTACCCATTCTCAAACAACGCGCTCAACATGATGACAATCCAATTGTGCGTAAAGCAGCAGTGCAGGAATTAGCCAGAGGATGGAAAGATGAACCAAATATGCTGGAGTTTATGGCGGCGATCACTCTAGAAGATCCCTTTGAAAGAGGAACCGGAAAAGTTGCTCAGTTTGCAACTAATCCACGACAAACGGCTTTAGAGATTTTGGTGAAGTCTTATCGAGAGTCTTCCCGCACTCTAGAAGTTTTGGGCGATAGAGCAGTCAATGATTCAGATGAACAAGTTCGAGAGTATGCCACCGAACAACTCGAAAAACTTCAGTCTTAAAAAACAAACTTTATGTTGAAAAGTGACTCACTATGATTGCAACCCCAAATTTCCCACCGAGAATGACTGCCGAAGAATATCATCTTTGGGAAGCCCAACAAGAATATCGCTATGAATATGTCGATGGTCAACTTTTTAATCGAACAGGTAGCACTCTAGTTCACAATGACATCACTTTAAATCTTTTTCAAAATTTACATCCCTATGTCAAAAAGAATGGCTGGCGAATAAATATCTTGACTGCAAAAATAGAAGGAAAAGCAAATCAACGTTACTTTTATCCAGACTTAGTGATTAGTTGCCATCCCGAAGATCTCAGCGCAACTAAATGGATTCAATATCCTCAAGTCATCTTCGAAGTTTTATCTCCAAGCACTTCAAACTATGACCGCAAAAACAAACTGAAATACTATCGTCAAATCCCTAGCCTACAAGAATATATTTTGATTGAAAGCGACCAGATTTCGGTAGAACTCTTTCAAAAACAAACATGTGATATGTGGGGTTATCGAGACTTTGAAGAACAAGACACACTCATCATTCCCAGCATCGAATTTGAATGCCCTGTTGCCGATATCTACGAAAACGTCATCATTGAACCCTGAAACTCATATTTCTAATGAGATAACAAAATGAACTTAGACCGCATTACTACTAATCCAAAAAAAATGAATGGTCAGCCCTGTATCCGAGATCTTCGGTTAACTGTTCGTCGAGTTCTAGAACTACTGCGTCTTTATCCAGATAGAACAGAGCTTTATACGGAGTTTCCAGAACTAGAAGAAGAAGACATTCAACAAGCATTAATGTTCGCGATGTCTTACCTTGATGATCGCATTATTGAAATTTCGGTAACAGATGAAACTGCTGCTTGACCAAGGATTACCCAGATCTGCGGTAAATTGTCTTACTGATGCTGGCATTGAAGCTGTTCATGTAGGAGATGTTGGGATGTCTGCGGCGGCGGATCGAGAAATCCTAGAAACAGCAAAAATAAATAATCAAATTGTCGTTACTTTAGATTCTGATTTCCACACAATTTTGGCACTACAAAATGCTTTACGACCATCAGTTATCCGAATTCGTATTGAGGGATTAACGGCAAAACCTCTCTGTCATTTATTGATCGCAGCTATTCGAGCATGTGCTGAAGATTTAGAAGCAGGAGCCGCAGTGAGTATTGAAGAAAATCGAATTCGTATTAGAAGGCTTCCCTTTTTACCCAATTAAAACTATCAAATAGAAAAAAGAAATGTAGGATGTGTTAGCGCAGCGTAACGCACATTTAATTAAGAATATATAGTAGTTTCGAATAAGAGATAGAATTTCCTTTTTCCGCTAAAAATTAGTATGAGTGGCGTAACCTTCTGAAACCCCTTCCGGCCTTCGGCCACCTTCCCCAAGAAAGGATATTAGAGACCCTCTAGAACTTATTCGGAATGACTATAAACACAAAAAAAGGCGCGTTACATTTCATTAACGCACCCTACAAAATTTTCTGTTGCTTATGAATTAGTGGAGAAAATGGCGGGAACCAGTGAACATCATGATGATGCCGAGTTCATTAGCTGCCTTAATCGAATCCTCATCACGAATAGAACCGCCGGGCTGCACGATCGCCTTAATGCCTACTTCAGCGGCACTACGGACAGAATCATCAAATGGGAAGAACGCATCGCTGGCTAGATAAGCACCTTTCGCTTTTTCGCCTGCTTGTTCAAATGCAATTTTTGCAGCACCCACACGATTCATTTGTCCTGCACCAACGCCAACCGTTGTGCGATCTTTCGATACCAAAATCGCGTTAGATTTCACATGCTTACAAAGCTTCCAAGCAAAGAATAATTCCTCTAGATCTTCGGGACTAGGCAATTTATTGGTGACACATTTCCAATCCTTAGGATCTTCAATTTGTGTATCAGCATCCTGCGCTAAAAATCCGCCTGCAATAGCTTTAACCGTTTGGGTGGGGCCAGTTAATAAATCAGCCAACGTTAACACCCGTAATTTCTTTTTCTTGGCGATCACGTCCCGCGCTTCAGGCGTACATTCCGGCGCAATAATACATTCAAGGAAAACCTTACTCATTGCTTTTGCTG
>CAZXBK010000047.1:9891-24958 GCA_964638765.1 uncultured Synechococcus sp. | reverse complement strand
AGGAGATTCCGGTCTGGCAACTTGCGGTAATCAGCGTTTGGAATTTCGTCTGCGATGGGATTACGGTTGGATGCAGGCATGAAAAATTTGGTCAGGACTCACAGGAAACAGATATCTATAGTAGCGGCGATCGTCAGTGCTTCGATTATGGAATAACGAATCTTGTGACTGAAAATCTAAAAAAATAGGGTTCTCTTTAGATCATCATTAGGCTGAAACTTCTTTATTCGAAATGTCTGAGAGCAAAATTAAGAATTTTGTCAGCGCGCTCAATCTGAAGAGTTGCTTGTTGAACGGATATAGCCTGAAATTTGCCGTAGTCACCCGTTTGTCGTAAAGCTTGAGCATCGATTAAAAAACGGTGAAATTCTCGTGGAACTTTACCCAACCGAGCAAAATCTCTACCAAATGCAGAAATAACGGCAGCGTGACTGGAAAAACTTTGATTTTCTGCTTCCAAAAAAGCTTCTGCCACGTAAAACATTGTGTAGTAAGCCCGAGCAGTTGCGTAATCTAAAAACTGATTACTTTGTAATAATTTAGCTGCTTCCAAACTCTCTTGAGCTTTTTTGAGTAGGTCTTGTTGCTGGGCATTCATAAAGTAATGCCTTCTCTCTGAAGATTACGAGTTAGTGCACTCTGATGATTCTGATAATAACTTCTACTCATGAAAAGTCGATTAATTAAGACTCCATAATCAAGACATAAGTCAGCAATGAAATAACTTGTTTTCTCAATCTCAAGATCTAAATTAAATTCGTTTTTTAGAACAATGGCAATATCAATATCGGAATCTATTTTGGCTTCTCCTCTAGCTTCAGAGCCAAACAAAATAACTTTATCGAGATTGTCTTGGTACAAATCTTGTAAGTATTCTTTTAGCTTTTGCGTTGTGATTTGAACGATCGCCGACCTTTCTTCTAGATTCATTTTCCGCTGTAAGCCGTTAGGTTGACTTACTCCCATCTTAAACTTTTCGCCAAACTCCATCACCAAATAAACGTTTTACAGCAGCAAAGGTATGGAGCCAATACTGCCCCTGGATTTTCAAGATGGAGATGTTCAGAAATTTTTTTGCAAAGACATGACTAAAAGTGACTTTTTATGGATTGTTTTTACCGAGATTTTCGGTGATAGTCAAATCAGTCAGGGATTTACCAAAACTGTAAGAGCTTAGACCTTACGTTTCTCGAACTTGTTTTTTTATGTTCTTGAAATCAACCGAGTCCTTTCATTGTCTGAGGAAATAACAAAGTCTCATGAAAAATTTACTCGCTATCATTTCCGACATCGCCATGATGGATATTACCCCTGACCTGACCCCAGCGAATGTCAAACCAACCCAACCGAAGAATCTGAAAGCTTATACGGCAAAGTGGTCTGGCGCTAATTTGGGAAACAAAGTTACAGTAACCGCCACAATTACACTTAACCTTGATTTGATCAATAATCCTGGATTAGTGAGAAGCGCAGTTGGAGCTAGGACTGCTTTCCACAGCATTCAAGTCGAAGTGACGGGCGCTACTGACCCAGATGCTAATGGGCTTTTCACAACAAATGACTTTGGTCGTGCTGTCCTACGTTTTATTAGTCCAGTAGATCTCAGCAGAGAGCTTGTGGGCCAACAAGGTTTCTCTGGCATTATTTCTGAACTTAACTTGTTCCAGTCGGTCTTGAATCCCGCGGCTCCGACAGCTAGCTCTTTCAATAAACTACAGGTGTTTGGCGGCGAAGAAGTCGTATTAACCAGTTTTGCACCTGCTGCAGTTGATAATGTAGCGGCTACTCCAGCGGCAAATTTCCCTACGCTTTTAGATATGAGTAATATGGCTCTCTATTGCAGATAACTTGGCAATTAATCTTCAATGACTATCGCTAGAAATATTTGTTCGGCGATCGCCTAACCCTTCTTCTTAGGATGACCAGTAAGGAGATCTATCGCTGATTTAGAAGGCTAGTAGGTGATCGCCAATTTTTTGATTTCAAGGAACAGCGTTATTTCACCAACCACTCTGGAAAACATAAAATTGATTAGGAAAATCAATTAGGATTAACACCTATAGACGAAGTTTTTTTCTGTTTGCCATTAGCAAAGAACCCCATGCCTATAAGACTTGGTAAAATCACTGTGGGTGTTGGCACTTCTACCGCATAGTTAACTCGACAAGTACGGCAAGCATATAGATAACTCACTTCATTGAGGTCTTCATCCCAGAAACGTCCTCTGGTTCCAAACTCTCCATTTACTTGAACCCCCTGAGTCCAAACAAAGGAAACACCTTGACTCAAGGTATGTGGGTATATATCTGTATGGGGGCTCCAACTTCCTAAATCAAGCTTTACTTTTTCTGCCAACTCAGCAGCTAAGGATTCATCCTCCCACCAATCTTGTTGCTGAAGTTTGGCCTCTATACCAGGATCGCCATAGTCAGCCGTTAAAACGCTCAAATTATATTCTTTGCCTGAATTTGAGGTGATTGTTAACGCCTTTACAGAAGGGGTAAGCAGAAAGTTTGAACCCATCAACAAAGTTATTCCAGCAGAAAGAAAGAATATATTTTTCATTTTTTATTCTCTGGTAACGATGATTTTCTGGCATCTCTAATACAATTATATTTTCCTTTAAAAAGCTTATATAAGCTCTCAGAAAACTATCTTTACTTTTAAGAAACAAAAGTTTCCTAGGCTCTGCATTTGCTCTCAACTATCAACAAATTTCTGTTTTATCAAAAAAAGTTAAACATATAGTTGTTTTACAAAATTTATCTATCAATGTTTTGCTTGATCAAGACAGTGATTTTTTTACCAGAACAAATAGATTAACTGAAGATTTTGATTTTTAGTCCATCCAACATTGTTCTCACTTCTTGCAACAAAGTAGTTGTGTTAGACAAAATTCACTCCTATTTCGAGTACACAATTCTCAAAGCAACCGTTCTAAGCAAAAATAGAGAAGTTTTGTTTATCGGTACTACTGTGGCTGATTCCCCGAAAAAATCCCGTTCTCTGGCTGGCATTGCAGGTATTGTTGCGATCGCCACCCTTATTAGTAAAGTCTTTGGTCTAGTCAGAGAACAGGCGATCGCCCGAGCGTTTGGTGTAGGGCCAGTGGTAGATGCCTATGCCTATGCCTATATCATTCCGGGATTTTTATTAATTCTGCTGGGCGGTATTAACGGGCCATTCCACAGTGCCTTGGTGAGTGTACTGTCCAAGCGAGATCAAAAGGACGCAGCGCCTCTCGTCGAAACGGTTTCGACCATTGTCACTATCGGTTTGTTTTTTGTGGCGATCGTCTTAGTGGTTTTTGCGGGAGTATTCATTGATCTGCTGGCACCGGGTTTAGAAGGAGAAGTCCGAAATCTTGCCATTCTCCAACTGCAAATCATGGCTCCGTTGGCAGTGCTGGCAGGCTTAATTGGTATTGGCTTTGGTACTCTTAATGCCTCCGATCAATATTGGCTGCCGGGGATTAGTCCGCTCTTTTCTAGCCTCAGTATTGTGATTGGGGTCGGGAGTTTAATTTGGCTGTTTGGCGCAGAGATTAATGCACCCGAATATGTGCGTTTAGGCGGTATTGTTCTGGCGGGAACGACATTATGTGGTGCGGTGTTGCAATGGTTGGCTCAATTGTTTGCCCAATGGAAGTCGGGTTTAGGGTCGTTGCGGCCAAGGTTTGACTTAGCAATTCCGGGGGTCAAGGATGTCCTGAAGGTAATGATTCCGGCGACATTATCGTCGGGGATGCTGCATATCAATGTCTACACAGATATGTTTTTTGCGTCCTATATCGAAGGGGCGGCGGCATCGATGCGCTATGCCAATTTCATTGTGCTGACTCCCCTCGGCATCATTTCCAACATGATTTTAGTGCCGCTCTTACCTGTCTTTTCACGGTTGGCAGCGCCAGAAAATTGGGATGAACTGAAACAAAGAATTCGCCAAGGTCTCTTGCTGTCTGCCCTATCGATGTTGCCCCTCAGCGCTATTTTCATTTCCCAAGCGAAAACAATTATCCGTATTGTCTACGAATACAATGCCTTTGCAGCCGATGCGACATTGGTCGTTGCGCCAGTCTTGATGGCCTACGGTTTGGGAATGTTTTTCTACTTAGGGCGCGATATTTTGGTGCGGGTTTTCTATGGCTTAGGCGATGGGGTAACGCCGTCACGGATTAGTTTGATTAATATTTTCGTAAATGCCGTTCTCGACTTTTTCCTTGTCAATGCTTTCAAAACACCGGGTCTCGTCTTTGCAACTATTGGTGTCAATGTTTTTTCAATGGCAATTATGATCGTGCTGCTGAGCAAGCGTTTGGGCGGTTTGCCCTTGGGTAAATGGGGTCTGAATTTATTGGGATTAGTTGCAGCAAGTGTTGTTGCAGGTGGCGCGAGCTGGGGAATTTCAATGGGAGTGGCTTCTCTTAGCTTTGGTAATAATCTCTATATTCAAGGGTTAGAGCTAGCTGTGGCGATCGCCGTATCCCTTTCCATTTTCTTTGGATTGGCAATGCTCTTGAAACTTCCAGAACTTGAAATTCTCAAAGGTCGTGTCACGGCAAAGCTTAAACGTAGCTAACTGAAAGTCACTCTCTCCGCTCTTTCAGATGTGTGATGCTATTTTCTAGGTGAATAATAATAATTTGATGCGAGCCAGAAAGTCGACAGCAATCATAATTTCTACTGAACGAAATGGACTCAGTTCTAACAAATCTTGATCGTCTGTAATCAAAATGTCTGCTTGACCGTTAATTGCTTCAGCTCCAGCAAGGTTATGACAGAATATCAGTGAGAGTTTCGAGAGATGAAAAGAAACAGCCGATGCCTGCTGCCTACAGTCTCGATTTACGTCAAAAAGTAATGCAGGCGATAGATGGAGGCATGTCAGTCACGACAGCAAGTCGTATCTTTAATGTGAGTCGCAATAGCATTTATCTATGGCGAAAACGTCTTCACGAAAAAGGCAGTTTAGAAGCAACGACGGGATATCACAATCCCCATAATCGACAGATTCAAGACTTGAATCACTTTGCTGAGTTTGTCTCTAGTCGTCGAGATTGGACGCAACAGGAGTTAGGTGAGGCCTATGGGGTGAGTGCCAAGGTGGTGGGGAGAGCCTTGAAAAAGTTGGGATGGACAAGAAAAAAAAGTCTGTCTCTACCAAGAAAGGGATGAGATAAAGAGAGCCAAATTTCAGCAAGAGTTACAAGAATATCAAAGAAAAAGACATCCCATCCTGTATATCGATGAAAGTGGCTGTGATGAGAGGATGCACTATGAATATGGCTATAGTCAGCCTGGGGAAAAGATTTACGGAGAGAAACAGGGCAACCGTCGAGGTCGAGTAAGTATGATTGGTGCCTATTGCCAACATTGGCTCCGAGCAGTTGTGACTTTTGAAGGGAGTTGTAACCGCAGTGTGGTGGAGACTTGGTTAGCGGAGCAATTACTCCCTAGATGTGAGAAAGGCACTGTGCTAGTGATGGATAATGCATCCTTTCACAAGGGGGGACAGATTCGGGAATTAATCGAGAAAGCACAATGTCATCTTTTGTACTTGGCTCCTTATTCTCCAGATATGAATCCCATTGAGAAATGCTGGGGCTGGTTGAAAAGAAGATAAGAAGAGAAAGGAAACTGCGCGATTCTATGAGAGAGACTGTTGATATCGTTGTTGCAGCTTTGTCTTAAGCTTGGTGGCTTCGACTATTGTTCTAAAGTTGCCTGACCAAAGCTATAGGAAAGGTGTCGAAGGCGAAAGGGTTTCAATACGTTCTGCAACCTACCGAAAATTCACTCTAAATTCTTAGCTATGAACAGGGAATTTCAAGAATAAAACTTGTCCCGACGCCGACTTCTGACTCGCAATACAACTTACCGTTGTGCTCTTCCACAATAATTTTGTAGCTAATCGATAACCCTAAGCCCGTACCTTTGCCCACAGTCTTTGTTGTAAAGAAAGGGTCAAACAAAGAGTCCCGAATATCCTCTGGAATACCGCAACCATTGTCGGCGATCGCCACCTTTAGACAACCAGAATCGAGATACTGCGTCGTGATAGTGATGATGCCGTCAACCTTCTTCTCTAGGGCGTCGATGGCATTACTCAATAGATTCATAAATACTTGATTGAGCTGACTGGCATAGCAATTGACTAGAGGTAATTCACCATAGTTTTTTACCACTTGAATTGGCTTTACAGAGGTGTTTTTTAGGCGTTCCAAACGGTTGTTGAGAATGAGTAGCGTACTTTCAATACCTTCATGGACATCGACATTTTTCTGTTCCGCTTGGTCGAGACGCGAAAAATTCCGCAAGGACACAACAAGACTACAAATTCGTTCAGAGCCATTGAGCAGAGATTGGAACAACTTAGCCGCATCCTCTTGGATAAACTCAAAATCAATGTCATCAAGTTTTTGGCGAATTTCGGGTTTTGTATCTACATAAACCTGTTGATATAGATGGCTCAGTTCCACTAAATCTTCCAGATAGCCATTAGCGCAAACGAGATTGTTGTGGATGAAATTGACGGGATTATTGATTTCGTGGGCAAGTCCAGCCACCATTTGTCCGAGACTAGACATCTTTTCCGTTTGCACCAGCTGAATTTGAGTTTCTTTGAGTTCTTTAATTGTGGCGGCGAGGGCTTCGGCTTTCAGGCGCTCTTCAGCTTCACTTTTTCGGAGGGCAATTTCAGCTTCCTTACGTTGCTGGACTTCTTTCTCAAGTTCTTCGTAGGTCGCCAGTTGTTGGTACACCTCATCAAAAGTATGGGCAAGAAAAGTAATTTCGTTATTGAGCTTGCCCGCATCAAAGTCAAAATCACCGCTAGTCTTACTCGCTTCCACAGCTTGGTTGAGCTTTAGCAATGGCGACAGAATACCACGGTGGATAATGTAGCTCATTACCCCCAAAATCAATAAAATGCCTGCGGCGATCGCCGAATTTGAGATGAGAAATGTTTTGCGAGCTTCCCGTTCTAGAGGCTCTAAATCCAAAATGGCGATCGCCACACCCCGTTGCTCCTCAGCGCCAAACATCATATTGCTAAAAGGCAACACCTCAACGAAGGCAGATTGACCTTCCAGCTTGAGGCGTTTACTTTGGGTCAACCCAGTTTCCGAAGCCGTTCGCACGAGATCACTCAAACTCGGATGAATTTCGGCAAAAGGCTGATTAATCTGGGTCACGCGACTGTGACTGATCGTGATGCCTTGGGGATCAACGATGGCAACCTCCTTCACCTCTGGGAGGGTCGCATAATTGGTAACAGCACGTTCAAGGAGGGGAAAATAACCTAGGTCTATTAAGCCTTCAGAGGAGAGTTGGAGAGACTGGGTAATAGAGGAGGCGCGAATATTAATCTGACGTTCGAGATCGCGATGAACAATACGATAATTTAGCCACGTTGCCCCAAATCCTACCGCAGTAAGAGCAACACCAAATCCGACAAGGAGTTGGCGAAAAATAGGTTTCATTGGGACAGCGGAATTCACAAGGTAAGGGGAAATTAGAGTATAAGTGTTGTAGTTCTAGTTGTTACAGCGGCGATCGCCCCTGAGCAGAAAGATTTTCTAAAAGACTATTCCGACCAATATTCCTGTGACCATGTATAGGCAACAGTTCCTGCGGTTACTCTTTGGATTTACCGCCGTAGTTGGTGGTCAAGCTCTCAAAGGGTGCCGACAGCCATTATCATCTAACGATACCCCAGAGCTTCGAAGAGAATTAAAATTTGGCATTTTAACAACCGAATCCGAGGAAGACTTACTGCCCCTCTGGCAACCTTTTTTAGCGGACTTGTCCAAGGCCATTGGTTTACCAGTGCAACCGTTTTTTGCGCGGCAATATTCTAGCTTGATTGAGGCCATGCGGGCAGAGGTCATTCAACTCGCTTGGTTTGGTGGCAAAACCTATATCGAAGCCGCTACGGTTGCTGACGCTGAAGCTTTTGCCTTAACTGTCTCAGATAAAGGTAGTCGAGGCTATTATGCCCATCTCATCACCCACAATGATCGACCTTGGCTACAAGATACGGGCTCACAACCACCAATGAAATATTTACTAAAACAGGGTCAAGATCTGACTTTCGCCTTTAATGATGTCAACTCAACATCGGGATATCTGGTGCCGATGTATTATCTCTTTTCAAAAAATAAAATTGACCCCCGCACCTACTTCGAAAAAATCAGCTTCCTCGGCAATCACGAAGCCACAGCCTTGGCGATCGCCAATCAAGAAATTGATGTAGCCACAAGCAATAGCGAAGCCCTAGATCGCTTTTCCGAAAAATTCCCCGATAAAATCCAATCCCTACGCATTATTTGGACATCGCCACTAATCCCGGCTGACCCCATTGCCTACACAAATAAATTACCGGATACCCTAAAAAGCAAGATCCGTGACTTCTTTCATAACTATGACAACCAAGGCATCCTAAGAACACTTAACTGGTCAAAATTTGACCCGGCTACCGATGCCGATTGGAATGCCATCCGCGAACTGAAAATCGGCAAACAAATCCTTGATATTCAACAAAATGAGGCGATCGCCCCACCAGACAAAGCGGAGATCATCCGTAACTTAGAGCAAAAATTAACCGAATTACAAACTACTAGTAATTGATTTGTTTGCCGACTAAAGCCAGACAACCTCCCCTTTCACTACCACTAAAAGTTTTTTTTAGCTACATTTTCAGACTAAGCATTAGTCGAGATAACGTTCAAAGGAAGACTGTTTAACATAGACAAAACGTGGTGACAAAGGCGGTAGATTGTCAGCATTATTAAACTCTAAGTCGTACTCCCAGTCACGTCCGGGAGCATTATATTTTTGACTACTCCACCGACCAGAAACATGCATCGGCGTACCAAGACTAACGAATGATCCACGATAGGTTAATGTCTTGCCAGACCAGTTTTCAGCAAAGCGCGGGTAGTTTTCTAGTCCACCGTTGTAGCCACTCGTTGCAGCTGAGTTAGTAACATCTGTTCCGGCGAGGAATGCGCTATTAATAGTCGTTGGTGTAGCGTTATCTTTATCGTTTTCATCATTAATATTAGGGTTGCAATTTTTACCCGATTTTTTATTAATTGTCATATCCTGATTCAAACAGGAATTTGATAAGACATTGAGAGAATCAGCTAACACACTAGCTGGTTGTTTATTAACCGTGTTGTAATCACCTTGAACATATACCGCTTGGTCACTAACAAAAGTTAGTCCCGTATTTTCTGGGTTGTCGGTCGTACCTGCTAAACCCATTAGCTGTTCACCTTTAGTGAGAGCAAAACCATAAGGACTATCATTAGTCCCCGCTGCGGTATACTCCGTTTGGTCAACTGTTGCGTGAAATACGAGACCACCTTCACTGGTATCACTAGCCGCTAATCCTAAGCGTTGGAATGAGTTGGCGATCGCCCCTGTATCAGGTTCGATTTGCTCAAATAAAAGTTCATCAGTGGAGAAGCCCGCACCATTATTTACATCTTGAACAGCGCCACCATTAAAGTCCACATACACACCGTCGCGATTCCAGACAGTGAGACTTTCAATATTCGTTTGCAAGAGGCGCATTTCTCGTTTTTCGCGATCATTATAGTAGCGATAAGGCGAGTCATGGCTAGAAAAGTTCCGCCCAATATCCCGTAACGGTGCGGCGAGAAAGCAGCGTTCACCCTTTTCGACGGCATTACCCGTATCTGGATCCGTTTCTTGGTAGCTAATCGCTGCGATTTGAGCTGGCGAGAGATTATTTAAATCACTAAGGTTGTTCGTATCGACAATGCTATTGAGATTCAGAATCTCTAAGACATCACCTAACCCCAAAATACTGCTCATGTTTAGCTCTTCATCAAGTCGAGCATCAAGGGTTGCTTCAAAGGTAGTTCTAAGATCGTCAAAGACAGGCTCACTAAGACTGGTATTAAGCTCCGAAAATTGGATCGGTACTGTTTGGGAGGCGATCGCCGTTTGTAGCGCTTCCACAATGTAGCGTTTCACCTCATTATCCGAAGTTACAGAAGAAATACTAGGTTCACTGACCGCATTACAATAGCCCGCTTGTTCAACATCGCGACCCGCCATTACCGGCTGGCGGAGACTGCGTAATTGTCCCTCCGTCAGATCTTTGTAGGTATCGTTATCAGGGTCAGGCACTTGGATAGCAAAGGGAACCGTCTCCAGATAATCCATATTATTGTTAGTCGTTGGAGCGGGCTTATACTCAATTCTCAAGTCGCCATTATTGTAATAGGCACCAGAAGTATTAATAAACGAAGGCGAGGGAATAATGACAGGCTCAAGACCAATCTGTACCTGAGTTCCCCAAGCTGTCTCTACCAACTCCGGATCCATTGCATTAGATGTTTGACTTGTACCGCCAGTACCATTCGAGAGTAAGTTTCGCCAATTACCCGCCGCATCTTTAATACGAACTTTGCCATCGGAATAGGTTGAACCATTATTTTTACGACTGTTGTATAGTTCACCAACCAGGGTCACTTGGTTATGGACAAATAAAGTGTTGCCTGCTCCCAAATAAAGAGAGCCATTAGTATGAACAGGTCCTCGTAAGTTCATTGTCGGACCAGGCAAAATTTCCAAGTCGTTGGCATAGAACGCCGCAAACTGAAACATCGGAATAAGACGACTTTTAATCTCCATTTTGAGACTGGCGCCCAACTCACTTTCAGAAGCAACAGTCTTCTTCGCAACAGCATGGATCGCAAAGCCATACTCCTGCATATTGAGATTTTGAAATGCTTCACCACGGGGGACAGTCCCGATTTCCGGCTGACCATTATTTTTTGCAATGACATAGGAGGCCGCTTCAAAGCCCGATTGACCTGATGAGCTAGGCGCAAAAGTTTCAATCGCACAACCAAAGTCATTCGTGCCATCGTTGGTGGCATCTAAATCAAAACAAGCGTTAATCGACTCTGGCGGTGTGCCATTGGGAGTGTTGTAACCCGCAAATTTTTGGCGAATATCTTCAACTTTTAAATTTAAACTCGCTTCTGCCGCATAGAAGGCGGTATTACCCTCAAAGGAAGAAGTTGAACGCATATTTTCAACATGAGTGATCTTCGCATAGGCCGCCAATAAGCCTAGGGTCGAAAGGGAAATCATCACAATCACAAACAAAACATAGCCCCCTTCCGTTTGAGGCGATCGCCGTTCTGATGTCGTTAATTGCCTGTAGTTTAAATAGCAAATTAATTTGAAGAAAATATTCATCGCTTTAGAGTTTAGAAAATTAGTATTTTGTCGATTTAGATATATTCAAAAATTAAAAGTTAAAGACATTACGAGGCACAAAACGCCGTCTAAGCTGTAAAGCCTCACAATCATCTGGATCTGGACAATTCGTTTGTAGAGCTAATGCCGCAGGCGAATCAGCAACCACCTGTAACATCACATCAATTGCTTTAATTTGTGACCAAGAATAGGTGTTTGTTAAAACAGGGTCACAATCTTCTGGAACAACAGGAGGTAAAACTGTGCAAGTATGTTCAGTACCATCCTGCTCAACAACAATTTCTACTTCTAAAACACCAATATTATTAGTGATACTTAAGTCCTCACTATCATCCGTCACAAGCTGTAGCGTGTTCGTACTAGCATCAAGTTGATAACGACGTTCTTCTAATAAATAAATACGACTACTACTATCAGCCAAGTAATTATTAGTCCAAGTCGCACTATTCGCATCTAAAGTTGTGTATTCAACTAAGCCAGCACTTGCTATCGGATCTGATATCTCAGTGTCATCAGCAGCAAAAGTTTTTTCATTTTGGTAATCAAAAAAATCACCTTCTCCGTTACCGTTGTAAATAAAAGCTCTAACTGTATTGCCCTTGGTTAGACGGAAATCTCGAAACTTTTGGATCTCATCCCAAGCATCTGGCCAACCATTTGTATCCGTATCAGAAATTGCGCCAATCTCACAGCCAATCAAGGGGTCACCACCATTGTTGTCTAGGACAACAACAGGGTCATTCGTACCCGCTACAATATCGCGACACACAGGGATAGATGTTGGCAAAAGTTGACGACGAATGGTTAGCCTTGTCGGGTTTGAAGTAAGTAAAACAACAGGGAAGTTGGGATCACTTGTGCCAATTCCTTCCCCAGCTTGTTTAATATCATTCCCTAGGGTGTCTAAGGGCAATCGTAGAGTCTGCGTAATATCAGAACGGGCTTTGTCCTGAACAAAAATTTGTCGATTTAAGACACTACCAAAGAAGGCAAGACTAATAACAAATAGACCAATAAACAAAGAAACTAAAAGCTCAACTAAAGTAAATCCTCGTTCTGAGCAATTTTGTTTTTTACTATATTGGTAAGCTAAAAACTTAACGAAAAAACTAGTATTATTTGATGTCCGTGTAGATGGTTTCCACTGTATAGATTGTCTCTTCATTGTAGTCAATTTGAAGTAGTATATATCTCATTGGGTTGTTGACATCTACTGTGGTGTCACAAGACACAGAGTTATCAGAAGCAACAGTTGGTCTATCTGTACAAACAAATTGTGTGTATCCGTAGTTTCTGCCTAGGCTGCTAATACTACTTTCATTAGTTTCACCGAGCGTCAGGGATGTTTCGAGACGTAAATTATCTAGTACTTGTTGTGATAAAGATACTGCTCCTGTTTGAATTTCATTTTTGATATTACTTTTCTGCTGTGCGACAAAAAGCGGCGAAGCCATCGAAAAAGTCACAATAAAAATAAGCAGTGAAACGATTGACTCAATGAGCGAAAATCCTGTTTGATTTTCGGGCTTTAAGGACTGCTGAGATAGAAGCTTACTGAAGTAAAAATGCATGGCTTAATGTGATGATTGTGATGCTATTAGGAATACAACCAAGTTAATTTTTCAATGATTTCTTTAACGAAAGTCCTATAGGGTTCACTATCTCGATCTAATGTTTGACTACCTTGAATAATGCTTTGATAGTATTCATTGTTGTCCAGCCAATCTCGGTAAACTTCACGTTTCTGCTCAAAGGTGAGATTTTCATCGTCAAAGCTAGGTTCATTAGAGGCGGCTGTATTGTCTTCCGATGTTGTGTTATCTGTCGTTGCGGTGTCATTAGTTGCAACGGTGTTATTGGCAGATCCAGTGGAAGAGTTAGGCTGATTCGAGGTGAGTGTTACTCCCTCCTCCAACTGAGTGTTTGATTCTGATTCTTGGTAACCGTCGTCATTACCGTAACCGTCTGCATCCGTTGAGGAGTCGCTTGTATCTGACGACGTGCCATTGTCGCCTGGTGTTGAGTTTGAGGTGTTGTCATTAGAGCCGCCTGTTGTTCCTGAAGAATTACCTGCTGAAGAGGAACCAGAGTCAGGTGTGGAGCTGCTGTCTGAAGTACTTGTATCAACATCCGCTGCCGCAACGACGATTTCTTGTTTGGGTTGAATAACGACAGAGTCAATCATGCCGCCTTGGAAAACGGTGATTTTTCCTTCTTTTTGACTTTGTTCGCTGATAATGGTGATTTCTAAATCATCCTTTGCAATACCAAATGCATCACTGACCGTTGCAATACCACGGCTATCAAAACACAGCTCCCAGTTCGCCATGTTGCCAGCCATTTTGACGGTACTTGGTAATGTCATATCTTCTTCAAAGAAGGTTTTGTCTTGACTCCAGTTGGAAACAATCTCAACTGCTGTACCCGAAGAATGGGATGTACCGATAGGTTTACCAAGGGTGAGCACGGAACTATTGTTGTCAGTTGTCAGTACAACATTTTCAGTTTCGTCATCGCCAATCTTAAGGCGATCGCCTGCCGCAAAACCCTGTGTGGACACCACAGCTAACTGATTACTATCGGTGGTAACAGATGAAGTAAGCGCCGTTGTATTTGGATCACAGCTACGAGTATCGGAAGCTTGAACTAGAAAAGAACGCTCTGGATCACTAGGATCTGGCTGAATACGCAATGAAGAAGTTGTCGAAATGGCTCGCGATCGCCCTTGAGAAAAAATACCAGCCGCTTGATATGTACCATTTTGTAATGGCTTATTTGCCCACAAAACTAGAGGAGTAGTGATTGCCGAGAGAACGCCGATAATGGCAAGAGCAGTCAACAGTTCCAGTAGCGTGAAACCTTGTTCTTGGGTGTTATTCATGGATTCTGCAAATATAAAATCTACAATCTAATTACGAAAGAATACTCACCCTTGAGATAGTCAATGACAACAAGGGTTTGCGAGACAAACGAGTCACGAAAAATTGTCTAGCTGTGATAAAAAATCTTTGGCTTAGGATGCCATGCGCGCCGCAACAGTATTACGCAGATTACTGGCAATGCGAGGACAAGCACCACTCTGACCAGCAGTGGGCAAATCAATATTGCGCGTAACTTCGACACGGGATGTTGAACCATTAATTGTGCCTTCAACAACGAATGTTCCTTGGCGAAGACTCGCGTCATAGTTGTAAGCGACAAGGCGATAGCTGCCTTCCTGTACCTGACCAGAAAATAAATCTGTCGGAATCTCATCCGGCGCCGTAACAGTTGCACCGCAGCTAAGCGAACCTGATGTCCACTCGTCAATACCAGCATTGGTGTCAAAACTTTTAGTCAGTAGACCTCGGTTTTGAGTTTGAATTAGTCGGCCGAAAACACGAGCTATGCCAGCTTCTGCAATACCTTGGCTCTGAGCATCGTGCAAAGCTTGTTGAGCCTGATAATCGGCCGAATAGCCCGAGGCAATAATACTAGAACAAGTAACTAAAGAAACAACACCGAAGCCGTTGATCCAACTGGATGGCACCAATTCTGGCGGCTTAACGTTGACTTTATGGGAAGATTTTTGATGCGTCCGAGACGTTTTGCGATATGAAGTGGTATTCATGGCGATCTGCGAGTAGTTTTAGTGGCCGCATCACACTCTCTGTAGCAACAGATATTGATGAGAATGCGCCAAAAAATGAATAGTCGGTAGATGCAGATCGTTTGCGTTTGATACAAGTTTAAGATCAAACCATGAACATGACCATACGTATATTCTCGGTATTTGAAGAACTTTCGATAAAGCTATAGGGCTCTCT
>CAZXBK010000047.1:0-9873 GCA_964638765.1 uncultured Synechococcus sp. | reverse complement strand
GCTCTCTTTAAAGTTACGATGAAGTTCCTTGACGATCGCCAACAAAATGATCGACGGTGATATGTCTGGCAACACAATTAATCGCGTTTTTCGTGCTTGAAAAGCCTTGTCACAATCACAATACGTAGTTGGCGTAGGCCTTAATCTATACTCACATTACACAGGAAAAAAGAGGTCAATTAATATTTAGATATTTAGGTCTAAATATTGACTAAATTCAAGATTTTTTAGTTTTTACCAATAGTTGTTGTGTAATCTACAGCGTGGCAAAAGTATCGATAAATCCCTTTAGGCACCACGCTTATATCTATTAATGAACAGAGTATTAATGTTAACTAACAGTCTCATATTTTGTTCTTTAGCAAGACAAATTAACGATAGAAGTCTTGCGTAATAATTTAAGTATCGATTTCCAGTCCAATAACCTAAATCGCGGCATAAACTCTTATCTTTATGGCGATCGCCGCCCCCTCTACCCGAAAAAATCTTCCCAGCGACAGATCCATTGGCGACCGAAAGAAAAGTCAATTTTTGGGATAATATGGGGCTTATTTTCCCAAACCGACCAGAGAAACTTACACCATGCCCTTTAGAGAAATGCCTCGCCGCACCAAAATTGTTGCAACCATTGGTCCTGCGACGAGTAAACCCGATGTTTTGCGCGAACTCATCGAAGCGGGAGCAACCACTCTACGGCTAAACTTTTCCCACGGTAGCCACGACGATCACCAACGTAATATTCGCCTCATTCGCCAAACCGCTTTCGAGCTAAATCGCCCAGTAGGAATCCTTCAAGATTTACAAGGCCCAAAAATTCGTCTCGGTAAATACGAAACAGGATCAATCCGTCTCAAGAAAAACGATCCTTATATTCTTACCAGCCGCAAAGTCCCCTGTACCCAAGAAGTCGGCTATATCAGCTACAAGAAACTAGCCGCGGAAGTACCAGAAGGCGCAACCATTTTGCTCGATGACGGTAAGGTCGAGATGCGCGTCGAGAAAGTTGACGTTGAAGCAGAAAATCTCCATTGTCGCGTTGTTGTCGGTGGCAAACTTTCTAACAATAAAGGTGTTAATTTTCCCGGTGTTTATCTTTCTGTCAAAGCATTAACAGATAAAGATCGTGAAGATTTAGTTTTTGGTCTTGATCAAGGGGTTGATTGGGTGGCGTTGAGTTTTGTTCGTAATCCCCAAGATGTCCTAGAAATTAAAGACATTATTGCTAACGCGGGGAAAAATGTACCTGTCATCGTCAAAATCGAAAAACACGAGGCGATCGAGCAGATGGATGCCATTTTGTCCCTCTCTGACGGAGTGATGGTGGCACGGGGTGACCTTGGTGTCGAGCTACCAGCTGAAGACGTACCACTCCTCCAGAAGAAACTGATTGCAACGGCTAACCGCCTCGGCATTCCTGTCATTACCGCAACACAGATGCTCGACAGTATGGCAAACAATCCCCGTCCAACCCGCGCAGAGGTTTCCGACGTAGCTAATGCCATTCTTGATGGTACCGATGCAGTAATGCTTTCCAATGAAACCGCAGTTGGTGAGTATCCAGTAGAAGCCGTAGCAACCATGGCAACGATCGCCAAGCGGATTGAGCGGGAGCCAGATGCTATTCGTCGTCAGCCTTCCGATAAAAAATCTATTCCTAATGCCATCTCTGCGGCGGTAAGCCACATTTCAACTCAGCTTGATGCAACCGCCATTATGACCCTAACGAAGTCTGGGGCAACTGCACGTAACGTTTCAAAGTTCCGCCCTTCAACTCCTATTTTGGCTGTAACGCCCCACGTAGACGTGGCTCGTCGTTTGCAACTCGTTTGGGGTGCACAACCACTCCTCGTTATGGATTCGCCTTCCACAACCCAGACCTTTAGAGCTGCGATTAATGTTGCCCAAGAAAATGACTTGCTTAAAGAAGGCGACCTAGTGGTGATGACTGCGGGCACACTACAGGGGGTTTCTGGCTCTACCGACCTTGTGAAAGTCGAAATGGTACAAGCTGTTTTAGGGGAAGGGACTGGCATCGGTCAAGGCTCTGCTAGCGGTCGTGCGAGAGTGGTGCGGACAAATCAGGAGATTAATGACTTTAGTACCGGTGAAATTCTTGTAGCGACATCGACTGATGCGACCCATATTGAAATGATCCGCAAAGCCAGCGGCATTGTGATTGAAGATGGTAGCCAAAATTGTCACGCAGCAACTATTGGGATGCGTTTGGGAATTCCGGTAATTGTTGGATTTAGTGATGCGACGACGTTGATTCGAGATGGTGGCATTATTTCTATCGATGCGCGACGGGGCACAGTTTATTCGGGCGTCAATGTGTCATTAGGTGATGCAACTTCTACAAATTCGGCGGTCTCTTTGACTTAAAGGAAACGTAATTTTCTGAATTAGTAATGTAGCTATATTCCTCTCTCATGGCGATCGCCTGTGGGAGGATTATTTTTATGTTGTAATGCGAAAGAAGCCCACTCCCAAATGTGTGCCAACGAACAGACAATTTTTTAATCTGCTGGACTATTGCTGTATCACTAAAAGATAAATGCTTGTTTTCTTTAAAGCTTTAGGAATCATCGTTTTAGCCATTGTGATAGTGGTATTTTGCGTTTATCTGGCAAATATCATTAATCGTGCTGTGTACATGCCATTAGTTGAAACTTGGGCGCAACAGACATCTCTACAACTGATTACTGCCCAATACAACATCATTTACAAAAACAAACGGCATCGCTGGAGAATGCAGAGTCGATATTCACCAACATTTTGGGTCAGGGCACGTCGAGCTGATGGGCGAATTCTCCAAGGATTTGTCAAATTCAAATTGAAAAAAATAACGCTCCTTGGTGTCAATGATTTAGCTAACTACCAAGTTATTGTCGATTGGCAATCCTAAAATGAACAAATTTCTATCGCTACAATAAACTCAAGATCAATCTGACCGCGAGGATTCCCGATGGTTGCGACAACAGATCAAAAAGTGCGTTGGACTCGTTCCGATCTCGAATTACTACCAGATAACGGTAGTCGCTACGAAATTATTGACGGAGACTTATACGTGACTCACGCGCCTCACTGGAATCATCAACGGGTCATTACTCGTCTTTGTCATGCTCTTACAGGTTGGTCGCTTGAAAATAACTGTGGCGAGGTGATCACAACTCCAGGTTTTATTTTTAGTGATGAAGATAATGTGATTCCTGATCTAATTTGGATGAGTGACGCACGACGGGACGCTTGTTTAGATGCGTCGGGACATTGTACTGAAGCATCTGAGTTAGTTGTCGAAGTTTTGTCACAGACATCCAAAGATATTAAGCGCGATCGCCAAGTGAAATTAAAGCTGTATTCGCGGGTGGGAGTGCAGGAGTATTGGATTGTGGATTGGCAACAGAAAACGGTCGAAATTTATCGGCGATCGCAGGCACGTTTAGTCCTAGAATTTACACTTTTTGCTGAGGATGATTTAACTTCGCCATTATTTGCAGGATTTAGCTTAAAGGTCGCCAGCATTTTCGAATAAAAAATTGGTGTCAACTTCCCAAACTCGCCCGTTATGTTTCAGCAAGGTCAGTTCGGGGACAAGAAACTCATGGTGTAGAGATTGATTTTTAAATTCTTCCCACGCTTGATAGAAGCTGGCCTCATTTAGGCAGTTATAGGCGACGGTCACATGGGGTTGGAAGGGATGATCGCCATACTGCTCATCTTTGATGCCAAACTGTTGAGCGATTTCGGTTTTGAGATGATTTTGCAGAGCTAATAGATCAGGAGTTTTCTCAACATCAATGTAAATAATTCGCGTCTCAAAATGATCGAAACCATCGAGCGTAACCGGAATTTTTGGTGTATTTGCCACCACACCCTTGAGAAATGAGAACATCTTTTCTTGATTGAGAACATCCAACTGAAAGGGCGGCTGGAGCGTAATGTGGGGTGGTGCATTAGAGCTTTTTTTCGCTTCAAACTTCTCGCCAAACTGTTTCCAATGATCGGCGATCGCCTCGACATCAGGCGGGAGCATCAGCGCGATGAAGTATAAACTTTGATCCATAACACCTTTGTAAAGCGACAAAAACTAGCAGCAATCCGATGAATATTTGGCGGTTTATTGCGGCGGGACTCAAACTCATTTTACGTCGTCCAATTGTTGGCACAACGATGATCCCCATTTTGCCGGATGGTCAAATTCTCCTTGCCCGTCGCCGCGATACAGGTCAGTGGAGTCTACCCGGTGGCATCCTCGACTGGGGTGAAGATTTGACCAATTGTTCCCGCCGAGAGCTCCTAGAAGAGACGGGATTTGAACTCACACAAATTTCCCGCCTCGTGGGGGTGTATTCTAGTTTGGGACGTGATCCCCGCTTTCATGCTGTGACTGTGGCGATCGCCGTCGAGGTGCAGCCTAGTCGTTCACAGATTGAGGATGTCGACGAAATTCTTGAGGTTAAACCCTTTGCCTCGTCAGTCATTCCCCTAGACAATCTCAGCCATGATCACGCCCAAATTTTGCGCGATTATTTTGACGGCAAAACCGTGGTCGCCTAATATCTCTTTCATCTTTTTCGGAACCCTCTATGGTCTGCGTCGTTCGCAATTCTCGTCTCAAACTTAGCCAAGGACAAATTTTTTGGCGGGAAACTGGTCAAGGGGAAACGGTTGTTTTTATCCATGGGGAATGTCGCGAAAGCTCCCAATGGTCAGAGTATTTCGAAGTTTTAGGAAAAAAATTTAATTGTTTTGCGCCAGATTTACTGGGCTTTGGTGATTCAGAACGACCAAAAGCCCCCTATTCTATCCAATGGGAAAGCGAAGTGCTGGAAGAATTATTCGAAAATATTCGCCTTAAGCCGTTTTATCTCGTTGGTGAGGGTCTCGGCGCATGGGTCGCAACTCGCTATGCCATCAATCATCCCGAGCAAATTAAAGGGCTAATTTTGCGATCGCCCCTAGGTGTGGAGACGGATAAAAATCCCAGCTATTTCTGGGAAAAATGTTTGGTTTCGCCATTACCACTTGTGCCGTGGTTCCTCAAACTTTTATCGCCCATTGCGCCACTTTTAGGTTTAAAAAAGAAAATCAACAATGCCTTCGAACATCGCAAAACGCTGCGGCGATCGCCCGGCACTTGCAAGCTTTTATTTCGGGGTGGTGCACGCCTCAAGGCTGAATATTTAAACTATCAACTCGCCCAGCTCACAGCGCCGACGCTTATTCTCTCTCCACCCGACGAATCCTCTAGTCAGCTTGCTCAATCCCAAACCTACAGCAAACTCATCAAACATTCAGAATATAAAAATCTAGAGACAGATGCTGAGGCGATCGCCACCATTGAAACATGGTTAAAAACACAACAAACGGCATCATCGAAATAATAAGAACTCAATCATTTTTTTGTGGTGGAAAATTACTAACCCGAAAGTTTGGTGGCTCATAATCTTCCGGTAAATATTGGGCAGGAATTGTAATTTGATTACCATCGCGAGCAGCGCGGTAATGGGGGGACAAAATTTCAATATCTGCTTCATTACATTTATCTTGAATATTTTTGTGCAAATTTGAATAGGTTTCAGGCATTAATCTTGGTTTATCAGTGTAAGCATTAATCTCATAGCTCACATAAAAATCATCTAAACTTGTTTGCAAAATAAATGGTTTTGGTGTGAGTAAAGTATTTTGAGTTACTTCTACAGCATCTAATAAAACTTTGTGAACTTTTCGCCACGGCACATCATAGCCAAGGGTGACAGTTGTGTGGAGAATCAAAGGCGGCGTATCAGGATTCCCATCGTTAATACTTTCGCTGTAGTTAACAATATGACTGCTTAAAACTGCTGAATTTGGAATAGTAATCACTTCATTCTTTAATGTGCGAATGCGTGTGACCAATAAAGTTTTTTCTAAAACATCGCCCCTTGTATCACCAATTTGGATGCGATCGCCGATGCGAAAAGCGCGGGTGTAAGTCATGATTGTTCCGGCAACGACATTGGCTACAGCCGCAGTAGAACCTAAGGATAAAAGCAAACCTAAGAAGATCGAAATCCCTTGGAAAGCAGGGGTTTCAGCACCGGGAAGATACGGGAATGCCACGATCGCCGCAAAGGCTAAAACAAGAAATTGGACAAGCTTAAAAGTCGGAATTGCCCACTCTGGATAGAAGCCTTGAATTGTAATTTTTTCTTTTTCGATTTCCCTAAAAAAGAAACGAAAGATTTTGAGGGTATACGATGTCACAAAAATAATGACAGCGATAAAAAAAAGGTTTGGCAAATAATTAATGCCAGCCCTAAAAAAGGTAAAAACAGCACTCCTTGCATAGCCAAATAACCGTCGCGCAAAACCCTGTGTCCAAGGGAAAAAGCTGAGTACTAAATTGCCGTAAATATAGATGAGTGTTAGCCATGTTGTCAGTCGTAAAATCTTGACTAGTTCTAAGACTAAATCAACAACACGTTTAGAAGATAAAAGTTCAACACCAAAGATTTTAAAGGCGGGAATCCAGGTATTTTGACAGGTTCTAAGATATCGATGGACACGAGGTAAAGATAGATTTATTGCAAAAAGGCTTAGCAATAAAATAATGCTTGAAATGATCGTATAGGCAACACCTAAAAGAATATTCCGTAGGCTAAAAGCAGCTCGATATCCGACAACGGCATCACGAATAATATTTTGGTATTCCTTCGCTAAATCATAACGCTCTTCACCTTCTGCAACGGCATCAACATCAGCAAAAGTCGCCAGCAATGTAGTCCCGACGAGGACATCAGATGTTTGGGTTTCTTCGTTATCGATAACTTGTAAATAATCAACGTCCAGCTCTTCATTTTTCGCAAACTCTAGTAGCCGCTCTGAAATGACCTTCGCTCGAAATTCTGGCTCAAACGACGCAATTCGTGCCTTAATGCGAAACAATTCATCATCGCCGAGAACCACAGGCGCCCCCTGCAAGGTCTCCACTTCAGTCACTTCTGGCGTAATTAACGGCTCAACTTGCGGTTGGGCGATCGCCGCGATTTGCCAACAGAACAACAGCGCACAGAATGCCAAAAAGAATTGCCGCCAGAACTTAGCCATAAACCTTGATTACGTCGATGAAACCGTCATTCTCACGATAGGGCGATCGCCTCAAATTTTCGCCATAGTCTGGAGTTGAGGCAATAAAAATATAGATCCACCAAAGACTTTGGCAGATCTTATAGATATCGATATTCGGTTGAATTTAACGGAGATTAGATGCCGATTTGGACTTGACCATCAACAACTTGTACTGGGTAAGTCGGTACGCTCACTGATTCATCGTCTAAACATTCACCAGTCGCAAGATTGAAGTTCTGTTTATAGATGGGTGACGCAACTTTGATAACACCTTGGCGATCGCCCAAAATTCCTCTAGAAAGCACATTCGCCTTACTAAAAGGGTCGTAATTACTGAGGGCAAAAACCTTATCTTCGCCATCAACTTGCACTCGATAGATAGCAACTTGTTGGCCTTCCACCAAAGCACAAACACCAGTATTTGGATAAATATCAGTCAAAGCACAAACAGAAATCCACTGCTGAACATCTGTATTTTCGCGAGTCGTTAAAGTTGGAGACATGTCGTTTTTGGTCGTGAATAAATGAATTTAGGGTTAAGTCAACGAGAATTTAATCGCTGCAATTTAATTGGCTCTATCCTTCCTTGTGGAAGGTGCCCGGAGGGCGGAAGGGGTTCCTCGATAAATCGTGTAACTTTTCGAGAAACGCTCCCTTCATCTAGTTAGGAAATTGCGTTGAGAACTTTGCGTTCTTCCTCAGTTGCAGGACGCTTTTGGTGACGCTCTTCCATATATGCAAGGTTCGGATCAACCGCATCAGTATTCACAAAGCTGCGGAATAGTTTAACCTTGTCGGGGTTCTCGATCGCTGCCTTCCATTCACACTCATAAGTGTCAACAAGAAGCTGCATTTGTGCCTCAAGCTCATCACAAATCCCAAGGGAATCTTCGATAATTACTTCGCGTAAATAATCCATACCGCCTTCAAGCTTGCTGAACCAAGTGGCCGTTCTTTCCAACTTATCTGCAGTGCGAATGTAGAAAATCAAGAAGCGATCCAAGTATTTGATCACGGTCTCTTTATCAATGTCGGACGCGAATAATTCCGCATGGCGAGGCTTCATGCCACCATTACCGCACAGATACAAATTCCAGCCATTCTCTGTCGCGATAATGCCGAAATCCTTGCTCTGAGCTTCAGCACATTCACGGGTACAACCGGACACCGCAGACTTGAGTTTGTGGGGAGCACGAAGACCACGATAACGTTCCTCAACTTCGATGGCAAAGCTGACAGAATCCTGCACCCCGTAACGACACCAAGTACTGCCCACACAGGATTTCACTGTCCGAAGCGCCTTGCCGTAAGCATGACCAGATTCAAAGCCCGCATCAATCAAGCGTCGCCAAATATCAGGCAATTGATCTAGGCGAGCGCCGAATAAATCAACCCGTTGTGCCCCAGTAATCTTGGTATAAAGCTCAAATTCTTTAGCGACCTCACCGAGCACAATTAGTTTGTCAGGGGTAATCTCACCGCCAGGAATACGGGGAATAACCGAGTAAGTACCATCCTTTTGAGTATTGGCAAGGAAGCGATCATTGGTACTTACTCGGTAATCTCACCGCCAGGAATACGGGGAATAACCGAGTAAGTACCATCCTTTTGAGTATTGGCAAGGAAGCGATCATTGGTATCTTGCAAACCAGCATGGGCTTGCTCCAAGATGTGCTCGTTCCAAGTTGCAGCCAGCATTGAAGTCACCGCAGGCTTACAGATTTCACAGCCTAAACCCTTGCCAAAGCGACTAATCAAATCAGCGAAGGTCTTAATCTTGTGATAGCGAATGAGGGAATAAAGTTCTTGGCGAGAATAGGCGAAGTGTTCGCAGATATCGTTTTTGACAGTGAGGCCCATTTTCTTCATCTCGGACTTCATAATTGTCGTCACGAGGGGCACACAACCGCCACAGCCAGTTCCGGCGCTAGTGCATTTCTTGACGCTGCCAATATCAGTTAGCTCTTGATCGTGAATCGCAGAGATTAAATCGCCTTTGCTGACATTATTGCAGGAGCAAATTTGAGCTGTATCGGGGAAAGCATCAACTCCTAAACCAGTTGCAGCTCCGCCTTCACGAGGAGGCATCAACAAATCTTCTGGGTGGGGCGGTAGCGCAATGTCGTTTTGAGTGAATTGCAACAATGTTCCGTATTCAGACGCATCGCCTACAAGAATTCCGCCGAGCAAACGAGAGCCATCAGCATTAAGAACGATCTTTTTGTAGATACCTTTAACGGAATCATTTACCGTGATTTCTCGGGAGCCTTCTGTCCGACCAAAATTATCACCGAAGCTTGCGACATCAACACCCAAAAGCTTGAGCTTGGTGGACATATCTGCGCCAGTGAAAGTTGTTGCTTCTTCTGTTTCAGTGAGCGCATCTGCCGCCACTGTCGCCATCTGGTAACCGGGAGCAACCAAGCCATAAATACGCTTGTTGTAGAGGGCGCATTCACCGATGGCATAAATGTCCGGGTCAGAGGTTTGGCAGTTGTCATTAATCACAATGCCGCCGCGATCGCCAATTTCTAGGTCATGGGCTCGGGCGAGTTCATCACGGGGACGAATACCAGCGGAGAAGACAATCATATCGGTAGCTAGCTCAGTGCCATCCGCGAAAGTCATTTTGACGATTTTGCCATTCTCGCTGACAATCTCAGTCGTATTTTTATCGGTATGAACGGTAACGCCCAACTCTTGAATCTTGTCTTTCAGAACTGTGCCACCAGCATCATCAATCTGCACAGGCATCAAGCGGGG
>CAZXBK010000046.1:1976-24964 GCA_964638765.1 uncultured Synechococcus sp. | reverse complement strand
CTACTCAAACTACAGAAAACCGGGGAACAAGACAGTCACGGTGGCAGCATTGGATTTCAGCAAATTCTTGCAGCTCTTGAAGGACCATGCTCCACCAGGGAAGCGATTGATGAAGCTGGATATTGAAGGAAGTGGATATTTTTTCCTCAAGGGTGCGGAAAAGACAATGCGACAGTTGCAACCCACCATTTTCCTAGAGATAAATCCTGGCACATTGCACGCGTCTGGAGTCAAAATTGAGCAGCTAAAAGATCTACTGATTGACTACGGCTATAGGACTTATGCTGAAGTGGATAATCTTCAAGCCTACTCAGATCTGGCATTGTTAGCAGCGAACTATCAACGCAATATTGTTGTCTTCTCCGAGTAGCTAAAGCTGTATGGATAGGTTTGTAATCTACGCTGGGGTAAAGTTCCTATTCCCTACAGACAGCCAACATCCTAGCTCTATCCAACAACGCCAGAATTCTATTTTTTATTCAAAACTGCTATGACTAGTCAGTTTCTGGATCGAATTGATACACAGGAAACTGACCAGAAGAAGGAGATAGTGTAGGTGGCGGTGGCGGCGGTAGTAACGGAAGACTACTATCAGAGCCATTTTTATCGTTTGGTAAAGGCGTAAACTCAACTTTTTCAATCACGACCGAACGCTCTACTTGCTCACCTGCCTTATTTGTTGCCCTTAACGTTAACGTTTCTGCACCTGGTGCAGCACTGATAATGTAGATTAAACCTTCACTGTCGACGACACCGGGCGCCGGCAGTAATTCAACCGTTGTTTCGTCTTGCACATCCCAAGTTAATTCAATTTCGAAAGAGACTCTCTCCAGATTGACTGGATATACAAATTTGGGTTTTTCTAAAACTTTCTCGCCATTCACTTGAAAGCTAACAATTTTAGGACTTGGCTCTTTTACCAAAATCGTCGATGTTTGCGCTGTAATTTCTTCCTCTACGTCATCGCGATTTGTAAGGATTGTTAAAGTAAAGGTGTATTCTCCGGCTTGTTCGACTGGAATTTCTACATCACGACAAATTAATTGATTGAGCTTACTGCGACGACAATAAGGCTCCAAACCAATATCAAGGCGATCGCCCTCCCATCGAAAATTGTCATAGGTAATTGGCTGTACGTTTTCAACACCCTCCGGCGAAACACTAACGAGCTTGATTTCTTCAATGTCTGTAGCACTACTTATTTCCCAATTTAAAAGAATAGGCACTAACGAAGTTTCATCACCAGAAAGATTACCGCTAACTCTGTTATCAAACCTTGGAAAATTATTTTGAACTGATGTTCCAAGAGTTACCTCATTATCATCAAAATTATCCCCTGCATCAGTATTAATCTCTGGTGTTTCGTCGGAAGTAACAACCTGGGCGCGGGTTGAAGCTGGAACAGGATTTTCGCCAGGTAGCTGATATTCTGGCGATGACGCTGAGAATTCTAAAATCTTCGGTGGTG
This sequence comes from uncultured Synechococcus sp., assembly GCA_964638765.1. Classification (GTDB taxonomy): domain Bacteria; phylum Cyanobacteriota; class Cyanobacteriia; order Cyanobacteriales; family MRBY01; genus MRBY01. The sequence continues at coordinate 23,496 of CAZXBK010000046.1, read as the reverse complement.
CAGGTGGTGGTGGTGGTGCAACTTTAATCTTTTTAATGAAAGCAGTATCAACCGGTGAAGTGACCGAAGATACGTTTTGTACTGTTCTATCTTGAGTGATGGTTTGAGAATTTACTTCATTCTTGTAAACCATTAAAGTAAACGCATAGTCTCCCTTTGGTAGGCTTACATCAATAGTTTCTTCCTCTCCACTACGATTATTAACCCCATTTGTGTCTTCAAATTCATCAGTAATCGGAGCAACTTTAAAAGGAACATCAATACATCGCAGAATTTTCTCCACATGTGTTGTTTTTTTCTTGTTTTTCGATAGCCGATGAATAATATATCGATATGAATCAAACAAAGGCTTCAGTAAACGATTACTATCGCCCACCTCTACAGGTGCACAACTATCCACCCATTCCTGTCGAAGAAATGCTAATTCTTTCGGATCGCGAGCACCTGTAGTAGGGGGATTTTCGTTTGTTATGGCTTCAGCTCCTAACCCATTTAGCTGATAAATAAAAACAAAATCTTCTAATGGATCACCGCGTAATGTTTGAGGATTCGCTGCGAACTTATTAATTAATGTTGGGTCTTGCTGACCTTGGTAAACTAAGATTTTATCGATTTGGTCGAAATTTGTAATTTCAAAATTAAATTTAATATTTTCATCAACTGCTTCTTTATATTCTGCTTGGGCCGATTCAAAGTTGCTGACGCGGGGTTCTAAACTCGGCTTCCAAAAAAAATGCTTCCAAATCAAAAAAATCACACCAGCTGTTGCCACTGTAAAAAAAATGGTGAGTAAAAGTTTCCATAACCATCCACCACGGGCTTCTAAAATGATTGTTCCATTAACTGGTTTTTCTGGCAGATTTGGCGATCGCCATTGTACTTGTGGTGCATTTTGTATTGAAGAATCTCCTAAAGTTGGTTCCACTTCTATCGACAAAGGTGAAGGTGAATCCCAAATATTTTGCAGCGTAATCTCAAATTGTGTTTTTAGCTCTCGCAATCTGAAGAGATAACGCCGCCGCCAACTCGGTAAAGGCACAATCTGAACTGTTTTATCTTCTCCGGGCAACAGCTCAACTACCTTATTTGGTATTAATTTATATTGAAAAAGTTGATCGATATCCTGAGGACAAACTTTGATATGACGCTTGATATTACCAAAATTGAATATTGCAAGCTCAAAATACTCTTTTCTCGAAGGATTTTTGATCTTTTTGATACTAGGTTTTAGCTGAAGCTCTAAATCACTGCTAACTAAAATCTTAAGATAAATAATTTCAAATATAGTTAGCTCTTTTCTATTATTCGAATGAATCTGAACTGTCGGAAAATAGTTACCTGCTGCAGCATATTGCGGTGGATGGATACTTAATACAATCTCCCCGCTTTCTTTAGGATTTAGTTCTAATCCTTCTGTTTTTCGGACGACTCCAGGCGAGATATTTTGCTTTTCAGGATACTCAATGTCGTACCAACTAGAAGGTAAATCTACACATGAGAGTAAAAATAAGTCTGTACGGCGAGATGGATTAGTGATTGTAATTCTTACATTACATGTGCTTCCAGCATTTAATTCATAGGGATTATCGGAATCCGTTTCTGGCTCAACAACAACATTAGGCTTATTACGAAGTTCTAATTCTTGGCTAGAAGGCAACACTTGAAGTTGCTGGGAACGTCGGACTTCCTCTCCTGGGTATTGATCAGAACTAGCACAAATACTATAGCTATAAAAACCATGTTTAGCCTGAGGAGGGATGCGAAACTTAAGATGTACATCTTTGGTCTCTCCTACTTCTAATCTCAAACCTGTGATAGGCACATCAAGCTCAGTCCACTGTCTTAACGCTGTAGACCGTTCATCTGTTGGTTCAAGCCACAACTCAATACTAGCTAGCTGATTTCCTCTATTACTGACTGTAATAATACGATTGAGTGATGTGTCACCAGGCTTAGCCCGTATTCCACTACCTTGTATATCAACGTATATATTTTTTAGAGTTTTATTTGCAACCATGATTTTCTAATTCTTGACGGTAAAGTCTGATGTGATTATTTGGCGCGTCGCTAGCAATAAAAATCGTATTTTTGTTGTTATTAGTGTTTGCTTGGTGATGTAGATCAACACTATTTAATTCTGCGTCTTTAAATTCTTTTACTTTAAGTCCTTCTTTAGAAACAACTCTGTTCTCTTTGGTAAGAGACCATAACATAACTCTTCCATCATCCCCAGCTGTAGCAATGTAGCAACCACTACTAGATATTTTTGTATCCCGAATGGGTAAATTTAATTCGCTAGCTTGCCACTGGTCCACAATAAGGCCAGGGCAACTATTAATGTTAAGAATGCCTTCATTAGCGCGTAAGGAAAAATAGCTCAAACCATCCGCTTTGCGAGATTTTGTTTCTCGTAAATGAACGCCACGTGAGTTTAATTTTGCACATCTACGAATTTCATCGAGACTCCATATTGTTAATAGACCTTTGCTATCAGCAGTTACTAAAATAGAGCCTTTATCTTCATCAATATCGACTGCTGCTACGCTGGTAATATAGCTTTGAGGACCAGTAACGAGGCTACTGATTTTAGATGAAGCATGTGGTTTATATGCAAGGTTGTATCCTTTTTTGTTTTCGTAATCCCAAACTGCCAACCTATTGTATTGTCCGCCAGCAATCAGTAAATCAGGTGAATCTTCTGCTTCACTAACAGCAATAGATGAGATAGACGTTCCCGCCAAGTAAAGATAAGATTTAGCTTTTCCTTCAGGGTTACCTTTTACTGGCCACCTATTGACTTGGCCACTACCGTGACCACTAAATAAAAAATTTGTATCTTTCGTAAATGCAATATCAAAAACGCGATCAGAACCATCATTTCCTATAGAAAATGTCCGAATTTTACTAGCTTCATTGATATTCCATAACTCGACACTACCATCTTCAAGTCCTATCGCTATTTGATTATTGTTATCTTCTGGTAGATGACGGATGACGCCAATAGATCTGCTTGTTGTTTGTTGAGTTTCGTTATCAGAAACTATTCTTTCAAAATCAAGCCGGCGACTATCCGGTAGTAAAAGTTGTGTTCTTCGATTAATTTTCCAATGAATTAATCGCTGGTCACGACCACCACTAAACATTGTGTCTCCAGTAGCGAGTATGCTCACAGAATTCACTGGCGCGATATGACGTGCCCTAGGTAATGTGTACAGCCACCAGAAACAGGGGATGCTTAAAATACCTGCCAAAGCTAAAAGTTGTATCCAAAATGGCAAAACTGGCTTGATTTTTAGTTCTAGGGGTTGGCTACTTGGATTTATAGAAATACTTTCGATAGTTTCACCTGATGACGGGCAAGAAATACTCGGAGCGACGTTGACTGAGACTGTTTTGGGAATTAGCCAATGTCGTTGGCTCACGAGCGAGAGCTGCATTTTGCCCGCATGGTCTGTCTCTAAGGTTAGTGTTTTGGGTTCAATCGATTTGAGGTAAGTGTTTTGATTAAGAGTCTTGACATCAAGATTGATTTGTTGTTCTACGTTGCTTTTATTTTCGAAAAATAAACTAAAGAAACCTTGGCATTGAGCTTTTCTTCTAAATCTAGAAGTTGTAGATATTGCCTCTTGTTGATACTCAGGACATGCAACTTTTATTTTTCCAAATGGGAAAATTTCAATAGCGGCGTAAGTACTTTTACTATTTCCTTGATCGTCGTTGCCTTCTAGGGTTAATTGATAGGTGCAACTTGCTGTTTGTGTTTGTTTCGGGGGTACTAACCAAAAGAACACCTCTTGGTGATTTCCTGCATCTAGATGTAAAAGTTGTTGTTCTCCTTGAGGGAACCAGTCGCCACTCTTTAAGGTTTCTTTTTTCTTGGGTGAGTTGACTGCTATTTGAAGAGTTAGGTCTTTTGCATTTGTGCTCCAGTTATAAATTAATGCAGGAACTTTAATTCGATCGCCGGGATAGCCAGTAAATTCACGAATGGGGAAATCGACCCAAAGAGATTTTTCTGGAGGCGAAACTTTTAGAATGAGTGTTTCTTCGGTTGAAATATTTTCTATTTCTGGAGATAAAATTTTGATTTTGACTGGGATAGAAATATCGTAGGCTGGGATGGGAGATTTGAGGATTGTGACGTTGAATTGCGTACGATCGCCGGGCGGTTTTTTTGCACAAATATGAGGTTCAGTGGAATACCATTCGAATTCCGCATTATTCTCCAACTCACCAACAATAAGCTCTAGCTGAAAACTTGCAAATTTCTCAGTTGTATTAATAACAGTGACAGTCAAATCACTCTGACTACCATCATGAAATCTTGCAAAATCCTTTGCATCATCTGGTTTAAAAGTAATTTCTCGCTTAGAAAGTATTAGTTTGACTGAAGAACTCACCATCAAATAACCTTGTTAAAAAGTAATATAAAAGTCATCAAATAAAATCACTGAATATCGTTGAGCTGAGTTTTAAATGATTGTCTATTCTAATAAAGTGGACATATAAACTTGCTGCCAACAAAAATGAATTAAATTTATACCAAACTCTTGTGATTCTCGAATCTCGTGTCTCTGTATATTTTCTCCGTACCAAGCTTTCGATAAATAGCCTGCGACTAGCAGCACATTTCCTGCTCTTCCTATTTTTATCTCACTCCCTAAGATACTAGGTGGACGGCTAAACAAAAATGGCTTCCGCATCAAAGTATTACGGTCTTTGGCTTCTACTGGTTCGGCGACAGCTCCATCAGTTAATGTACTAAGAATCTCTCGGAAATCTTTATTTTGACCATCTTTTCCATGTATTTCAATAATTATCTTATTTTTATAGACTTGAAGATGTTGGTGGAGAGTTTCTAATGTTTTTTTATTATTTTCAGCTAGCCCAAGTAAATCTTGACTAGACAAATAGATGATATGAGCTAGATCAGTATTTTTAACAATATCATTATTGATACTAATTAATTGTGTTCTGCATTGTAGTTTTGGGTAAAGTGCCGAAAAACTGTTTGCTAGATTAACTAATCCTTGTTGGGTGATATTATTAGATTCTTTTATGATGCTTAGACTAGCCGTTGACAAAGAGCGAATTTGAGCAAACTGGCGATAGCGTAAATCTAATTCATTATGTCCTGGGTTTAATGGATTTAGAGGATTTTTTAATTGGAGATCCTGAGACTTAGTCGATTCTCTTGCAATTTCTAAACGACATAACTCTACTTCTGATGGCTCTAATTCTCGCTTGATTTGGTCAAGACGAAATTTTTCAACAACACGATCATGTGTATGAGAAATTTCTAATTTCCTTGGATCAACGTATCGAATGACAACCTTGACAGTGATGCTCCCCTTACTAGGTACAGGTATCGCAATCCTTAAGGTGCAGTCATCTTCGGGGTTAACAACAATCGGGTTGCCTTCAATATCAATTGCAATGCCTGGCTGAATTTCAATCCAACGACTATCCCTAAATTTTGAAGATGCTGTCTCAGGTGGAGCAATGACTTTCACTCCTAGACCATAAACAATTCCCGGTTCCCAAAGGGATTGGTGAACAATATTTTGACGTTGCCGATGATAGTCATGGGCAAGGTTCCAACGCTCTGCATTAATTTTCAGATCGTCACGGGTATTTAGTCGGGTGAGTGGATGCGGTTCTGGGAAAGGGAAAGTGTTGTGAATCACTCAAATCTGCCCCTAAAATATTGTTCTTTTAAATAACAATATTCAAATAATGAAGTTTTTACAATAAGTTGTTACCTTTTGCATTGACGTCGATTTCCATAGATCATAATCGCGCCACAAAAATTGGTTTGTGACACTGTTGTTCCAAGTAATGTTGCATCTTTTAAAATTGCTTCTCCAAAGTCTGCTCTCGTTAAATTTGAGCCTGTTAAATCTGCTTGTGTCAAATTTGCCTCACGTAAATTTGCATTCATTAAATTCACATTATTCAGTACGGTATTTTGTAAATTTGAACCGCTTAAATCTGCACCACTGAGATTCACATTATTCAGTATTAGTCCTGCAAGATTGGCATTACGCAAAGATACGCCTTCTAGATTAAGGCCTTCTAAATTGATTGACTCTGTTAAATTGGCTCTTGTTAAATCGGTGTTTTTTAGAGTCGCTTGGGCAAAATCTACGCCACTTAAATTCGCGCCAACTAGGTCTGCACCGTCTAGGTTGGCGCTGGTTAAATTTGTGCCAGTGAAGTTAGCTCCGTTCAGATTTGCTTGACTCAAATTAGCATTACTAAGGTCTAGGTCAGAGAGGTTGCTACGTTCTAGTTCTGCTTTTGTGAGATCAATTTCTGCTAGACCAATCACCTCTCTTAGGTCTGCTCCTGCTAGGTTTGTTTTGTCAAAATTGGCGTTGACTAATGTGCTACCTGATAAGTCGATACCACTGAGGTCGGCTTCGCTAAAGTCAGAGTCGGTTAGGATTTGTCCACTCAAATCACTATTACTTAGATCGGCTTCTTGAAAATTAGAGCCTAATAGGTTCGGTAGGCTGATATCGTCTGCACTGGGTGCAAATCCTGTCACCTGTAAATCGTTAAATTCTGCTCCCCGAATATCACTGTCATTTAAGGTAGTCCCGTCTAAGTTGACACCTGCTAAGAATGTGTCACGTAAACTTGCTTCTTCTAGTGTGACTTTACTGAGGTCGGTACTAATGAGTCTTGCGGCTTCAAAGCTGGCTTCATTTAGGTTGCTACCTTCAAAAGATGTATTGACCAAGTTTGCTTGGGCGAGGTTGACATTAAGTAGGTTGGCTTCTTTTAGTTCTGTTTTTTCGAGGGAAGCGGCAAAGAGATTAACGTTCTCGAGATTAGTCTCGTTCAGGGTTGCGCCGTCTAAAATCGAACTGCCAAAATCGACATTGGCTAGTTCATGGTTTGAGAAGTCTAAGCCTCGGAGATCTGAGTGGCTCAGGTTTGCGCCCTCTAGGGAGACGTTATTCGCAATCAGGTCTTCTAGAAGCTGATTATTTTGATTGCGGTTCATCGGATTATTAACGAGCTGCCATGCTGTAGCCCATTGCCTGGGTAGGTTGGAGTCTTCGAGGTTAATGATTGTGCCGCGTAGTCTAGCGCCTTCTAGGTTTGCCCCGTCAAGATTGGCTCCGAGTAAGTTTGTTTTGCGGAGGTCGGCATCTTTGAAGTTGGCATTGCGGAGATCGGCATTACGAAGATCTGCTTCTCTAAGGTCAGCTCCTTCAAAATCTGCGTTTGTCAAAATTGCATTTTGTAGATAAGCACCACGGAGTCGTTCTTCTCGAAGATCACAATCAATACATTCTCTTGTTTCTTGTAACTGCTGAAGATCTTTTCCTCTAGCTACTGTTACTTCATCCAAATCAATCCAAATCCCCACACAAATGAAACATAGAAGACAGACAATTCTTGTTTGATTTAGTTTATTTTTAGGCCAAGTATTATTTATAAAATGTCCTAAAATTTTAATTTTAAATATTAAATATCTCAAAATTAATGGCATGATAATTTAGCACAATTGACCTACTTGATTCGCTCAACAAAACAACAAAAATCCTACAATACTCCTGCATTATTAAGATGGTTATCAATTTTAGCTCTCCTATTTTTATCAATTTTCTTCCAAGCCTCTGAAAAACCTTGTTTTCCCCCATTTTTAGAATATTGACGATATTGGTTTGGCCTCATATGCCATAGTCTGATACCTCTAGCAGCGTCAACCATATTTCCACCCTTATCAAGGACTGCAGAATATAGCTCAGCATATTTTTGAATTGGTTTTGAAATTTCTTCATATGGAGTTGCTTCCCAGGGAAAAGCTTCTTTGTCACCTGTTAAACTTCTCCAAGCATCACGATTGAACTGAAATACTCCCCATGCAGTAATAAGCCCTTTATCCTCTGGTCTTTCAGATGGAGGTCTTGCATCAAAGATATTAGCTGGACGCGCAAACTGACCTTTACTCTCAGTTTTGGCAAGATGCTTTACTGTTTGAACAAAAGTTTCATCTAGACCTTGTTGTCGAGCAAGTTGCTCAACATAGGGGAGAGCTGCCTCTTTCTCACTTGTTTGTCGAGCAGTATCGGGTAAACCAGGTGGAAGATTAGATTTAAATTTTGATCCATACTCTTGTCCTAGAGTACTAGCAAGTTCTGGAATAAATTGGTCATCAACTACTAAATTTTGTTCTGGATTCACCTTATGTGACAAATTATCTACCTGTTGAGTAGAAGAATTGAATGAGGATGATGTTTTAGGCCCAAGAATACCGTCAGATTGTTCTTCATCAAATCCCATATTTTCTTGATGTTGTCGGACGGCATCTGTAAAATCATCGTATTTATTTTGAGACCAAAGGCTTCTCAGATTCTCATCATATGGCCAACCTGGTTTTGGAGGTTTTGTTGAATAATGTTTATTGAGACGTTCAGCACGAGTATAAAACTTCGGGTCTCCAGTTATTTTGATTTCTGGCAAATTGATCACTTTAGTCTTTGGTTTGTATGTTTTCTTCTCCGGTTTTCGGCCCAAAAGTCGACTTATCAATTCTTCCAAATCAATATTTCGCTTATCCCGCTTAATCTCTGAGGGTAGGATTTCTGCTGAACCATCCTTAATTCCATCATTAATATCAACATATGATGTGCGGCCAGACCAACCTTTTACCTCTTGTCCAGTATGATCAGCAAACTGTTGAGAAATACTTTTTCCTTCATCTTCAGTACCACTGTTACACGAGTCAAACGAGATTTTAGGATTCTTAGAAAAAATGTTTTGATTAATGTACTGAATGCCAGATATGGACAGGCCATAGTCAGGATAGCCTTGCTTGCTCCATTTATATCGAAGGTTAACCTGACCTGGGGATCCATGGCTAAAGACTTGAAGACTTTCAATACTGTTGTCTGGAAAACGATTAAGTATACTACTTAAGTCACTTTTTTTAGTGACCCACTGTAGTTGTTCAGGAAGTATATATTGCTCTATTTGTTTAACACCTACACCAGCTAATTCATAACCTGTTTTTTCTACTAACCAAATAGTATTTTTATCCACCCCTTGATATCGAGCTGCATCAATAAATTGGTATGGATGATTTTGGTCTGAAGAAGGAGAACCAATAACAAAAACTTTTTTGAGCTGTTTGTTACTATTTATTGGCTCTTTAAATTCTGACTGTAATTCCTTACATTTTTCAAAAAAAGTATGAGGAGTCGCCCAAAACCACTCATCATATGGAGAAATAATATGCCAAGATACCTCACTAACTAACGTGTCATTTTTAGTTAGTTGATCATTTTTAGGATCAACTTCCTGCCATTTTCCTGTAGATCTATTTTTTACTTTCCGAATAAAGGTAAATTTATAATTTTCATCTTTAAGCTCTTGTTGGACAAAACTATAAGCATCTTTATGTTGCCGATACCATTCCCAATAGGTGAGAGTATCTTTTTCACTTGATGCCTGGCTATGATCACGTTGTATGGAAGATTTAGGCAATAATTGTACTTGCTGTTCTACATGCGTTAATTCATGGGCTAATAACTCTTTACCACTACTCGAACCGGGATTATATTTCCCAGAATTAAAGTAAATATCTTGTCCATGGGTAAATGCCTGCGCCTGAATCGAATTTGCTAAATCTGGCGTTTCATGGATTCGCACACCACTAAAATCTGACCCAAAACGCGGTTCCATAAATGAACGAGTTTCATCAGAAAGCGGCTTACCACCACTCCGATTTTGAGCCAAACGACTCGCAAATCCTTCAGGAACAGCTGGAGCCTCACTCCCTTTAGCCTGAATTTGTGGCTTAGCCCGGAGCTGCATCATGCCCTCCTCTTCCTCTTCGTCCGATCGCCGCTGCACAACCGGATCAGGCATCCTCATCACCTTCGCTGCCATCGCATCAGCTTCCTGCTCATACTTATCCCCTGGCTGCCCAATCGTTAACTTTGCCTGCACAGGTTTTTGCAGCGTATTATCTTCCTCCTCGTATTCCTCCGCCATTTCTTCCCGCTGAAGATCAGGGTAGAGCGGAATATCCATCAACTGAAGAGCAGGTGCAGCTAAACGCGTTTGTACTTCTGGCGTTCCTTCTTCCTGATCCTCTTCATCCTTGGGATTTGGGAAAGCACGCCGCTGAAACATACCAGTCTCTACCGCCGGAGCTGGAATATGAGCCGCTTTTTGTTTCGGAGCAGAAATACGCGTTTTCATCGTTGGTAGATTGGCACGAAACCTAGATTAGAAAATTACAATATCGAAGCTTTTCAATATAAAAAATCTTTTTGAACGATCCCAATTGCTATTAAGTTTAACCAAACATATTGTGAAATTGAACATTTCAGAGAAAAACGTCTGTATTTCGTAACCTAAGAGGATTGCTGCACATTTCTGAACTTTGACAATAGAAGCTAAAGCCTGTGGAAAATCCCTCTGCCTTCGGCATCTCCCTTTGAAAGGGAGACAATTTCACCTCACAATTTGTCAAAGGAAAAAGGCAAAATTGAGCATAAATTATAGACATCAGCCACGATTAGAGTAAAAGCTCGCTCTTAATAAGTTTAGTAGAGGTTTTATTCCACCCAGCCCCGCACTTCCGCTGGTGGAATGGGACGCTCAAGTTTGGCAAACTCACTTTGCGCTGACTCTAGTAAGTGCTTCATTTTTACAGCGGAGCCTTCTTCTGCGGCAAGAAAAGCAGCCGTTAGAGCAATATTGCGAATATTTCCTCCGGCAATATTAAGCTTCGATAATTTCCGGTAATTCAGATCTTCAGTGGGCAGTTGAGCAGGGAAAATACGCTGCCAAATTTGCATACGCTCCGCTGCACTGGGAAACTCAAACCTTGTGATAAAACGAATGCGACGCAGAAATGCCGGGTCAATCGAGTCCTTGAGATTTGTGGTGAGAATAGCCAGACCACGATAAGCCTCCATCCGTTGGAGTAGATAGCTCACTTCCATATTGGCGTAGCGATCATGACTATCCTTTACGTCATTACGTTTGCTGAATAACGCATCCGCTTCATCGAAGAGTAGCACCACACCACCCGTTTCCGCCGCATCAAAAACCCGCCGCAGATTTTTCTCAGTTTCACCAATGTACTTACTGACTACGGCACTGAGATCAATGCGATATAAATCCAGCTGTAATTCCCGCGCAACAATCCCCGCCGCCATCGTTTTACCCGTGCCACTAACACCAGCAAACAAAGCACTGATACCTAGCCCTCGGGCACTTTTACTAGAAAATCCCCATTGTTCGTACACCAAATTGCGTTGGCGCACATGGGCAACAATTTGTTTGAGTACATTATGTTCAACCTCAGGGAGAATCAAATCTTCCCAAGTTTCCCTCGGTTGCAGCCGTTGGGCAAGATCATCCAATTGGGGACGAGCTTGGGCACGACAAGCATTCCATAGAGAAGACAAATGAGACTCTTCGCCAGATAGTTGAGAGTTGTCAGAAGCTCGACTAGCCTGCATTCCAGCGGCTTTAATCTGATTAACCGTGAGATTAAATTGGGTGACAAGAGGTTCCGCAAAGCCATTTAACTCAAAGGCTGGATTACTTTCAGTTAAGGTCGAATGCCACAGTTGAGATTGTTCTTGGCGGGTGGGATTCTGAATGTCGTAGGTAATAACAGGACGATTTACGGGGGGACGGCGATCGCGGCTAATAATAATTAGTGGACTTTTGAGGGTTTCCATTAACAATGCAATGCCATTTTCGCGGGCAGCATCTTGGACAGAGATATCATCCCAATCCAAAATCATCACCACCTGATTTAAGACCACCTCCCGTTCCCACAGCCGCACGAACTCTTTGAGATCATTAACCCCCGTCGGCAAAGCTTTACTCGACAGAATATAAGCAGGCAATTTTAGTAAGTGACAAGCCTGGGCGGCGATCGCCTGTTTTGTTGTGCGGTCAATGCCACAGAGTTGCAAAATCGGTAAAGTTTCCGATTGGGAATAGAGTTGCCAAGTGGCCGCCATTTGCTTCGCTAAGTCATGGTGAGATGGCACTAAAAAATTAGGACGTTTTGCCTGTTGAAATAAACTTGCCAGCCTTTCATCTAAACCCGAAAAACCAAGTAGTGTGTGGAGAATCCGCTCATCCAATCGTAATGGCGAACTCAGCAGTGTGCTACCTGCCCCAATCTCTACCATTTGCCAATGGCGCAGTGCTCCCGACGGTAAAAAAGCGCTCCAGTGAGCATCTTCTAAAACTAATCGAGCCAACTCAAAAGTCGGATAACCTTGCTTTGAATTCGTGGCGATCGCCCCACACAGCTCCAACCAACTCGAATCTAGCTCCACTCCGGCACAGAGTAAAATAATGTCCCGCTCAAATGCCGACAAATTGCAGGTTTGACATAAATTCACTAACGCTGGTAAGCGAGGTGAATTCTTTAATAACTCAGCATTATCATCATTAGAAAATTCATCAGAAGGCTCACCCTGCTGCAGGGCTAAGTGTGATCGCAAACGTCGATAAACCCGCTCAATCTCGGCCATCAAATAACGCTGATTTGAGATTTGCCAATTTTGTTGAGTTGTTGAAGTCATGGCACCTGATTATCCAATCACTAAAAGTGGACTTGCATACTGACCTCGGCCATCTACCCCAAGGGGGCTTTCTGCATTATCAATTTGCACTCTTAATAGATAGTTACCTCGATTCACGTCTCGAATTTCAAACGACAAATAAGCTGAAATCGTCTGACGACGACTCGCCCGAAAAATATAAGTATCGGAACTACCCGGTGAAATATTGTTCAGTAGCAAAAAAGCACGTTGTGCAGGTTCGACCAATAGATCCACCTGCACTCGGACTTCACCCCCGTATCTTTCTTCCTCCTCATCTTCTTGTAAATTCTCTACACTCAGCTCCTCTCCATTAAGAATTTGTGGGCACAGAGCAAAAGGCAACACATTTGATTTGACAGCACGATTGGATGGAGAGTTCTGCTCTGAGATACGCCTGTGAACGATCTGAATACCTTGAATACCAGCCCTTAAACGCAACTGTTCTTCTGAGTCCAGATCCGCCAAACGTACATGCACCTCCTGCTCAGTAATAGATTGGGGGGCGATCGCTGTTTCGCCAATTTGCACCTGAACCGTTGCCTCAATGCTCTGTAATTGTCGCCCGTGCAAAATCAAGTGACTGCCACGAGTAATTGTGTTTTGCATTGATTGCTGATTTCCTGCTGGTCGATGCTCAACCTTTTCTAGCATCGGTCTTCCTAGAGAGACATGACTGGCACGACTGCGTACGGGCAATGTTGCTTGACCTGATCTACCACCTTGAATCAAAATCGCCGTCGCTTGATAAGCAAAAGAGAGGGCATAAGGCACTTGAAAAAATACAGACCAGATACGAGATAAGTCCTCTGTCGTGATACTACTAGGGATAAATTTAACCTGTTGTACCTGTTCTCCTAAAGTTGATTGACTAAGGATTGGCACACTTGAATGGGAGATACTCTCATCAATCATGTCTGGCGTGAGCAATGGATGATCAACCAGAGTACGAATCGTACTTCCCATTAATCTCTGGGGTTCTAAAGATTGTTCATTACCGTAAAAAGTGAACAAGTAATGTAGATCCAAGGCTGCTTGAGTATGCTTGACTAGATCTCCCTTTGGTCGTCTAGTGCGCAAATCAGCATTGCGCCAAGCCGCGTTAGGAGTTGCTTGATATAAGTAAACGTTAATAGAAGCCCCGGATACATTATTGCCAGTAGTATCTGGTCTTGCAGTCGTTACTTGAACACCTGGAACATCACGCCCAACTTCTTCTTGTAAAAGCTGTTGTAAAGCTGTTGTCACTGTGGCGATCGCCAAATAATTACTCATAACTCATAAAATTCATAACTCACAAAATTCACTTTTAAGCATTAAAGTCAGCATCTAATAAAGCCCCTCTACTCGTAGAGTAAAGTGAGTTTTTATCTAAGCAATCATTCCACTATAAAATTTCCGAAAATTTAGTGAAGTGTGACAAATGAAGTAAATGAATTTCTTCCTTTCTACTCGTAAATTTTAATTTCCACCTTAAAATACCGCTTTGACTTTAACCTTACAAAGCCTGTGGTATGGGGCTTACGTTCATCTTTTTTTAGCATGCGATCATATTTGCCCAGTATAGACAGCACTATGATAATTCAGTGACACTTGTAAAGCTTAAGCTATCAAAACAGGAAAAACCATGAATGTTATACGTACTTCATTATGGTCTTTATTAAGAATTATTTTTTTTTTAAGTAAGTGACGCAAATCATTTGAAAAGCCCTCATCCACAAGCTACACTTAGGCATTAAAATTCTGGCTGTTAATTTTTTTTGTTGCTAAGAACATGTTTTCTTTGCTTAGCTAATTGGTTTCATATATTACAAATATGAAGCTTGAAATAGCAAAGTATAAATCTGTAGTAAATTGCAATTAGTTGCCCAATACAATTGCAATTTATAAGCATTGCAGTAACTGTCACTTAGTAATCCTGCCGTATATTTTTTATTAAAGGGAGAAGCCGCTATGGCTCGCTTAGACTATTTTGCGCCGGGCGTCTATGTCGAAGAGGTTAATAAAGGTAGCCGTGCAATACAAGGTATTAGCATGAGCGTTGCCGGCTTTGTCGGGTTCACAGAAGATGTTCGTGGCGATGCCGAGTTATTCGAGCCGACATTGATTACCTCTTGGGGGCAATATCTGGAAAACTTTGCAAGACAAGGTTCTGATGGTTTTGCCGAATTTGAAGGGAAAGGAAATAAGCCCTGTTGGGCATACTTGCCCTTCGCTGTAAAAGGTTGGTTTGAAAATGGTGGCGGGCGCTGCTGGGTCGTCAGTATTGGCACAAATTTACCAATGCGTGATGACGATGCAGTCTCTAGCGAAAACAAGGTTCCAGCTTTAACTCCGGTAAAAACAGCAGGCAAAAAACCATCATTAACTTTTCGGCTTAAAGAAGAAAAAGAGGATGAAGGTCGTATCCGTGTTTTGATTGAGCCAGATGTTCCCCGTGAAGACCCCGAAAATCCCGAAGATGAACCATTTAATACAGGGGAATATTTCAAAGTTACTGTTCGGCGGGGCAAAGAAAATTTAGAAGGTCCTTTCGAGCATTTAACGATGCAACCTTCTGATGGAGAAACAGAAACAGAATCCACTGCCGGCACTTATGTATTAGAAGCTCTACAGACTTCTGATTATCTAGATGTCAGTCTTGGAGAAGATGAATACAGCAATGTTGTTGATCCAACAAAATCTCTACCGTTAGCTTTACGACCAGCCAACGGAGTCTATGAGGTTCGTCCACCGGCTAAGCGTTACAAAGCAACTCCTTGGTATCAAAAAACCTATGGTTCAGAAGCTCGCAAAACGGGTGTGACTGGATTATTTCAGGTTGATGATGTTTCCATGGTTGCCTGCCCTGATTTAATGCTGGCTTACCAGCAAGAAATTATTTCTTTGCAGCAGCTGCATGGAATTATGGAAGTCATGGTGACAAATTGTGAGAATGCATCTCCGGGACCTGCTTATCGAATGGTTGTAATCGATCCACCACCAGTAAAACCCCGCAAAGGTGAGATGCCGGTCATGCCAGAGCAACAAAAACCTCAAGATGTTGAAGAATGGCTGATGGATAGTTTTGGGCGGCGATCGCAATTTGCAGCACTGTATTATCCCTGGATTCAAGTTCCAAATCCTCGTGACGCTGGTAATCCCATAGCAATTCCACCTTCTGGACATATGATGGGTTTGTGGTGTCGCACTGATGAAAGTCGTGGTATTCACAAAGCGCCTGCAAATGAAGTTCCACGAGGCTCAATTGGCTTAGCTTACGACGTTAACTTCCGAGAACAAGAATTACTTAATCCTGTAGGTATCAACTGCATCCGTAAGTTCCGTAACCGAGGCACATTAGTCTGGGGAGCGCGAACTTTGGCTCAAAAAGATGACACCGATTGGCGTTATGTTAGTGTTCGTCGTTTAATGAGCTACATTGAAAAGTCGATTGAAGAAGGAACTCAGTGGGCTGTCTTTGAGCCGAACGATGAAGATCTTTGGGCGAGAGTTACACGTACGGTTAAAAACTTTTTGGAGAGAATGTGGCGCAGCGGCGCATTGTTCGGCAGTACACCGGAAGAAGCTTTCTATGTGAAATGTGATTCTGAGCTAAACACGCCCGAAACCATTAAACTTGGTCAGCTTTTTGTCGAGGTAGGTGTATCGCCAGTTCGTCCCGCAGAATTTGTGGTGTTTAGAATTAGCCAGTGGGATCCATCCCAAGATCAAGCCTAATTTCCTGATCTTTTAAGCCACAATATTTGCGTAAACATATCCTAAGGTAACAGTTGTATTACGTGCCTGAGCTCAGTAGTTAAAAACAGTTGCCTTCTGGATTTTTAATTTATTTTTTCATTTTTTTTGAAGTATCGAGGACGTTTATTGTTATGGCAGAATTATTAACGGCTTGTCGGTTCTACTTTGAAGCTGACGGTCTTGCTGAAAAACAAGTTTTAGAGGTTTCTGGCTTATCTGTGGAGTCACCAGTTGCCGGTGACGGTGGTGTACTCGGTTCTAGTAAAGGTGGCTTGAAAACAAGACAAGCTACGCCAACATCAGAAAAGTTTAGTAATGTGACTGTTAAGCTTGTTGCAACAACGGATAAAGATCTGTATGCCTGGTATATGGACTGCAATACTAACGATGGTGGTTCATCTCAATGGGAGAGTAATCGTAAGGCTGCTTCCATTAGCGCCTACGATCAAGCTGGCAGCATGCAAGCTCGATGGGAACTGCTCAATGCCTATCCCTGTAAATATGAAGGCCCCTCATTTACAGCTTCGGATACCAACATGGCAAATGAAACATTAGAACTTGTTCACGAAGGACTCAAACGAGTGCAATAAGCCATGTCTAATTTTCCTGAGTTGCTTTCTGCCAGCAAATTCTATATGGAGCTATCACTTGATGGTAGTTCTGGCGAAACCGACGCGATTTTTCTTGAATGTCAAGGTTTTCAAAAAACCCAAAAAGCAATTGAGTTGGTGGAAGTCACCCCTGAAAAGTGGGGTAATAGTAAGCATGGTGGACTGGTGACAACAAAAATGCCTGGCAGGATGATCACTGACAATATTGTTTTGCGTCGAGGAATGACCAACTCGATGACTTTTTGGAATTGGTTATCTGAAGTGGCATCAGGGAAATGGGCGGATCAGCTCAAGTCAGGTTCTCTCACCATATATGACCAGGCGGGTAGTGCCCAGGCTAGGTTCGAGTTTAAAGATGCTTGGCCTGTGCGCTACAAGATTGCGGATGTGAGTGCTCAGAGTACTGAAATTGAAATTGAAGAGGCAGAAATTGCAGTCACTGACCTTATTCGCGCTCAGCCAAAAAACTAAATACTTGAACAATCCCATTATTTAGTCACTTTGACATGTTCCAAAAAGAGTTTGAATTTACTTTGCCTAGAGGCTATTTAGATGGCGAAGGCAATCTACATCGCAAGGGAATCATGCGATTGGCAAAAGCGGCGGATGAAATTGAGCCGTTAAGTGATGAGCGAGTCAAGGAAAATCCTGCTTTTGCAACTATTTTAATTTTGTCTAGGGTTATCACCAGACTGGGGGCTATGGTTGAGATTACGCCTGAGTTGTTAAAGGATTTGTATGCTATTGACCTTAATTTTTTGTACGACTTCTATCAACAAATCAATGAAGTGCAGACACCACCGGAAAAATTGTGAAACTACCCGATATCGTTAATCAGTTCAGGCGCAGAGCGAGTGAAGGTCAGAACTTTGCTCGTAATCCTGTACAAGTTATTTGGCGAATTGTACGTAAACGCGGCCAGAATGTGTATGAAAATGCCGAAATGCCGGGTCAAGGCGATCGCCCAAATAAATCTGATATAAGTAATCGAGGTGAGCATCCTCAAGAAGGAGAAGTTCACAACCAACAACGTGAACAATTTTTTCCAGATACCCCGTCGAAAAATGGTGCGATAAATCAAGAATCTCTACAAATAAATGAGCGATCAACATACACTTTAGCTAGCTCTACCACCTCATTAGTGGGTGACCGTCCTGATCGAGCTCAGGATATGTATCCTTTAGCAGAAGGTGAAAAACTAGAAGGAACATGGGGTACACGCTATCGTGTGCGTCGAGTCTTACAGCACAATAATGATTGGCGGTATTTGTACGAATCTGTTCAAGAGTATAGTGACGAACCTGTCTGGATTTACGTTTACGTTTTGTCGCACCAAAGGTTTAATCAGCAGGAGATTGCAGAGCGTAAAACAACTTTTGAAAAGCTATTAAATGCTAATTTGAAGCTCGGTCACGATCGAGACTTTCGGATTTTAAAAATTGAAGATGTGTTTGTTCAGCGCGATCGCCGAAAACAAGACTATTGTTATTTGGTGACAAAAGCATTGCCCAGTGCTTGTTCTTTATCCGACTACTTAGAAAATAATCGTGGCAACATTACTCCGTCACAAGTAAAGCAAATACTGCAACAAATCCTACAGAGCCTAAAGTATTTACATCTTGCCTATCGAGTTTATTGGAGTGGCGGTGGCTCCGAACAGGGGCTATATCACGGCAACTTAAATTTAGATAGTCTCTGGTTACGAGTTATCAACAATGACACACTAACTGGGGTGCCACAATTTTTCATCTATGTCTCTAACTTTGCTCTATGGGAACATCTGTTTACACCAGATGCTGAGATTGCGACATCTTCCCAAGATTTAGCCGATGAGCAGCGTGATTTAAACCATTTAGGCTGGATTGCTTTTTCCTTGCTAATTGGGCATAAAATCAATCCGCAAGATCCTCAAAAAAACTTCGATGTAGAAGACCCTAAATATTGGTCTCCACAAATTACTGTTTTTAAATCCTACGTTTTACGCTTATTGGGTAAAGGAACAGAAACCCCATTTAAAACAGCCGAAGAAGCTGACATAGCCCTCCGATATTTAGACTTAAGTACCCCGCCCACCATAGAAACTTCTTTCGCAGAAGAAAATGATTCTAGGGAAGCAAATTCAACACGAGCAACTAATCAGTCCAACCGATTTAAAGTGCTGTTTCTGGCTATTCTTCTGATCGCAAGTTTGGGTGGAGTCTTTTTTCTTGTTTTGCGACTCTTGAGTTCTAATCGTCAACTTGTTCCAGCCCAGACTACTGATTTTTGTGACATAAATCAATGCGAGATTGCCAGTATTCAAGAACGTTTTTTATTTGATGAGCAACAACCAGTTAAATATGCCATAGAGACGAGCAGTAGCTGGAATAATGCTCTCAAAAAATCCTTAACAGGATCACAAGATCCTAATAATATCGAAGAAATTTTGGAAGTGACTGTTAAAGATCTAAATTTAGAACGGCAGTTTCCACGAGTTCCTGTTCCTCAATTATCCGAAAATCTACTACCAGCAGAACAGCGAAATCAGTTGCCGCCAAGGATCGCAGACTTAACGAAGGATGTAATACTACAAGAACTTAAAATTGGTAATTTGGATTTCGCATTGGTTCAGTTTGTTGATGGGCAATCTGAACTAATATTTGAAGATTTTGATTTTGAGGTAGTTGGTTTTGATGCGATCGCCTTTTTAGTTGCTTTTAGTGATACAAATCGCCCTGGAAGTTTTCCTCAACGTCTCAACGGAGAAATCAGCCTAAACTCCATTCGTAAAATATTTACAGGGAAACAGGAACAGATCTCAACGGCATGGCAGTACGAACCGTTGGTAAGAGCATTTGACACCGCGGATAGTAATCTCCAAGGTACAAATGACCAAGCTCGCGAAATACAGTCAGTTATTGCAGATTTTAAACAATTGGCTTTTTTATCAGAGCAAGAATATCGACAATTCGAATCATTATTATTGAGAAGTAATAATCAGGTCAGTAATATTTATGAATATTTATTGGCTGAGTTTGAATCGCAAGACCCTGCTGATCCAACTATCACTATTAGCTTTGACCGCTTTAGTAATATGTTTGCCCAGTGTTCGGTGTATCCTCTCGCAATCAGACAGGGCAATACTTTATCCTCGCTTATTATTGAAGCGAATGGTGACTTGATTACACCTGAGACTGATCTCTGTGATAAAGGAAGATATTGGGCAAATTCGGCAGCTTTTCCGATTACAACACAGTCCGGTAAACAGCGACTTGATAGGGAGCAAGCTTATCCCCTGGCGACAGAACTCGCTGTTATTTACCCAAAATGTAATGTTGAAAAGACTGAGGCAGATCGTCCGTGTAATGCTGGGCAGGCTTTTGCTCAAATGTTGCAAACCCTCGAAGGTCAATATCTTTTGCAGGAACTCGAGCTTATTCCAATGGTTCCAATTGAGCAGATTCGGCAAAATCTTTAATTTTTTATACTGGGTGAAATTAATGAGTGACATTGAACAGTTATCAAAACTTGCGGAGTCTGCTATCGGGGATCCAATTTTGCTCCGCAAGCTTTGTGATCGCCTTGTGGATATGATGCGCGAAGATATGCGAAACCAGAAGGATCGCAGTGGTTATAGTCGGAGGGTAGGGTGATGGCTGAGAAGCAACAAGAAACAACAGCGATGCAAATGAACTATGTCTCAGCTAATCGCTTTTACGTTTATTTAGAACCAGGGGGGGAATCCACCGCATCTTTTAGTGAGTGTTCTGGACTTGGAGTCAATATTAAATACAACACTTTAGTGGAAGGAGGTGTTAATGATCAAAGACGGATTCTGTTGGAAGAGCCAGAATTTAGTCCGGTAACTCTCAAACGAGGAATCACAAACAGCACGATCTTTTGGGATTGGCTGAAAACCATGCTGAGTGATGCTGTCAAAAAGCGTCGTAGCGTCAGTATTGCTTTATTTAATCAAGCTGGGGATAGGATGCAATCTTGGACATTAATTGGCGCATTACCTGTCGGCTGGAAAGTAGATTCGCTTCAGGCTAGTTCAGAGGCGATCGCCTTAGAAGAACTCACTCTTATTTATGAGGGGCTAAAGATTGAGAGTGGTGGTAGTGGTGGTAGCAACGTTGAGTATAAAGATGGTCGAGAGCCTAAAACAGGTTATTTCCCAGGGTCATCATAAATCAGTACATCTTGTCGGTATTTTTTTATTTGGTACAAAGGAGTAAACATTGACTGCTGCGTGGGAATCGCTCAATCCTATAGGTTTAGTTAAGCGTCCTAAGGTAGGTCATGTTGAACGCTGGGAAAAACCCTTAGGTAGTTGGTCACCTCAAACATATCAAGCCCAAAGCATACCCGCACTTCAGGCTCGATTGCCAAAGGTCGTTCCAGGCACATCAACTCCATCGACTTTGACTAATTTAGTGCCATCAGTTCAACGTCGTCCTTTAGGACAGCAGTGGTTAAACAAAGCAGCAGAAATACCGTTGGCTGAAGTGCCAGTTGCTGCGGAGACAGCGACAGAGTATCCGACTGTTCAGCGGGAAGTGGACGAGTCGTCAGAATTAAGCATCCAAAGAC
>CAZXBK010000046.1:0-1876 GCA_964638765.1 uncultured Synechococcus sp. | reverse complement strand
AACCGCTAGCTGATATTCATCGTCGTCCTTTAGGACAGCAGTGGTTTGATAAAGCAGCAAAAATACCGTTGGCTGAAGTGCCAGTTGCTGCGGAGACAGCGACAGAATATCCGACTGTTCAGCGGGAAGTGGACGAGTCGTCAGAATTAAGCATCCAAAGACAGACAGAAGCAGAAGTTACAGATACTGTTGAGCCGGCAGCTGAAGAAGAGAGGATAGTAAGTCCTTCGTTACCAGAAAAACCGCTAGCTGATATTCATCGTCGTCCTTTAGGACAGCAGTGGTTTGATAAAGCTAACGAATTTAGCAAAGTGCGATCGCCTTCTGAAGATGTATTTACTCCAGCACCCAGTAACGAGCAACCGATCATTCAGCTTGTCACTGATGACCCACAAGAGTCAACAATTCAACGGCGTGAAGAATCAGATATCGATACTCCTCGCGATGGAACAATTGATAATGTACCAACACCAACCCAAGAAATTGAGACAAGTCCGCCTGCGCCAAGCAAATCAATATTTCGTCGCTTAGTAGAACAATGGTTACCACCCAAACAACAAAATCGACGAGCGCCTTCTAAGGATGCGCCTCAAACAGAGACAACAGCTCAATCTCCGACTACTCAACAACCTCAACCGGTAGGAGATCAGACACCGCAGCTTCCTATTCAAAAACGTGATGAAGAGACAACAGAAGTTCAAAGCCTCCCTACTCCCACGGCAGAGGAATCAACCTCACTGCCAGAAGACTCATCTATTCGGCGATCGCCTACAACAGAATCAATTCTCGAAGTACCAGCAGCTCAACCCGAACCCGTTTCAGTAGAGACAGAGCAAAATTCACTAAAAGACGGAACTACAACCGCGCAACAACAAAGCGGTTTCCCTGTGCCGGAAGCGATTGAGCCCGTGACAGTGCAACGATTGACCGAGTCGATAAGTCATGATGAAAGTCAAATTGGTGAATCCTCTATAACAACGGACATTGAGCAACCAACAACCAATCTAGAAACAGCAGACTCAGACCGCCCAACAGCAATCTCACCGGAGACTGTGATTCGTCGACATTCTGTAGAACCTATTAATGAATCACTGACACAAATTGAAAGTTTATCTTCAGAAACCATTCAAGCGAAGCAACTATCTCTTACTGAATCAGAAACCTCATATACATCCACCGCCCCGCAATTTCCGTCAGAAACATCAAGCGAAATCGTACAACCCAAAGTAGATTTACCTGTCAGTGAGCCTTGGCAGACGCAGTTTGATTTTGGGGCAGAGCAAGCGACAACACAACCAGTAGAAGCTTGGCAGCACCAATTTGATTTAGGAGAGCTTTCTGATTTGCAAACAGAGCCAGAGGTAACAACAGAGATTCCACAGGAATTACCACAGCTCAGCAGTAACATATCTCTTCCCGAAAGCGATACTTCAATCGAATCAGCGGCTCCAGCACCCCAAACGCCTCCTATACCGGAGAGTGGACAACAAACCAATGTTCAGGATGAAGATTTAGAGTTGTTAGTACCAATTCTCTATAGTTTGCTGCGATCGCGCCTAGAACAAGAACAAGAAACAATCAATGGCTATGCCACTCATCCACCACCGTGGCTCCATTGTTTACCGAATTTGAATCTAGACCAAAGTAGCCTAAAACAACCGGGTCAATCATTCACAGAAATAGATGCCAATACTTTTCTATTAGACAAAAAAATACAAGAGTTATTCAGAGCAATCTATCCAATTATTCAACACAAAATGCTGTTGGAAAAAGAGCGTTAAAAATATAGATGAAATTTTATAATTTATAAGGTCATGCTATGTCGTTATAAATATAGATGAAATTTTATAATTTATAAGGTCATGCTATGTCGTTA
>CAZXBK010000045.1:0-25026 GCA_964638765.1 uncultured Synechococcus sp. | reverse complement strand
GTCAGTATCGCAAGCTGTACTCGAAACCAGTCCTATTCCCGTGACTGTAGTTGCTGCACCAAACACATAATTACCCTTGGATTTTCCATCGCTGGGAAACCCACCCTTTCCCATCAACCCTTCACAACCTGAGGGCTATTCATGAGTAGTACTACAGATAAAACATTTAACCCCCAAACCTTACTTAAAAGCCAAACGATTACCTATGTCGGTATTGGCTGGTGTGTCTTTGCACTCATCTTCTTCCTGCTCTTCAGCACAAAACCCACAGACGCAGACTATCCTCTGTGGTATTCCCTAGGCACCTATTTCTTCGAATCTTTGCCATTTCTAGGTGCAGCATTCTTGTGTTACCGCAATTGGAATAGCCCCCAAATCGCGAGTGGCCGTAATGTATGGCTTGGCATTGGTTCTGGGATGTTGTGCTTCTTCCTTGGAAACATCATCTTCGGATGGTGGGAACTCTACTTTCAGCTTGATCCCGAGGTATCTCCTGCAGATTTCTTCTACCTTGCTTTTTATGTTGCTGTTGGTTGGGGGATGTTCCTCGCTGTTCTGCCTCGTCGCCTTAACTTGGTGTTGTGGCAATGGGTTGTGGTTGGCTGTATTGCAATCCTCGGTATTGCCCTTGCCGTATTAATCACTTTTGGTGCTCCAGATATCATTGAAGAAGCAGCCGAAGTGGCAGAACTTGTCCCTCCCGATCTACCGGGATGGGTGATCGCAACAGAAAATTTCTTGGTGAATTTTGCCACACCCGTAAACCTGTTTTACATCATTGGCGACGTTGTTTTATTGATTATTGCAGCAACCTTACTCCTGGCTTTCTGGGGTGGACGTTTTTCCCAGTCCTGGCGGATGATTGCAGCGGCAACTCTAGCCCTCTACATTGCAGATATGGGCTTTAAATATCAATATGCGTACTATCCAGACTATGAAAGCGGCAGTATTCTCGACGTATTCTTCATCTTTAGCGGCGTGCTCTTTGCGATTGGCACAGTGATGGAATACGACATTTCGAGCAGTCGCCCGGCCCGCAGCGGTAGCCGTCGCCGCCGAACCCGCGGTAGCAGCGGCTCATAGACTTAAACAAGCTGGATTTTAAACTTTGTCTCAGGTGATAGATATTCAACTTTTCTATTGCCTAAGACCAAGAACAACTAAGAAAAACAAAAAGAGAGTGAAACCATCTGGTTCCAACTCTCTTTTTTATTACTTTTGATTTTCCCCACTACACGCCGCATGGGTACTCGTCGATGATAATCAAGGTTGAACTTTGCTATTCACCCCTCGAAAAACGATTACTTGTTTTCGCGAGGGCGAGCCTTGTTAACCTTCATTTCGCGACCCATCCAGTTCGCGCCGTCGAGAGCTTCAATAGCTTTGTCTTCGTCAGCTTCATTTTGCATTTCTACAAAACCAAAGCCACGCTTCTTACCACTTTCGCGCTCGGTAGGAAGATAAACCCGTTTTACATCGCCATATTCAGCGAAGACTTCCTTGAGATCGTCTTCCCCAATGGCGTAGTCAAGGTTTCCAACGTATATTGACATAAATTTTTGAGTCTCCTCTTAAGGATGATGAATGTTGTCCATCGGGCAGGAGAGTTCGTAAACGTATCGGGGCGAGATGTTTCTGTCAATACTGTCTTAGCTTGACACAATACCAAACGAGATAACCGTAACCGAGTACTTTCGAATTCTTTTAATTCCCAATATGCCTAGGCTAGCACAGTCAAATTTATAAACACAAGCCGCTAAGGGAGTTCTTCTGTAGAATGAGTTAAGTTTTATAAAGAAAGAGATCTTGGACTGATATAAAAAGTTAAGTACTTTTGCTTAGGGAACGACTGGCGATCGCCGGTTGTTCGTAAACATTGCACCTCTAGCTATCCCAACGGCTGAGCGACGTAACCAGATGACAACATCCACCAAACACAACGAGTTACGCCAGTTAGTCAGAAGTCAACTGCTTTTGTTACTGGAATCGAATAATTTACAGGGCGCAAAGTCGCTGTTGGTTCCTGTGCAGCCCGTGGACATTGCAGAAGCTATTGAGGATTTACCGGAATCGATGCAGGTGATTGCATTTCGCTTGTTGTCGAAGGCGGAAGCGATTGAGGTTTATGAGTACCTAGATTCCTCCGTACAGCAGGCTTTAGTTCAGAAATTTAAGCGTCAAGAAGTACGGGATGTCGTCGATCAAATGTCTCCGGATGATCGCGTCAGACTCTTTGATGAGTTACCTGCTAAGGTTGTACGCCAACTGTTAGAGCAACTTAGCCCAGAAGAGCGACAAGCAACGAATCTGCTATTGGGTTATGAGGATGATACGGCGGGGCGCATGATGACCCCTGAGTACATTTCTCTCAAGCAAACATTAACAGTTCGTGACACTTTAAAACGTATTCGCTATCAGGCTAGTAAGTCAGAAATTATTTATTATCTCTACGTGACGGATGCCTCCCGTCAGCTAGTGGGTATCGTCTCTCTGCGGGACTTAGTCGTTTCTGAGCCGGACATGGTATTAGAAGAAATCATGACCCGTGATGTGGTGTCTATTCACACGGATACGGATCAAGAGGAAGTTGCGCGGACGATTCAGCGTTATGACCTCTTGGCGCTGCCTGTCGTTGACCGAGAAGACCGTTTGGTTGGTGTGGTCACCGTTGATGATGTGATCGACATTATTGAGGAAGAAACCACAGAGGATATTTATGCTTTGGGCGGTTTGCAGACGGATGGGGACAATTATTTCCAGACAAATTTACTCACAGTGGCACGGCAGCGGGTTGTGTGGCTTTTTGTCTTGCTGATTACGAATACCTTTACGGGCTGGATTATTCGCTCCCAAGAGTCTTTATTGCAGCAGGTGGTAACCCTTGCCGCTTTTATCCCATTGCTCACCGGAACGGGCGGAAATGTCGGTGCTCAGTCGTCAACGGTGGTTATTCGTGGTCTAAATACTGATGATCTCAATGATCTCGGGGCTGGGAAAGTGGTCTTTCGGGAGGCGATCGCCGGTGCTTTGTTAGGCACAATTCTTGGTGTGGTTGTGATTGTCTGGGCTTATTTCCTACAGGGTAATTTGGGCGTCGCAATTTCTGTGGGCATCAGTCTCGTGGCGATCGCCGTGTTGGCTTCAGTGGCGGGATCATCACTGCCGTTTTTATTCCGTTATATGGGTTTGGATCCGGCCTTAATGTCTGCGCCGTTTATTACCACCGCTGTCGATGTTCTTGGTGTCTTGATTTACTTTAATATCGCGCGTCTAATGTTGGGGTTATCATAGGTCTGCAACGGGAATAATCCTTAGTAAACCGAGATAAATCGCGAGAATAGGACAGTTTAATGGTCAAAAAACGGCAATGGTTGGAGTTAGTAGAGTTAGGATTGCTGCTCGCAACGTTAATCACCGTAATTTGGTCATTTTTCGATGGCCTTTGGCAAGCGCCAATCATTTTTTTGACCCTCACACTCGGTCTGAATATTTTTAATCGTCTGAATTTTCAGCAGCGACAACGGCGGCAAGTTATCGGAGCGATGAAGCGCTTCGATCAGAAGTTCCAAGGTCAACTAGAGGAACTCGCCACCCAAGTTCGCCATAGCAGCAACATCAAATCTAGTATCGCCAAACTCAATAATAAAGAAGAGATTCAAGATTATTTGGGCAGTCTGGAAAAATCCCTGACAAATGTGGTGCAATACCTCAATCAAGAAGCCCTAGATGAACGCCTCAGTAATTTGGAGCAGGCCCTCGTTGGTTTCCAGCAGGAAGGCAAAATTGACCCCGCCAAACTCCCCCTCAGCCAAACGCCTCAAACAGCAACTCCGCCAGCCACAGAATCGGAAAAAATTGCAGTTTATGATCCTTGGGATGCGACACCCGTTCCCCAACCGAAGCCCGCTGTTCCCCAACAAAGTTGGCAATGTATTCAGGTTTTAGAAGCTCATACTGATTGTGTGAGTGCCCTCAGTTTTAGTGATGACCAACGGCTCCTAGCGAGCGGGAGCTGGGATCAAGAGCTTAAGGTTTGGCAGGTGAAAAATGGTCAAGAGGTGGCGCAAGTGCAGGCCCATCATCAGGGTTTACTGAATATTTGTTTTCTTGATGGCTTTATGGATCGTCTGTTAGATGGATTGCTGGACGGTGATATTCGGCCCTACGCGATCGCCACGAGTAGTTTTGAGCCGGATGTCAAAATTTGGCACCTTGATTTAGATTCTGACGAAATACCGGATTTGAGTTTGAGTCAAGCATTAGAAAAACATGAGGGGGCTGTTTATGCGATTACCCCGACCCCAAGCGGTGATCTACTCACTGCTAGCCATGACCAAACAATTCGCCGTTGGCGACCGAAGGATGGTGATCTACTCGCAACTGCAAAAGATCTAAACGACCAAATCGAGGCGATCGCCTGTGCTCCTGAGGGTAATGTGTTTGTCACTGGCGGTAAGGAAGGATTATTAAAGTTTTGGCGCGGTACCGACCACAAATCTATTGGCAGTCTCGGTAGCGACCAACCAGAATCTATTACGGCGATCGCCATCCGTCCCGACGGTAAATTACTCGTTTCAGGGGGGGAAAGTGGTGACGTGTATTTGTGGCAGCTTAATCTCAACAATTTGAATGCGCTACCGGAGACGGTACCCTGCTTTAGCTTGAAAGCCCACAATAAAGCCCTAACAGCACTTCGCTTCAGCCCCCAAGGTGATTTTTTAATTACCGGCTGTGTCGATGGCACGATTAAAATTTGGCAGTTGGGTATTAACGAACCCCTCGCAACACTTTCCCTTAATGACGCAACCGCTAACCCCCATACCCGTTTATTGTCCCTTGCCCTCAGTGCAGACGGTTCAATGTTGGCAGCCGGGAGTTCCGATGGGCGGATCAAAGTTTGGTTTCAGCAGTAACCCTTTGATCGTTGATCCAAAGGAAGCGAACAGGCTAGGCTAGAACAACTGTTTTTGCCATTGTCATTACTGTGAAGCGCACGATTCTCGCTATTTTAACGGTACTCACCTTGATCCCGTTGCTCTCCTCCCTATGGGGCAGTTTTCAGGAGCCACAAATTCAAGGTCGCCTGGAACTCTATCAAACTAATCTTGTTTTACAAGCCGCAGAATATGACCGCAATTCCGCTGCAACGACTTCTCCCGAGGCGATCGCCGTTCTAGTAGAAGAGTTAACCGGGACGGACCCTTACGGTAGCGCCATTAAGCAATACGAATCAGTACTAGACAGTAGTGAAGAAAATTTAGCACTGCTCCAAAAGCAAGAGGCGAGTCCAGCAACCCAGGCGACCATCAAAAAGGTCGCAGAAACGGAGGCTTTTATTAATGAGCTTCACCTCAAATTAGGGATCCTCTACGCGGTCACTGATCAGCTGGCAACCGCTGCAACGCAGTGGCAGGCGATCGCCACTGATGATTCCACTTATGGGCCTTTAATTGAAGTACTAGAACCATTGTGGTTAGAGGAAGACGCGCCGGAAAATACGGTTACTGTACTCGGCGATCGCCTCGAAACATGGTTTCGTCAGCAGAATTTACAGCAATTTTTTGAGGTCACAGCGTCAGCAGATGATCTTGCTCTGATGCAGCGCAGTATCCAAGAAGCTGCCCAGCAGGCCTTTTTTAAACTTACTGTTGTCACAATTTTGCCCTTTAGTGTGGGGATTTTCGGCTTTGGCTTTTTGATTTTTCTACTAATTCAATTTGTCCGTAAACGTCAGGATGCTTTACTGTTTGCCGATAATTCTGCCGCTTGGGAAACGCCATGGGATGGCGAAATTATCTGGCAAGTTTTTATTGTTGGGTTTTTCTTTGTCGGACAGATTTTATTACCTTTGGTTTTACCTGTTCTGTTGCAGAGTTTTGAGCTAAATCCGAGTGGCTGGGCAGTACGAGAAAAAGCCGCTTATACCCTCGCCACCTACCTCATGATGGCAATCGCCGGGCTAGTTGTATTGGCAGCTTCAGTTTGGAAATTCCGACCATTACCCAAGGATTGGTTCCAAGTTAAGTGGCTGGATAACTGGACAGTGTGGGGTTTGGGCGGCTATATGGTGGCGTTGCCGCTGGTGTTGCTTGTGTCGCTAATTAACCAACAAATTTGGCAGGGACAGGGTGGCAGTAACCCGATTCTATTTCTCGCGCTCAAGGCTCAGGATCAAGTCGCTTTAACGATCTTTTTTATGACCGCATCGGTTATGGCTCCCCTCTACGAAGAGATTATGTTTCGGGGATTTTTGCTACCTTCCCTCACGCGCTACATCCCGGTCTGGGGAAGCATTGTCCTTAGTGCATTTCTGTTTGCGATCGCCCACCTGAGTTTGTCAGAAGTACTGCCACTGATGACTCTCGGTATTATTTTGGGTTTCGTTTATGTCAAATCAAAAAATCTGTTAGCGCCGATGTTGCTACACAGTTTGTGGAATAGCGGTACATTGCTCAGTCTATTCATCCTCGGTAGTTAAATCGAGTCGAGCTTGATCTATGGGAGCCAACGGGGGTAAACGCCTGAAAATGGCAATGCTTCTAGCTGAGTTTGCTCCGGGGTAATACCGGGGATCATTAGCCACAACTGACCACCGGCGATCGCCTCACCAGCATCTGTTCGGAAATACGGCTCTTCAGTATCGGTAATATCTGTGACCACTTCGCTAAACAGTAATCCCAAGCCGTCGGGAGCCATACTGAGATTAATATCTTGAAATTGATTGAGCTGGGCAAGACGGGCTGATTCGCCTGTTTCTAGATTGATTTCAACAAAATAGGGCTGCTCACGGTATTCCACACCCTCAATTAGTTCTGTGACGAGGCAATACAAATTCGTTTGGGCGGGGTCAAAATCACAATCTAAAACGGAACCGTCGGTCTGGAGTAGCTCTTGTTCACGGTTGCGGTTGTCCACTAAAAAGAGTGATCGCACATAACGCAGTTCAGGGTTGTCGCTATTAAAATCAACCAATACAGCCGATGAGCCGTCAGGCGAAAAGGTCACAATTTGGCCAAAACGCGGCAAAAAATCTAGAGGTTCTTCCTGAATATTTTCCAGCGAAAAAATGCCAATCCCTTCACCTTGAGGCACAGCTAAGGTTTCACCATCGGGGGCGATCGCAAAATCTCCACCAATCAAATCTAGTGGTTGCGGTTCTTCATCTGGTTGCACAAGCCACAAACCAAAATCAGCCGGGTCATTGCGGTTTACCCGTTGGACGGCGATCGCCTCCCCACCAGCAGCTAACTGAAACTGTAAATTTTGATATTCCTCATTACCGAGAATCAATTCAAGGGTTGGCGTAAACTCGGCAGCCTCATCTTCATCGAGATTTAACCCTGTCTCCACTCGGTAAAGCTGACTATCTTGAATCCCTTCATTGGGACGCGTACGGTCAACGGCACTAAACAAAATTGCCTTCGCTTCGGGATACACCTGAAAATCGAGCACTACTAAATTCGGTGGCGTTAATACCCGCTTTTCATCCTTCGTCCAGTTGTAGAGGACTAAACGTCCCTTTTCATTTTGCTCTTCATCGGTACCCACATAGGCAAGGGCGCGATCGCGGGTGCCAAAAGTGCCAGCAAACGGTTGCATTATGCGACCCAAGTTGCCAGATGCTGCAAATTCCTCCTGAGCGCCCCGCAAATTCAGTTGGTACTCTTCGCCGTAGGGGGCAGGCTGTAGCAACGTATAGGCAAGACGTTTGCCCGCCCAGCTCACCTTACCCGGTAGCGGCGGATCAATGACTAGATTTTCGACGACCCCTTCGTTATCCATAGGTCGGTCGAAGGTCATAATAAAAGCTGTATCTTCTGCACCAATCTCCTTATTTTGCCAAGAAAATTCCCGTACTCTAGGTCCTGTACTGAAGGGACAGTCATTGCCACACAACTGTTCGCCGCCCACACCCACGGCAATCACGACGCTAAACAGAACGATTAGGGTAATAGCAAGGCGGTCAATGTTGGTCATAGAAGTTGGGCTGAGCAACAAACACAGGAAGCAGCGATACACAAACTAAACCGTAGCTCTAGGCGATCGCCGAACAGAGCCACGTGGCTATTATGGCGTATTATTCTATACATTTTGGGTAACTTTCTTTAAAACACAGGCAAACTAGGGCATCCAGCGGGGACGGAAACCGGGCATCAATGATTCCGGTGGCACAGCTTGAATTTCTACATCTCGCTCTAACTCTGGCAAGGTCAGTAGCCAAACCCGACCTCCCTCAACGGCCAAGCCATTTTCGGTAAATAGATCCGAATTGGGCGTTGGATTTGCCGTTACCACTTGGTCAAACAACAACGCTAAGCCATCCGCCGCCACACTCAAACGCACATCGCGGTAGTTGGGGAGCGCCAACAGCGGAATTTCATCGCCTGTTTCAAGGTCAATGGCACTTAAAAATGGCTCTTCTACCACCTGACCAAGGCTTTCCGCTTCGTCAATTTTGAGGCAATAGAGGGTTTGACCATAGCGGGGTTCGTAACGGCAATCAATAATCGGCGTTAAGGTTCGCAGTAAAACGCGATCGCCATCCTCTTCATCTTCATTCAGTACATATAGAGAAGTGATACCGTCAGTTTCTTGGAGGGCAATTTGCTGGTTCTGGTCGGGGGAAAAAGCCAATAATCTCGTGAATTTTTCTTTTGCCTGAATCGCTCCACTATTACGTCCTAGGGGCACAAGAGAAAGGCGACCCTGTTGGGACACAGCAATTACCTCACCATCTGGCGACAATAAAAATTCCTCCGCTGGAATCCCCAACCCCCTCGGCTCTGCATTGCCTTCAATGACCCACAAACTACGATCGCGGGGGTCTTCTTTATTAATCCGTTTAACGATGATACGCCGACCATTTTTCGCCAATTGAAATTTACCATTGGCATATTCTTCTGAATCTAAAACTAGATCAATTTTGCCAATTACCGCTTCAGCTTCCGAGGTAGTCGCAGTGTTTAGTCCAGTCGTAACGGTGTAAAGCTGTAAATCATCAAGATTGGTATTAAAAGCTGCGCTGGGAATCGCCGCAAACAGTAGGCGATCGCCATCAGGGTAGGTATCAAAATCCAGCACCGTCAGATCTGCTGGTGTCAAAATACTTTTTTCCTGCTGGGTCAGATTAAACAGAATTAAACGTCCCCGGTCATCACCTTCCGTACCGATATAAGCAAAGGCACGATCACGACTTTGGAAACGTGCCAGGAATGGCTCTATCTCTTCCGTGGAGAATGCTAAATCTTCTGGTTCTTCAGCTTCCGTCGCCTCAGAATCAGGCGTCGCTAACTTCAGTTGATACTCTTGTCCATAAATGGGTAATTCGCTGAGAGTATAAAAAAAATCTTTCCCAGACCAGCTCAAGTCTCCCGCTAATGGTGGATCAATCGTCAGGTTGGCCTCGACAAATTCTGGATCAACGGCCTGACTTAGGGATAACGAGAAAAAGCGATCTGCCACACTAATCTTTTTCCCTTCCCAGCTAAACTGCTGCACCGACACAGGCTGGCGATCGCCGAAGCCCCAGAGCAAAGCCACTAGCAACGACAATACGAAAATACTGCCGAGGACTATCTTGTCAAACCGTTTCAAAGCGATACTCCAAGCACCCAAACGAGCCACAAAATTTAGAACTTTCGCATTTTAGCCTAATCTTCAGTGCCTTCCGCACAGAGATTACGTTGCAAAGCTTTTTAAACAGCAAAAAAAGAGGCTAAGTACATTTAACCTCTTCTAGACAGTATTTTTGGAGCAACGATCTGGGATTTTTAGAAACTTACTAAAACCAAACCATCGAATTTTATTAGCTACTCAATTATTTACTGAAGCTACTAAATTTATTGAAGCTGCTCAGTTTCTTCTTGACCAATTAGCTGGTTAATTAGACTTGAAACGAAAGTTAAGACGATCGAACCAATAATTGCGGGAAAAAAGCCTCCAACGGTCAATCCTGGCGTTAAATAACCTACCAAACCAAGACTAATTGCATTAATAACAAACAAAAATAAACCGAGTGTCAAAATCGTTAGAGGTAAAGTAAATACAACAAGAATTGGCTTAATAATTGCATTCACAAATCCCAATACTGCGGCGCCAATTAATGCTGGTGGAGCCCCGGCAATGGCTAAGCCCGGCACAATAATTGCCGTAATAAATAGAGAAGCAGCGGTGGCTAACCAAGTTAGAAAAAATTGTGGCATGGGGTAGGGCTCCTTAAATCTTATACCTATATTTTAGAGACGATATTTCAGGTATTAAAGTACGGTTTTCCCGCAGGATTTAAGCCTCTTTCCAAAACCGAATAATTTCCCGCACATGATTTAAGACTTGACTATCTTCTGACAATTGGGCGATCGCCCCTGTGGCTTCCCGAGCTAAACGTTGGTGTTCCGTTTGATTAACCGCCGCCAGTTCCTCTAATTTTGCACGCAAAGTAGCTACATTTTGCCGAATACTTGTCGCTTCTTCTGTTTGTTTTGCCGTCGCGGCTTCTAAGGTTTTCTCTAATGCCTTAGCCGTAGACTCTAACGTACTAACACGCATACGCAGTTCCACAATATCTTCGCGGGGATACTGAATCTGCTGGCGAATATTGCTCAGTTTAAACGCGAGAAATTGATATCCACGAATAGCCGGACGTAAGACAGTCAACAGCAACACAGCAAAAGCACTCACATATCCCACAGCGCTAATGCCCCAAGCGGCCAAACAGTACAATCCCAACGCCGACAAAATATGCAAGGCGATCGCCCCAACCAAAGACCAACGCGCAACCTTTGCTACATAACTCAACTGCTGAGTATCTACAGGAATATTTTTCTTACGGGAAATTCGCGCTTCATCCTGCGTTTCAACCGCCTCAAAATAAATATTCCACGGAATTGTGACAACCGCCAATAACCACCAAAAACTCGCAATCCCGATTAGCCAATCGACTAAATTTCCGACGGGAATTTGTAGCCATTGCAAAATGAAAAAAGCGACTAAGGAAAGAAATCCCGACCCAAATCCAAACCCGATAAAACTTATGTATTGAGAGCTGTAAGTACGACTCATAGCGATATCTTCCCTCCATCCTTGGAGTTATGGAGCACAACGACTAGATCATTCATCTATCTAGGCAACTCCAATTCTGAAGAGAGAAGTCTCAAACTAACAAAGTCTTGTGCCAGTTTCTCAATCGTACGTTTAGTTTTATAGAACGTCGTAGGATAGCTATCGCTGTCCAGATTCCTATAGCGAAATATTCTTGTCAGTAAGTCAGCTTAGCTTTGAAAATTTTCCTTAATGTAACTAATTAAGACTCCACTAAACCGTTGCTGTTTGAATATTCCAAGCCTTGGCGTATTGGCCATTTTTCGCCAACAATTCTTCGTGATTACCAAGTTCAATCACTTTGCCACGCTCAAGAACAACGATTTGATCTGCATTCACGATTGTTGATAAGCGGTGGGCGATAACAATTACCATGCGATCTTGCTGGAATTTTTCTAATGCTTCTTGAATTAACTTTTCCGATTGACTATCTAAAGCACTGGTGGCTTCATCCAAAATCAAAATATCAGGATCTTTCACTAAAGCCCGTGCTAACGCTAGTCGTTGCCTTTGACCACCAGATAAACGATAGCCACGCTCTCCAACGACTGTGTCATAGCCCATCGGTAATTGAGTAATAAATTTGTGGGCTTGAGCCGCTTTTGTTACCTCAATTACTTCCTCTAAAGTTGCATCAGGTGCGCCATATCTTAGATTGTCAAGAATACTCATATTGAACACAACAGTATCTTGACTGACAATGCCAATTTTACTTCGCCACTCGGCTTGATTAATTTCGTAGATACTTTGATCGTTAACTAAAATATCTCCTGAAACAGGTTGATACAATCCCACAATTAAATCGACAATTGTCGATTTACCAGCACCAGATTCTCCAACTAACGCTGTCACCTTTCGGTTTGGGATTGTTAGATCAAGATTGTTGATAATAAGCTCGTCGTCATCATAAGACAAGCAAACTTTTTTGAGTTCTAAATCTGTTTTTATTTGTTCAATTTCCTTAGAGCCAACTAATGAAAATTCTTTATCATTAGTGGTTAAAATTTCATCGAGTCGCTTCATTTCACCACTCAGGTCAATGATTTGCGTTACGGCTCCTGACACGCCCCTAAGACGCATTGATAATCGTTGCAAAGCGACTAAAAATGTTAACAGTAAAGGTAGGACTGTTTGACTATTTGGATCGATATAGTAGGCGATCGCCGCCAGACACGCGAGAGCCAAAATAGGCATCACATCAAGAAATGGATCGGTTAAGTAAAAAAAGATGCCTCTTTTAAAAAGAGCATTACGCGTTTCAATGAGAGCACTGTCGGTCTGGGCAATGGCGTGATTTTGAGTGCCAAAGGTATGCACTAAACGTAAGGCTTGAATGTTTTCAGTCATGCGTTCTGATAACTGTACTCTGGCACGAACTACTTGGCGGGCGACCCGTTTTAGTTTTGGAACTATATATCGTTGAACTGCTACTAGGCTTAGGGCAAGAATTACTGCAATCAACGCTAACAATGATGAGAGACGGACTAGGATAACCGTGTAGACAAGGGTGAATGATAAACCAATAAGTAATTGATTTGAGACTAGAATTTGACGATTAACTGTTGCTCCAGAGTTGTTAGCATAATAGACGAGATCACCCACTTTGTAGCGACTAGCACAGCCAAAGCTTAGAGACATAATCTGTCGGAAGACTTTTCCTATAACCTGTGGCTGTATTTCAGCGGATAAAAAAGCAATAGAAAGATTATTGAAATATTTACTAATAGCTAGAAACGTTTGGAAGAAAACAGCTGTTGCAAGGAGCATTAGAAACAAGAGCTGATTACTGACATTTAAATTGATCAGAAATCCGGAAATTACAGGGACTTTATTTAGGGCTTCTGAACCCTCGGACAGTAGGGCCACAGCTATATATATAATGCCTAACGTACTGCCTTCAAAAAATATACTTAGGAGATTTGTGACAACATTAAGTGCGACAAGTAACCAATTTTTCAGAGCTGTTTGAAAAATAAGCTGATAAGATGGTGAAGATAAATAGTTGCGAATCTTTTTTAACACTTGAAAACCTAAGAAATATAAAATCAACTAAGTACAAAACTGTAATTAGTTAGGGATTAAAACTGTATAGTTTTTGTTTTGGGTGGAAGTGGATTTCATTAAAGTAAAAGGAAAAAGTGTTGTGATTGTCTGTATGAACTTTGAAGGGTTTGAACGGTGAGATGTATTGACACCTTGTGTTCTGGCTTGGGTGTTTATAGTCCGTTGAGATTATTTAGTGAATACTATAAGCTGGGTTACGCCAAATACCCTCCCAAAGTTTACCCCCGACTTCCAATCCACACAAAGAACTTGTTGATTCAACTAATATCTTTCCTTGAGGCGATCGCAAGATCAGAGAGAGGTTACCGCGTAGGGTATCGCGACAACAAAATTGTAATCCTTCATGGGTGGGTGCTCGTAATGGCTGTCCGGCTAGATTAGTCTTCCCCTCTAACTCTACTGAAAAACCCTGATGATTTGTTGCTTGCATTTGCCATTGTCCCCAAAGGGCGATCGCCCAAGTGACTTCGGCGTTCCAAGGTGCAAACTCGTAAAATTTACCACGATAATGAATCCCGATCAGGGCAACCTCCTCGGTTTGAGTCAAAATTTCTCGGACTCCCCCGCCAGCGGTTAAGGCTAGATCCGATTCTTGGTCAAAAGCATTGCAGTTTAACCAAAACCACTGTTGAGGAAAAGATTTCCCCCAATTTTTTTCGCTGTAGGCTGGGGCCTCGGTAAATTCGTAACGTTTTCCTTGCCACTCGATCCAGCCTGTACTGAGCCCGTGAGCCAGCAAAATCTGCCATCCAGGATCGTAGATTGGTAGAAAAGAAAGCCATGTAGCCGTAGCCGTGGCAGGAATGCCCCAACTGTAGATTGGCTTAGTTTCGTAATGCCAGCGACAAACTTCTCCTGTCGCTGGATTTTTAATGCTGCCTTGGTTAAGGGTGGTTGTGGCTTGATAGCCTTCGTCAATGACCTCGGTAAAAACTTTGGGTGCTAATAATTTTGGGGTGAGATTTTGGGGTCTTGTACGCCAATGTCCCAAAGCGAGGCGATCGCCGTCTGCCCAAAAATTTTCTGTTTTAGGGAAGGTTTGCCATAAGTATTCATCCTGTAGCCCTAGAACTTGCACGGCACCACCACTGTAGGGTTGATTACCAATGGGATCCTCAATGGAATACATAAAGGCAAAATTATCTTGTAGTTCCGGCAAGCTGACTCGGAAGTACCAGCCTTCAAAAAAGCGTGCTGTTTGATAATCCCAGTGATATCCACTGTGGGGCGTTTCACAAAAATTCATATAGATGCGGATTTTCCGACTAAATCTAAACCCTATCTTAAGAAAAATCCTTTTAAAGGGGTTCTGACTACTGACAGAGCTAGAGTCTCAAATTTGCCCGATACTATAGAGATCATCAAAAGTATTATTCAAAATTTTCAAGAGCTGGGTTTTAGAGTTAGGCGATCGCCAAAGTTTTTAGAGTTTATGGCAAGTGTTGAGCAACTAAAAAAATATTTAGCTTATTGGTTTCAAGTGGGTAAGCCTCTTATTTCTCCTCGTGGTAACCAGCGTATTTTGCCTCGCACTATTGTTGTCGGCGATCGCTACTCACCGGAGTTTGATGCATATTTTCAAGATATTCTGACCGCCGATTACCGTGATAGTCACCTTGAAGGAACCACCCAAACTATCGGAGAGTTGCTTTCTGATCGCTGGGAATTGCTTCCTTGTGCCCGATGTTCTATGCCAATTCCCCTCGACAGTCTGGGGCTAGCTATCGGTTGTCCCTGTGCAGATTTGAACGCATGGCCAAATGTGGAACTCCCATTACCCCACTGTCCTAATAATGTCCGGGCACAACTAACTTTGATTCACCAACGTTTACAGCAGCGCTTGGCAGAATCGGGTTAGCTCAAGGTCTTTTGATGTCTTGTCTAAAGGCGAGGTGAGTTGCTCTGTATCGGCAAATTCCCATGGGCAAAAACTAAAAAAGATTATGGCTGGGTTGACCATAATCTTTAAATGAAAGGAATTTAGTTATTAATTACTTTTCATCGATTTCTTTGAGAATGGCAATGGACATTTGGCAAAGCTCTTCATGGCAGTGGCCATTTGATGCCATGATCCCGCCCCACTTTTTGACATCACCTTGGTTGTAAAGCACCTCGTTTCCTTCAAAGTAACTAAATTTGCCACCTGCTTCCGTGAGGATTAATTCTGGTGCGGCGAAATCCCAATCTTTGGCGGCTGATTTACCAGATAGGGAAATATAAACGTCGGACTGCTGTTCGAGAATGGTTGAAATCTTACAACCGACACTACCGACATAATTGCGGTCTTTGAAGGGCAAAGCATTCAATAAATCTTGGAAGCGCTGGTCACGGTGGGTACGACTAGCAACTAACAATAATTCTTCGGGTTTGTTGCGCTCCGACACTTTAATGGGTGTGACAGTGCCATCGCGGGTTTCGACGAAAGTACCATTGTCTTTGAGCGCAAAGTAAATCTTTTCTGCTTCTGGAACGACGACGACTGCAATCACCGGGCGACCTTCGTGGGTCAGGCAAATATGAATCGCGTACTCGCCAGTTTGGTCGATGAAATCACGAGTGCCATCAAGGGGATCGATAATCCAAACCCAAGGGTGCTCAATTTTTACGCCGTCATAGGTTTCTTCGCTCAAATATGCAAAATCTTCTGTACCGAGCTTGGCGTGAAAATTTTCGATGATGTAGTCGTTAGTGGCAAGGTCGGCTTTTGTGACGGGGCCGTCTTTTTTGTCGGAAATATCTTTGATATCGCCTTTATAAAAACTCCGCAGCACCTTCCCTGCACCCCAACCAATCTCACGGGCGATCGCCAAAACTTCTTCTAAACGTTGTTGATTCATTTTTTTGTGGGTTAAACCTAAACCTATAAAAACCTAAAACTAGTGGATTGTCTGCTTAGCTATCCGTAGTATTCTCTTCCTCATCAGTATCCTTTGCCTTTTGCTTGAGGAGAGGGAACGCAATAACATCGCGAATACTTTCAGAATTGGTCAGCAGCATCACAAGACGGTCAATGCCAATCCCTAAACCCACTGTAGGAGGCATGCCATATTCAAGTGCAGTGACGAAATCCTCATCCACATCACAAGCTTCCACATCACCGGCAGCTTTTTTCGCAGCTTGGGCTTCCAATCTTTCTCGCTGGTCAATTGGGTCTGTCAACTCAGAGAAACCATTTGCCAACTCACGTCCCACAACAAATAATTCGAAACGCTCAGTCAAACCAGGCTTATCGCGATGGGGTTTAGCGAGGGGAGAAACTTCAACGGGATACTCAGTGACAAATGTTGGCTGAGTCAATGTCTCCTCAACTTTCTGCTCAAACGCTTCATTGAGAAGTTGACCAATACTATTCACTTTCTCGGGAACACCAATACCTGCTTCATCGGCAGCTTTTGCCGCAGAATCAAAATCATCAAATGCCAAGAAATCAACACCAGTGGCATCCTTAACGAGGTTTTGCATTGTTTCCCGTCGCCAAGGGGAACCCACATCAACGGTGGCATCGGCATAGGGCAATTCAACAGTACCGATAATGTCCTTCGCCAGAGTCCGAATCAGCTCCTCGGTTAAGTCCATCATGTCATGGTAGTCGCCATAGGCTTGGTAGACCTCGATGGATGTAAATTCTGGGTTGTGCTTGGTGGAAACGCCTTCATTGCGGAAGATACGACCCATTTCAAACACACGCTCAAAACCACCTACAACCAAACGCTTGAGGTGCAATTCCGTCGCAATCCGCAAATATAGCGGCATATCGAGGGTGTTGTGGTGAGTAATGAAAGGACGAGCTTCAGCACCACCTGCTTCTCCCTGGAGAACAGGAGTCTCAATTTCGAGGAAATCTTTTTCTTCTAAGTAACGACGAATCGCTGCGGTGATTTTTGCTCGTAATTTGAATGTCTCCCGCACTTCGGGATTGATAATTAGATCGACATAACGCTGACGATAGCGCTTTTCAATATCCGTTAAACCATGCCATTTATCCGGTAAAGGCAATAAAGATTTTGTGAGCATGGCAAATTCACTCACTTTGACGGAAAGCTCACCCTTTTCGGTACGCTTAATAATTCCTTTAACACCAATGATGTCACCAACATCGGTCAATTTCTTAAGGTGATTAAATGCGCCTTCTACGTCAGGCATACCTGCATTAATCAGTTTTTTGTCGAGGTAAAGCTGAATAGTGCCAGTTTCGTCTTGGAGACTAAAGAAAGCGAGCTTACCAAAAACTCGTCGCGCCAGAATTCTCCCGGCAATGGACACGTTATCTTCAACTTCTTCGCCAGCGGCAATGTCCTTATATTTGTCTTGTAATTCTGCGGTGTGGTGACTCACTTCCCATTTATATGCGTAGGGATTCATGGCGATCGCCTTAAGCTGATGCACCTTTTCAAGGCGGGCAGCACGGAGTTCGTCACGGGTGGAATGGGTGGAATCAGACATGAATTTGAGCTTGACGTTAAAGGGTGAATGGGTCTCAGAACTCGGTCATTATAGCCGCTTCCCTTTCAAAACAGAATTCTTTCTTGCCTCGGAAACAGCTCTTTATTTTCAAGTGAGTTGGTGGAGTTTTTTACAACTCAAAATTAATTTGCCAATGCTAACGATGTTTTTCTAGGGGATTGCCCGTCGACAGCGACTAAAACCAATAAAAAACCAGCCGGAGCTTAAATCGGCTGGTCTGTCTGAGCTTGCTGTATGAGAGGAGAAACTCAATGTCAAGATGGCGCAGAACCTATCGCTTACTGGAGAAGACTGTTCTTTGAAAATCTTGTGCTGAGCTTTTCTGTAAATAAATGTAACAAATAGCCGGATGTTTTGCAATATTTCTTTACAAAATAGCGAGGTTATTCTAGA
This sequence comes from uncultured Synechococcus sp., assembly GCA_964638765.1. GTDB lineage: Bacteria > Cyanobacteriota > Cyanobacteriia > Cyanobacteriales > MRBY01 > MRBY01. The sequence goes on along the minus strand of CAZXBK010000045.1, from coordinate 7,008 downwards.
AATCACCTGTTTTACTGTTTGTCGTCTCAGTGGGGTCTGTTTTTTAATTGCGGCAATGACAGCTGATCCCCGTCCGAAAATTGTGGCGATCGCCTAATTTTGCACCATTTTTTATTAGGTATTGGGTTTTAAAACGGTATTTGCTTGAGTATTTTTGCTCACTGAATTGTTTGAACTTTCTTGAATACTTTGGCTACCTCGTAAATATCGTTGATACGATAAAAATCGTTAATTGAAGCCAGCGTGAATTTGCCATTAATTCAAATGAGGCTTTTCTTGAAAATAAGTGGTTTCAGTTAACGAAAAACATTGTCGAATTTAGTGTAAATAACTGGTAAGAAACCTAAGGAATAAATTGTATGAGGCATTACTGCGACGAGTGGATTCAAGAATGGTGCGACAGCAATGGCTGGACAGAACCAAGTCTCGTCACGACTAATTTTTACTGGGCATTTCCTCCTAATGCCGTGATGCCAGAACCTATCCCTACCGATATTCTGAAGCTAATCAAAGCAGAAAAAGGCTTTACTGCCGATGAGAAAAAATGGCTTGGAGCTGCTATTTTATTTAGTTTCGCTTGTGCGATTGTAAGTATCTTTTGGCGCTGCCCAATTCCTCTGGTTATGGCGTTTGCTTTTAGTGCAATTACGGTGGCTCGTTTAGATGTAGAGGATCAGTAAAGTCAGTAAAATAGTTTGAAATTTCCTGTGCTTTTTTAATAATAAAAACGATATTTAGGTTTGCTTAAGTATTGTTTGCTAGAAAGAAAAAATATTTGATTTCTCTGCGAATCTCTCACGTATTGTCATAATGGTGAGGGATTTTTGTTTGTTTATTTAGATTTAGTGCTGCCGCTGTGCTGAGATATTTTTTGCCATTTCTCGATACGGAAGTAAAACATTGGGCATTTGAAGCGAGGCTGCTACGCTGGCTCACGTTTCTTTGGCTGTGTATTGGTCTCGTCGCAATGTTTTCGGCGTCGTACCCTGTTGCGGATTTACGCCAAGGGGATGGCTTTTATTTTGTGAAGCGTCAGCTGATCTGGATTGTGATTGGGCTGTTTTTCTTCAATGTCATCGTGCGATCGCCGCTGAAATCTCTAAATAAATTATCGGGATGGTTGCTCTTTTTGTTTTGGGGCTTGATCATTCTGACCTTAGTTCCCGGCTTCGGCGTTGAGGTGAATGGCGCAACCCGTTGGATTGCCTTTGGCCCAATTCGAATTCAGCCGTCGGAGCTGGCAAAGCCGTTTCTGATTTTGCAGGCAGCCCAGGTTTTTGGGCGTTGGCGAAAACTAATGTGGCATGTGCGGTGGCAGTGGCTGGGGGTATTTGCGGGCATTTTAGGCTGTATTCTCATCCAACCCAATCTCAGTACTACAGCTCTGTGTGGGTTGACGCTGTGGTTTATTGCAGTGGCAGCGGGTCTTTCGTGGTTTCAGCTGGGTAGTACGGCAGGGGTTGGTCTCGCTACGGCGATCGCCAGTATTAGCGTCCACGAATATCAGCGACGGCGACTGATGTTCTTTTTAGATCCCTTTAAAGATGCCCGTGGTGACGGTTACCAGCTCGTTCAAAGTCTCCTTGCTATCAGCTCCGGCGGCATTTGGGGCGAAGGCTTTGGTTTATCTCAACAAAAACTTTTTTATCTCCCTTTTCAGGACACAGACTTTATTTTTGCGATTTTCGCGGAAGAATTTGGGTTGGCAGGTTGTATTTGCTTTTTACTGCTATTGCTGACCTATGCCAGTCTCGGCACCTATGTAGCGCTGCGTTGTAAGCATCTTGATCGACGTCTCATTGCCATTGGTGTGACCTTTATGTTGGTGGGGCAATCACTGCTCAATATTGGCGTCACCACGGGTGTACTACCGACGACAGGCTTACCATTGCCTCTGTTTAGCTATGGCGGTAGTTCTGTGATTTCCAGTTTGATTTCCGCCGCCTTGCTGATTCGTGTTGCCCGCGAAGGCAAGGAAGCTCAAGTGATTTCCATTAGGAATAAACGCCAAAAACAGACTGCATTGACAGCAAAATGACGTAACTAACAATTTACGACTAGAAATAATTGTTTACGAGATATTTTGCTCTTTTACGCTTCATTTCAATGGTGTATCAATTGTGTTTCTTTGTGGGCTAATTGAGAGCATGAGTGCGTGCTAAAGGTTAACTCCGTAACTTGGGCACGAAAAAAAATTAGGCACAGACGTTTCGTGTAATGGGAAACGGCAGCCTTCGTTAAGCTTGCCTAAACTAACTCTGAAACAAAAGACAACTTGATTGAAGATCTCCTTTTGTAGGATTGTGAGTCGCTTTGGTTGAGTCAGGGTCTTGTCCTGAATCTGTTGCAACGGCAGCAGCATCGCCATGTTCACCTTAAAAGATGTTTTCTTTGCGTTTGTTTGGATTGCGCTACTGGTTTTAGCTGGGCGCTTCATCAAACAAAAGATTAGTTGGATTCGTCGGCTGTATCTACCAGAATCCATTGTGGCTGGTGTGCTGGCTTTGGTATTAGGCCCCCAAGTCCTCGGGGCGATCGCCGCCTCCGTTGCTGGAGAAGGGACCTTACTCAGCGATGGCATTTTTAGCGAAGAAATTCGTACCATTTGGTCACAATCTCCCGGCGTTTTTATCAATATCGTTTTTGCCGCTCTATTTTTAGGTGAAGTGATTCCCAGCCCCAAACAAATTTGGCGACGGGCTGCCCCCCAGGTGGTGTTTGGGCAAACCTTAGCTTGGGGACAATATGTCGTTGGTATTTTGGCGACGCTGCTGATTTTGATTCCGGTTTTCGGCGCAAATCCCATTGCCGGTTCTCTAATCGAAATTGCCTTTGAAGGGGGGCATGGGACAGCAGGCGGTATGGCTGAAACCTTTATAGATTTAGGTTTTGAAGAAGGGGCAGACCTTGCCCTTGGCTTAGCGACAGTGGGTATCGTTTCCGGTATTGTGACCGGGACATTTTTATCGAAATGGGGTCGTAAACGGGGCTATGTGGCCGTTGCTAGCGACGACGTTGAACAGCCCGACGATCTACCAGAACTTTCCCACAATAGCGATCCCGAAGTCCTCGAAAAACGGCGACAACTCACTAAAGGTCTGTTAATTGATCCCCTCTCCCTCAACTTTGGTTTTGTGGGTATCGCGGTTGTGATCGGGTGGGTAATTTTAAAAGGATTAGTTTGGATTGAGTCGGTAACGTGGGGCTTGAGCGGTTTTACGATGATGGGCTATGTGCCACTTTTTCCGATGGCTTTAGTCGGTGGCATCATTGTGCAGATGATTATGGTGCGTTTGGATTTAGATGCGCTGATCATTCCGCGATTAACTAAAAATATTGCGGGCATGGCCTTGGACGTGGTGGTTGTGACGGCTCTGGCCTCTATTTCCCTTAAGGTGATCGGTGGCAATCTTGGCATCTTTCTTGTCCTAAGTGCCGTTGGTATTATCTGGAATATCACCTTCTTTTTGTTCTATGCCCCGAAAATTTTCCCCGATTATTGGTTTGAGAAAGGCATCGGTGATCTCGGCCAATCGATGGGTGTGACAGCAACAGGAATTTTGTTATTACGGATGGTTGATCCCGATAATCGTTCTGGTGCCTTTGAAAGTTTTGCCTACAAACAGCTCTTCTTTGAACCGATTGTTGGGGGCGGTTTGTTTACGGCGGCGGCTCCGGCATTAGTTGATAGTTTGGGGTTGATTACGACTTTGCTAATTACAGGCGGGCTATTGATTTTCTGGCTGGTAATTGGCCTTGTCTTAATCCGCCAACGATCGCCATCAAATTTTGCTCAATAAACGTGGGAGCGAATCACAAACTTTGCTGACGAAAAGGCACTATGCGGCGATCGCCATTTGAGTGACAGGCAAAGTAATCACAAACTCTGTACCTTCCTCAGGGCTAGAATTGCAGCTTAGATTGCCGCCGTGATTTTGCACAATAATCTGATAACTAATAGAAAGGCCGAGACCTGTTCCTTGTCCCACGGGTTTTGTTGTGAAAAAGGGATCAAATAATTTTGATTGGATATCTCTAGGAATACCCTGTCCGTTATCTTTGATTTTGATAATGAGATAATCCCCTTCCGGCGAAACATTCGTTGAAATTTTAATCTGGGGCTTACGGTAAGTTTGGTTCCCAAAATCCGTCATCGGTTTGGCGGCAATTCTCGTTTGGGGTGAAGGCGATCGCCGTTGCGCATCATTGACCGCGTCGACCGCATTTAGCAACAAATTAAAAAAGACCTGATTAAGCTGACTCGGATAACATTCGATGCTGGGGGTTGTTTCATACTGACGAATGACTTGAATTTTTGGAATATCGTGGTGCGCTTGGAGACGATTTTGAATAAGCAACAAAGTACTATCAATACCTTCGTGAATATCCGCCCGCTTTAGTTTTGATTCGTCTAAGCGCGAAAAAGTTTGGAGCGACATCAACAGATTGCGAATTCGATCAACCCCTTTATGCATCGAGTTAACGAGGTGGGAAATATCTTCCCGCAAAAAGTCTAAATCCGCCGCTTCCCGCCGTTGGCGAATCTCTTGGGGTGGCTGGGGATAGTACCGTTCGTAGAGGGATAACAGCCCTAAAATTTCTTCGACATAACCATGGGCGTGTTGCAAATTGCCGTAGATAAAATTAATAGGATTATTGATTTCGTGGGCAATACCTGCGACGAGCTGGCCGAGACCAGACATTTTTTCCGTTTGAATCAGTTGCAACTGCGTTTGCTGTAAATTTCTGAGTGCTTCTTCTAATTCCGCCGTAATCCTTTCGCGGTGCGCTAAATCTTCCCGCAGCTTGGCATTGGCATTATGGAGTTGCTGGGTGCGTTCTTTAACGATAGTTTTGAGGTGGTCGTGGGCTTCCTGTAACTGCACTTCAGCGTGTTGGCGTTCTTCAATTTCGAGCTGGAGCTGTTGATTTTTTGAGGATAATTCTTCTGTTTGTTGATCAACCATCTGCTGTAGAAAGTTGATCATTTGGTACATATCATTGGGTCGAAGTACCTGGAACAAGCTGGTTTGCGAGACTAAACCCTGCATCTCACCCGTTTCTGTAACGACCACTAGGCGGCGCACATATTGACGGTTCATCGTTTGGTGAGCTTCCCACAAGGAAGTTTCGGGGGAGAGGGTAAATAGCGGACTACTCATCACCTCCCCAGCTGTGGTGCTTTCAAGATCGAGTTGGAGACTGTGGAATTGAATCACATCCCGTTCGGTCACAATGCCAATCGGTTCGCGGCGATCGCCAACGGCTTGCGTAATCACCACACAACCCACGCGGTTTGTTGCCATGAGTTTCGCCACTGCAAGTAATGAGGCTTCTGTTGAAGCTGTGACGACATCCTGAACCATCACATCGCTCACGCAATGGAGTCGTGTCAAGAGATTGATCGGCGGCAAAACCTTACGCAAACTGTCGTAGGTAATCAGACCAATGAGATGATCCTGTTCATCGACAACGGGCAAATGCTTGAGGTGATGGTGATTGAGTAAATTTAAAGCGGCAAAAATATCTTCGTCTGGGGTACAGCGAACCGAGGTTGCCGGAATCTGAATTGCTTCGCCGAGGGTAATGGTTTGAAGATTTTTCCCCTCCGCAATGAGCCGCACGAGATCTTGTTCTGTAAAAACACCGCAGAGCTTGTCATCTTGAACAACGACGAGACAGTTCGGTGCGCGAAAGGTACTTGCTCCATGCTCACTAAGGTCGCAATGGCTGCGTTGGCGAACCATTTTTTCGAGGGCGATCGCCAAAGTCATGTCTAGAGTTCCAGTGAGAAACTGTCGTTCGATGGCTAAGGTAATGGCTAAAGCGGAGCTAGAGGAATTTAACACAACGTTATTGCTCGAAACACAGATAAACAATCTCAACTAATAATTTGCTTGCAGGCTGAGACCTTGAAACAAATTGCAGCTGGAGATGCCCCCCGACAATCAATAGTCTGCTCTGTAGAGTACGAGAATGTAACGTCGCTTAAGGGAAGTTAGGTTTTATTTATATTTCTTGATGTGTCGAGTCCGGATAAGCTGCGCAATCTTAGCAATAGGAAAACCAATTAGCTATGGATGCGTGGTTCTGGGTGCAATGTCGCTAAAATTTCGCTCTCGGCGATCGCCAACTCTTCTAAGCGCTCATTGACTAAATCCGTATCGTAATAGGTCGTTGCTAAAACCCAGTACGCACCATAATGCCGTGCTTCGGACGCCATTAATCCCCGGTAAAAAGCCGCCAACTCTGGCTCTGGGCAATGTTCACCAATTAAACCGAGTCTTTCGTGGGAGCGCGCTTCGATCAATGCCGAAATTAAAAGAGAATCCAACATACGATCCGGCTCTTGGGGACGAATCAGCTTACGTAATTTGCCGCCGTAGGGAGGGGCATTTAACGGCGCAAGGGGAATATTTTTCCGTTCTAGCCACTGATTTACCAGCTCAAAATGTTCTAGTTCTTCCCTGGCGATCGCCGTCAGCTCTTTTACTAATTTCGACGACGACGGATAGCGAAACATCATATTAATGGCGACACTTGCCGCTTTACGCTCGCAATGGGAGTGATCTAGCATCACTTCATCAAGGTTATTTAGTGCCTGCTCAACCCATTCGTAACGAGTGGGTTCCTGAAGAAATTTGATGCGGGGTAAGGTAGTCGTGGTCATTAGATTGATGATATTTCTCCTCGTTAGTCTACCGAATTCCTCTGCCTATAATGAATCCAGAACTCCGCAGCTAATTTACTGTCAATCTCATTGGGCGATCGCCATGCTACTCGAACTAGAGCGAATTCAAGTACCGCCGGGAAAACACATCATTCTCGAAAATGTGAGTTGGCAAGAATTTGAGAGCATCCTTGAAGATTTAGGAGAACGTCGTAATAGCCGTATTGCTTACAATCAGGGATTTTTAGAGATTATGACGCCGCTACCAGAGCACGAATATAGCAAAGGAGAGTTTCAAGAGAGTAATGCTAGGCGTGAGTAGCAAAGTGAATCAATGG
>CAZXBK010000044.1:0-25114 GCA_964638765.1 uncultured Synechococcus sp. | reverse complement strand
ATTCATAGAATCAACACGAGGTAACAACTGTGTTCTAAGATATCGAGTCTTGGTCATTTGTTGAAATAATTCGCAGTTGACAAGCAAAGTTCAAATTTGACAAAAACGATAATTTATTGGGAGTTCGTCTAGCTAATTATTTATGTCAGAGCAGTCGGGAAGCATTGTCGGATTATTTCGTAAATGTAAGCATGGTGAGCCTTTACAAGTAGAACAGTCAGTCTTTCTAGAAAAAGGTTTTGGTATTCAAGAAGATGTAAATGGTCATCCCATTAGTCCGAGGCAAGTGCTGGTAGTTCGCCATGAGGATTTAGAAGAAGAGGCGATCGCCCCGGGTTCTTTGCGAGAGAATTTAATTGTCAAAAATATTGATGCTGACCGTCTCAAACCCGGTTCATTACTGGAATTTGAAAATAGCGCAAAAGTCCGGCTGACCTTTTATTGTGAGCCTTGCAAGAAAATTAGTGAGTTTGTGGAAGATTGGAAAGGGTTTAAGGGAAAGCGTGGTGTGTTGAGTGTGGTGGTGGAATCAGGTCGTGTGGCGATCGCCGACAATATTCAAGTCACGACAGACGTTTTTAAACCACTATCAGAAATTCCCTATGAACGGTTTTTGAGTTTTATTAGTCAGATTCCCGAAGGCAAAGTGATCACTTATAAAGACGTTCTTTTAGGCATGGGCGTGGATCGGAGTTATTTTCGCGCCATTCCCCAATACCTCAGAAAAACTTCGACTGCCGACTATCCTTTACATCGAATCCTAAATTCTCGTGGTGAACTAATTACCCACGTTCCAGACCAAGAACAAAAACTCAAATCTGAAGGTGTTCAATTCCAGCAAGTAGGGCTAGTACAAAGCATTAACCTTACTAATTACCTTTGGCAAGACTCTAAAATATGGCTCCGTTAATCACGAGCAAGAATTCAAAGTAATTAAATATTTTTTCGACGACTATAACTACAAATTTGTATTGCGAAAAGTAAATTGACAGAGCCTGATTTTTAACTATGGTTGAGGAATAATCTATCTTTTTGACAGAGATAATATTTCAATTTATTAATTAGCAATAAAATCATGAGCATTGAGGTAATGACCACATGGATTCACCCGATATTTGCAGTTATCTGGGTGTTTCCTTTAATTGGAATTGTCTGTTACTTTTCTCTGCAAACCAGACAAAGGCGTTTGGCGATCGCCGCGGGGAATAAAAGCAAAATCAATCCAAAGGTTGGCCTTGAGCATGTCAATATTGGTCGCTGGCTTGCCGGAAGCGTTGTCGGATTATCTCTTATTGGTCTATTGCATCCCACCATTACCAAAGGTTTTATCAAGCAAGAGTTGATGGCAAGTGATCCATTTTTAGGATTTTTTGTCATCGCAATATTTATTTTAACGACCGCATCTTTTGTCTTTCTCTATCGTGCTAAGACTAAAATTTGGCGAGGAACTTTTGCTGTTCTAACGAGTATGGGATTCATCATTATCGGCTCCCAAAAGTGGATTTACCATCGCAATAATGAATGGTATATTTCCCATTATTACTACGGCTTGATTGCGACACTTTTAATGATTATTTCTCTCGCTGTTGTTCAAGAAATCTACAAAGACAAATCTCAAAAATGGCGCAAAGCTCACATCATTTTGAATATTGTTGCGACACTTTTATTTATTGGACAAGGATTTACTGGCGTTAGAGACATCGCAGAAATTGCCTTCTATTCAGCAAAATAATCAATATTAAATTCTGAGTTTACGTTAATTTTTCTAGCCTTTGAATCCAGCATTGAAAATGAGAACATTCATCTAGAAGAATTTCAAAAGGAATTTTCTTAGCAATACTTACACCGTGAATTGGCTTTCTGAATTTCGGAAATATTCTGGCTAAACGTTTAGAGGGTGCTGTTTCAGGACTATCATTTATAGCTTCTGGATTTTTGAATTGATCTTTGATTTCCTCCAATATGCTCAGCGCCGAATTACTGTTCATCACTCGGGTAATTGCTGAAGGCATAGAAAATAATAAAGCCTCATATTCATGCATTTGAACATAAGGAATAAAGCGATTAGGCTGAAAATCATCACCTAATTCTTGCGCAATTTTTTTGTAAATGGCGATTTCGACGTGGGATGCTCTTTTTTCAAAAGGTAAATTATTGGCTTCTGAGCGTCCAGGCCAAGTCGTCGGCATTCCGTAAAAGTCAAACATGGTTGTGACAAAAAGCTGTCGATCTTGTTTTATAAGTCTCAAGATATCTGCACTAGCACGTGGAAAAGGACCAATGCCTCCTTTATGACCTGGTCGGCCAATTAATTGTGCAGTGATATAAATCCTTTGATTTGCTAGTCGGGGAGCCAATATATCTCTGATAAAAGTTTGTTCAGTTTGGCCCTCAACGACAGCAATAATTCTATTCATAGGTGGGACCTCCACCATAAACATTCTTTTGCCAAAGTTCCCCCATCGTATAGTCTTCTAGCCAGGTATCTAATTGTTCATTGTCCAATCTTTTGAAACTTGATGCTCCATTGTGACGATCAACAACGATAATATTGTCTGGTTCAAAGTTATCCAATAACTGCGAGGATTGAGTAGAGATAATTACCTGCGTATTTTCTCCAGTTTGACTGATGAGGTTAGCAAGCACTTCAATAGCATAGGGATGTAAACCCAGTTCAGGCTCATCAAAAAGCATTGTTGCAGGAGGATTAGGCTGCATTAATGCCGTGACTAAAGCGATAAAACGCAAAGTTCCATCAGAAAGTTGACTGGGGTGGAAAGGATAATCACTACCTTCTTGCTGCCATTCTAAAAGTACAAACTGATCATTACGTTGTTCTTTTACTCGTAATTTAAAATCCTTGAAGAAAGGAGTAACCAATTTAATGACATCAACAATTCCTTTGTAAATATCGAAATGATGTTCTAACAAAAAAAACAAGAATGCAGCTAAATTGCTAGCGTCGGCTCGTAGATTTTCATTATCTCTTATTGAGCATTCACGCCTTACTTGAGCAGTGCTACTCGTATCGTGAAAATGGTAAACGACCCATTTTGAAATAGAGTCATAAATATACTTGCTGATGGTCTTGCTATATGTATTATTTTCAATTTGAGCTAGTAATTTTGATTCATCATGACCATTCCCAATAGACCGATTTACTGACAAACTCATACGACCACTTGCGTCATAAAAAATCCGCTCATCTGTAAAAATCAATCGATTATCAACTGTCGGTTGTAAAACAAATGAATACGCATTTCTCCCAAAAACAATCTCCGTCTCAATCGCTTGTGTGACTTTTGTGCCTAGAAAAAGATGTAAATCGGCTCCTCCTGATAAATTAACTGTTCTAGCTAAATATCCATCAATTATTTGACGTAAAAGATAAAAGAAGCGAACAAAATTACTCTTTCCACAACCATTAGCACCAATTAAGATATTGATATTTTTTAAAGAAAAATCCTCTAAATGTTGGATAGACTTATAGCCTTTTAGAGTAATTCTTTCAATTGACTGAGCCATGGTTAATTTCTGGTTAGCTTTAAGAAGTTAATTGATGTCTCGCATTAAACGTCTATGATTATTTCAAAGTTTACATCTGCTTCAAATAATCTTGGTAGCCTGTCTTTTCTAGGTTTTTTTGTTTGTCCATCACCATATCTTTGAGGTTTTGGCGATAATCCTGAACTGCTTTTAGTAACTTTGAATCAAACGCGCCGAGGATTTGTACTGCGAGTAATCCTGCATTCATCGCATTTCCGATCGCCACTGTTGCGACGGGGATACCACGGGGCATTTGGACGATGGAATAAAGGGAATCAATACCACTGAGAGTACTTGTTTTAACGGGCACACCAATCACGGGTAACGCCGTCAGAGCTGCAACCATACCGGGGAGATGTGCCGCACCGCCAGCCCCTGCGATAATTACTTTGATGCCACGTTCGTGGGCAGTTTGAGCATATTCCACCATGCGCTCAGGAGTACGGTGAGCAGACACAATCCCGACCTCGTGGGGCACATTAAATTGCTCACAGATGGCGATCGCCGCTTGCATTGTGGGAAGATCAGAATCGCTCCCCATAATAATGCCGACAAGGGGATTGGTTGCACTCATAGGTCTTTGCTCGTGTACGTTTCACCGACTACCCATCATAAACAAAGCAAGAATATTGCACAAACGCTGATTAACGCCCGTATGGTGGGATTTGAGGATAAATACTGGCTGCGCTTAGATGAGAATTCTTGCCTTACTCACATGCAACCAATTACCGTGCCCATCCCGCCGGAATTCCAAGAAAACGTGCAGGATATCGATGGTGATTTGCTATCCCTCGGTGGTCTAGATTTACAGATTAATGGTGGCTTAGGTCTAGCTTTTCCGGAAGTAACCCATGATGATTTGCCGAAATTGCGGAAAATTTGTGATTATCTCTGGGAGCAGGGTGTTGACGGATTTTGTCCAACCATTGTGACCACTTCCCTCGAAAATATTCGGCGATCGCTGGCTGTTTTTGCAGAGCTTTGGGCAAATCCCCAATCCAATACAGCACAGATTTTAGGGGTTCATCTAGAAGGACCTTTCCTAAATTACGAAAAGCGTGGCGCTCACCCAGAACAACATTTGCAGCCATTGACCCTCGACAATCTCAAAGCGGTTATCGGTGAATTTGCCCCTCTCATTAAAATTATGACTCTCGCCCCAGAACTCGATCCGAGTAACGAGTGCGTTGAGTATCTACATTCTCAAAATATTGTGGTCAGTTTGGGTCATTCCCTCGCAGCAGAAGAGCAAGCAAATAAAGCCTTTGCCTACGGTGCATCAATGGTGACCCACGCGTTTAATGCCATGCCGAGTTTGCACCACCGTGAAGCTGGAATGCTAGGAGCAGCAATAGTTTATCCAGAGGTCTATTGTGGTTTTATTGCCGATGGTCAGCACGTAAATCGCACAATGCTAGAAGTATTTCTGCGGGCTGCCCAATTTCAAAAAGGCGCATTTTTAGTGAGTGATGCCCTTGCCCCCATTGGCTTGCCTGATGGTGTTTATCCTTGGGACGATCGCCAAATTACAGTGACCAAGGGAACCGCTCGTTTAGACAATGGCACCTTATCCGGCACAACCTTACCGCTCTTTGAAGGGGTAAAAAATTTAGTGAAATGGCAAATCTGCGATCTCGAACAGGCGATCGCCCTTGCTACTACTGCACCGCGCCAAGCTCTAAATATGGCGACTTTAACCACAGGTCAACCCGTCAATCTTCTGCGTTGGACACAAAAAAAAGGAGAAATTTCTTTCTCCCGAATTTGATTGAATTAGAGTTTAATTACCCTTAAGTTGGCTGTACCAAACTATCCAAATTATCAATCGAAGCAGTGCTTTGGTTGTACATTGCTTGCAACACAAGGGCAGGATCAACATACTGTCCAGAATATTTCAGACCCCAGTGGAGGTGTGGCCCAGTAGTTCGCCCGGTCATGCCGATACGACCGATGCGTGTGCCTGCGGGAATCTCTTGGCCTAACCACAACTGAATACCACCGTTGCGATCCATTAGATAGGTGCCTTGAGCAGATGTTGCGACGTAGCCGCTGAGGTGACAATAAATATGCTCCCACTCACCGGATTTGACCCAAATCATTGTGCCGCAGGCGGTATTGTCAGATAGCTTTGTGACCTTGCCGCCCCACCAATTACGGATGTAGCTGCCTAAAGGAGCGGCGATATCAATGCCACGGTGAAATTGTCTTTGCCCAGTTACTGGCGAACTGCGGTAGCCAAACCCGGATGTATAACTTTGAAAATTTTCAACGGGGAAAGATGCCTGCCGCCATGTATTGGTTGCTTGTATCGATTCGCCGGCGATCGCCGCGGGGGAAGTTGTCCGATGGGGCACTGTATTGAGGCCTAGTACTAGTGCCAAAGTGACCACGCCTAAAACGATAGATTTGAGCCAATGACGTTGCCAGAGGAGGAAAGAACGTTGATTTAGCATAAATATCTAAACTTCAAAAAGCGACATACCGCAGTTTTAGAAAAATCTAATTTGACCATTTATTGTAGTGGCTCTACGCCGGAATGAGTAATGGGTAACGTTACTTATAACCTCGGAGAGATGATCAAAAACTTCCGTAAATTTCTTCTTCAGACAGCGATCGCCCCAGTATTTGTTCCGCTGTTTTCAAGATTTATCCGTAAAAATCCTGCCAAATTCAGGAAGACTTGTTTGTCATCTTTGGCGTTAAAGGCATTGTTGGATTAGGTTCTGAGGGATTGACATTGAGCTGATCGGGCAAATTAAAAACATTAATACCTTGCTTTGCCAAGTAAGTCCGCAGCCGTAACCCCAAGGTGACCTGTTTCATCACCCAATACAGCACCGTCAAAATCAGAAAAGTGACAGCAATAACCGCTAAAGGTCGTTTTGAGGTCAACGTATCCAGCGTACTCACCACAACGCTACTGGGATGAAGCACCAGATCCCAGCTGTTAAACCGCATAAATCGACCGAGATAAATGCCGATAGCGCTTAGGAGGTGAATCGTTAATTCCGTCGGTAAAATCCATTTTTGTCCAGCCCGCTCCCGCAGATAGTGGTCGAGATTCAAAATAGACAAGACATAGGCTTCAAAGGCTACAGCGATCACTGTCGCGTATAGCGGAATAAACACCAACGCCACCACCCAAGTGGGAATCAAGCCAGAACTTGTACCGCGGATGAGGTGAATAATATCCGTTAGTACGTAGGGCGCATTCGGTAAAAAGCAAATAAACACCACAAAACCAAGCCACCACAACGCTGACTTAAGGTTTTTTTGTTTACGAAATAACCAAAAACTCATCCCCAAGGTAAAGACAAGGATCGCCATAAACCATAGGCCATGCAACAACAGGTTTGGATCATTGGCGATCGCCCCATCAACTTTATTTAAAATACGATCAAAGACCCAAGGCGTACGCAGCTGCGTCCCGACGACGCCCATTAGCCCTAGCCCGAAACAAGCCCCCACAAACTTTGTAGTCGTCAAGGTTTGTCGGCGGAATAGAACTACACTCATTAATAATGGCAAAAAAGCCAAAAACAAATTCCACAAAATCCAGCCGCTATAAACATTATTCAGCGCAGCATAGATCGCAAACAAAAAAGACTTAACCGTAGCCATTTGCCCAGAAAAATACGACATTATTTTTCCACTGTAGGTCGTAAATCTGAGAGTTGGCAGAGTATCACCACAGACTTTACTGTCTTCACTCCTCAAAAACCTCAGACTTTTAAGCCTGTCGCTGATAGTTTATGAGCTAAACACGTCGCATTTCTCTAGGCTCGAAAGACCAACAAAAAAGGTAGACATATATAGATGCCTACCGAAACGAATAACTATATAAAATTTGAATAAGAGATAAAGGATTAAAAATAAAACGGAATTTACTTTTACTCTTCGTCGTCATCTTCAGGTGTGGGATAAACAAAAGTAGAGCGACCAGTGAGTACAGACTTGCCTTGGGAAAGGGCTTTCTGAGCTGCAAGTGTCGCCTTGCGATTCCAGTGAGCGCGACGTTGGTCACGCTTTGTTTTAGAGGTTTTCTTCTTAGGAGCTGCCATAGTACTGAATGTACGATTTTTTACAGAACTTCAATTATAAAGTCTCAATCCTCAAAGCGTAACCCCCTAAAGCAATTTTTACGCGGACTATTGCTCAGTTAACCCTAAAGTCTTTGGGTTTATTTCATCGAAATCTCCTATCCCCATGAATTGCGTAAATAGTGGTTGCGATCGCCGCAGCAGAACGAAAGGAGGTTGCTATACTTAGCGACAAACGGGGATAACACTATCGCCTCTAAATTTTCTACGACCATGACAAACTACAACTTCATCGGCATTGGTATCAATAGTTACCAAAATCTGCAACCCCTCTCCTTTGCCCAAGCAGATATTGAAGGTTTAGAGCGATTTTTTTGTGAAGAAGCGCGGATTAGCTCCCGCCAAACTTTGACCTTTACCGACAACTCCTCTTGGGTCAACGAAGAAACAACCTACCCAACGCAAAAGAATTTATTAGATTGGATCGAAACGGGATTTAACAACACTTCCTCCCAAACAAACCGCAGTGGCGCTTCAATTTTGTGGTTTGCCTTTAGTGGCTACGCGGTCCAACACCTCGGCGAAGATTATCTACTACCTATAGATGCACAGCTAGAGGATCCGGTAAAAACAGGCATTCCTGTCCGAAAGGTATTTCAAGCCCTCCAACAGCAGGGGGCGGGCAAAATTATTGCGCTACTAGACATGAATCGCTCTACGGCGGTCGTTGGCAATGGCGAAGTTGGTGAGCAAACTTTAGATCTTGCTGGGCGCATGGGTATCGCTGCCATCCTCTCCTGCAAACCAGAGGAATTTTCCCACGAAACATCGGCTTTAGGCCACGGCATGTTCACGGCATCGGTGCTCGAAGCACTCCGTTATCACCGTAGTGATTTGACCCTTGATCTGTTAAATCGATATCTAGGCGATCGCCTCAAAGAACTAGGTGAACACCATTGGCGACCTGTCCAAACTCCCGTGATGGTCATTCCTTCCCTCGCCGCTAGCCGGGAGCTAATTTTACCGACAGGCGAAACCTCAAAAATTCACTGGCAAACCGCTGTGCCCATTGGCGCCACTTTAGGCGATCGCGTCAACGGCAACGAAGCAGAATTGCCCCCTTTTACCAACGGTCATAGCCATTCCAGTCATATCAATATGGGTACAGACGACAACCCAGAGCCTTTACCCACGGATCAGCCAGCTGAAATCGTGATTGATGACCTAGATGGTTATCCCTATTCCAGCGACGAAAATGATTTAGCGACCCACGATTTTGACGCGGCTCCCATTGACGAAGAAGCAATTTTTATCGATGAAGAAGAATCCGACATCGATCCGACAGAACCAGCGATGATGCCCACAGCCTTTGGGGAATCGTCATCAAAAGACAAGGACAAGCGACCTTGGTATCTCGCTGGTTGGCAGTGGTTAATATTGCTCCTGTTACTTCTCCTCGCAGCCTTGGGATGGCAGACCTTTAAAGGCGAGGGCAGTAACTTTAATTTGACATCTCTCCAAACACTTATCCCCGGTTTTGGTGGAGATGCAACTGACGATCCTTCAGCAACAAATCCCGACGGCAGCTCCCCTGACGAGAATGCGGAAAATAACGATTCTCCGGATGCAACGAATGGCTCAGAAGCAGCTTCCGGCAACGGTAGCGAAGATTCGACGGGTAATGCTCCCAACGCTTCAGATACTGGCAATCCGGCACTCCCCACTGTTGGGGACGCGACAGGCACCGACGCTGAAAATACTGATGCAGGAAATACTGATGCTAATAATGGCGACACCAATCCTGACGGAACTTCAGGCAATACGGCGGCGGAAAATAATGGCGCTGCGGATGATGCCAACGCGACTAATGGCGGTAACAATCCCAACGACGCTGCTAACAGCACCACAGCGACTGGGAATAATGGCGAGACTTCGGGTAGTGCGAACGGCAATACTGGTACAGCCAATGGTTCGAATGATGCGACGGCTGCTGGGAACAACGCTAACGCTCAAGCTAACAATGGAGCAGGCTCTAACACAGCAACTACAGGTAATGACACAGGCAATGGATCTGGGTCTGGATCTGGTTCAGCTTCCTCAACAACAGGAAACAATGGCGGCAACAATACTGATACAGCAGCAACACCTGCGGCTGGCACAAGTGTAATCGTCTCTAACGGTGCTGAGCTACAGAGCCAAAATGAACGGGTTTTAACCCAAGCAAATCAGGTTTTACGGTCTAGCCAAGCCTCTAGCTTTAATCAGGCGATCGCCGCTGCCCGCACGATTAAACCCGGTACGCCTCTGTATAACGAAGCTCGCACCCAGATTAACCGCTGGAGCCGCGTTATTTTAGATATTGCCGAAGCCAGAGCTATCAAAGGAGATATTTCTGGGGCGATCGCCGCTGCCCGTTTAGTGCCGTCTGATGTGCCGCAGGTTTACGGAATTGCCCAAAATTCTATTAAAGAATGGGAACCGCAACTCGTTGCCGCCCAGAAAAACCGCCAAGTGATCGCCAATGCGAAGGAAGCAATTATTCCGAACCAAGCTTCTTCCTACAGCCGTGGCATCAACGTTCTCAAAACCATTAAGCCTAGCGAACCAGCCTTTGCTGAAGCTCGTGTTCTACAAGACCAGTGGAGTCGCACTATTTACCTCCTTGCAAATTCCCGCGCTGCTCAAGGCAAATTTAAGCTCGCCGTCCAAACCGCGAAATTAGTGCCTGCCGATAGCCCTTCCCGTTCTTCAGCAGAAGGGGCGATCGCCCGTTGGAATAAAGGTGTGCGTTAAAGGTTTGGGTGATTGTCTCAAGCTTTGAACGAAAAGCCGATGTGAGGGAAACGGAGACGCGGAGAACTTATTTATATTTTTCGTCGTCGGACAAACTTCTCCTATCACCCCTTTCCCTCCTCGCCGCGTCATTCCATCCCATTGCCCCCAAACTCAGACTCCCAAGGAAAATCGCTGTTTTAGGATTACTTCGACTAAAATCAGAGAACCCTAACACATCGTTTAAAACCTATGTGGTACAAGCGTTTAGTACGTCGGCGATCGCCTAGTTTTGGTCGCACAATGGAACGGTGGCTGCGTTTTATTGATCTCGTTGAATGGTTTATTCCACGTCCGGTAACTGGTCGTAAAACCCGCCGTCTTTACCGACAACTTTTAGTAGAAGCGAGTTGGCGACTAAATTTTATTGTGCTGACGGTCAGCTCCTGTATGATTGCGACCTTCGGCTTGATTAGTAACAGCACGGCAGTAATTATCGGGGCAATGTTAGTTGCGCCCCTGATGTTGCCGTTACGGGGCTTAGCTTTTGCTGCCCTTGAAGGGGAGTTACAACTATTTTGGCGATCGCTGTATTCCATTACGGGCGCGACATTACTGTCACTGGCTTTGTCGTGGATGACGGGAACGATTGTGGGTATCCCGGACTTTGGTTCGGAGTTGATATCGCGTACCCAGCCGAACCTCATTGATTTGGGGATCGCAGTCTCAGCCGGGGGGATCAGCGGTTTTGCCAAAGTGAGACGGGGCATTAGTGATGCTCTAGCGGGAACGGCGATCGCCGTTGCCTTGATGCCGCCCTTGTGCGTTGTGGGCTTGTCTCTTTCCCAAGGTTTTTTTAATTTTGCCAGGGGCGCATTTTTGCTCTACCTCACCAATTTGCTGGGCATTACCCTCGCCTGCATGGTGGTCTATATCATTGCGGGTTATGCCGAAGCTAATCACACTCTCGGTTGGGCGATCGCCTTAACTATGGTGCTATTTGTGCCCCTTGGTGCTCGTTTTGTGGAACTCGTGCAGCAGATGCGTTTACAACGAGCCATTACATCTCAGCTCACCACTCAAACAGTAACCGTTGGTGAAGGTGTAGAAAATGTTCGTATTCGCGTGGATTGGACAGATTCACCGCCAGTTATCTATGTAGACCTTCAAGCAACTAAAGAAATTACGCCAAAACAGGTTCTTCTTGTCGAGGCTTTCTTGCGTAAACGAACGAATCAGAATTTTCGAGTGATTTTTCAAGTCAGTCCCATCCAGGAAGTGAGATCAGACGACATTGATCCCCAGAATTTAGACTTGCCAATCATGCAGGAGCAACCGACTAGCAACCCTACGTTTCCATAAAAAATTCTCCCTCACAGCATGCAAAGGAGAATCGTATTTTTATTCAAAAAATTTAGACCGGCACAATACAGCTGAGACAATCATAAAGTAAAAGTCCCCCTTACCAAGGGGGATTTACGAGGATCTGATATTCAGCCTAAACCGGCAATACAGATTGAAATATCACTTCTTTAACAGGTAGACCTTTAGGCCACGCTAAAGACAACAACAAAGCCGAGCAGTGCACCAAAAACCACTAGTGCATAGAACTGCACCCGGCCACTTTCGAAGTATTTTAGGCCTTCGCCACTCAGCAGCGTTGCGATACCCGTTAGGTTCACTGCACCGTCAACAACACGATAATCCACTTCTAGAATCTGGCGGGCAATACGACGCGTTCCCATAACGAATACACTGTTGTAAATCTCGTCGATATACCACTTGTTTAAAGACAGACGGTACACAGAAGGAATCTTGTCGGCGATCGCCTTGGCATCGATTTTTTTCTGGAGGTACATAAAGGAGGCAATCGTGATACCGATGAGGGCGATACCAACAGAATTACCACCCATAATGAGAAACTCAGTGAGATTAAAGTGCTCAGCATGTTCCGCCGCTTCAGCAACTTCATTAGGAGAGAAAACAAAACTCTCAAAACGGTTTGCCCAAGGCATCCCCAATAGACCGATTAAAGTCGAAGGCACAGCCAAAGCCATTAGCGGGAACGTCATTGTTAGGGGAGACTCATGGGGCTTAGAACCGTGGTGGTCATCAGCCTTAGGTGTTTTGCCAGCAGCAGCAAGTAGTTCACCTTGAAGCTCCTCGTCAGTGCCGCGAAACTCTCCTTCAAAGGTCATAAAGTACATGCGGAACATGTAAAAAGCCGTTAAACCAGCCGTTGCCCAACCGATTAACCAGAGAGCAGGATTCGCTTCAAAAGCTAAACCAAGAATTTCATCCTTAGACCAAAATCCAGCAAAAGGCGGGATACCACAAATCGCTAAAGTACCGATCAAGAAAGTTGTAGAAGTAATGGGCATATATTTCCGTAAACCGCCCATCAGACGCATATCCTGAGCGAGAGTTGCATCGTGACCAACAACCTCTTCCATACCGTGAATCACGGAGCCAGAACCGAGGAACAACATCGCTTTGAAATAGGCGTGGGTCATGAGGTGAAACAAACCAGCGGTATAAGCGCCGATCCCCATCGCCATCACCATGTAGCCCAACTGGGACATGGTGGAATAGGCAAGACCTTTTTTAATGTCATTTTGGGTCATCGCAATACTCGCGCCCAAGAAAGCTGTGGTTGCGCCCGTCCAAGCAATGACATTCATCGCTTCAGGAATCGGTTCAAAGACGGGATACATCCGCGCAACGAGGAACACACCTGCTGCCACCATTGTTGCAGCGTGAATGAGGGCAGAAATCGGCGTGGGGCCTTCCATCGCATCGGGTAGCCACACGTGCAGTGGAAACTGTGCAGATTTTGCAACAGGGCCAAGGAAAACCAGTACAGCAAAAATAATGGCGAGGGTACTGCTAATCGCGCCGCTAGACACTAGCTCTACAAGGCGATCGCCGACCACATCAAATTCAAAACTGCCCGTTGCCCAGTACAAACCAAGCATCCCCAGCAATAGACCAAAGTCACCGACACGGTTCACCACAAATGCCTTCTGACAAGCATCAGCCGCCGCCTTACGGTCGTACCAGAAGCCGATCAGCAGGTAGGAACACATCCCCACCAATTCCCAGAAAATATAGACCTGTACGAGGTTCGGACTAAAAACAAGCCCCAACATCGACGAACTAAAGATACTGAGATAGGCATAAAACCGGACATAGCCTGCATCGTGAGCCATGTAACCGTCGGTGTAGATCATCACCAGTAGCGCCACAGTCGTCACAATCACGGACATTAACGCGCTCAAGTGGTCTACCGTGTAGCCCATCCGGAGGTGAAAATCACCCGCCGCTGCCCACTCAAGGGTATAAGTAAATGCCTCGTGACCCTGCCACTGACTCCAGAGGAGACCCAGCGACATCGTCATGGACGCACCAATCAAACTTAGGATCAGTACAGCGTTAATCTGCCGTAGATTATTTGTAAATTTATTAAATGAGATTAGTCCAATCCCGATGATCATGGCTCCGAGGAGAGGGAGCACCGGAATTAGCCACGCATATTGATAGAGCGGTTCCATTACGAATGCCTAGGATTTTGACTTCTACAAGTTCACAGCCATTGATGTCATGCGACAAGTTCGCTTTAGCTTCACACCTTGAAAATCAATTCAAAGTTTGTCCCCAAATTTATCCCTGTCACAGCTGCAAAAAAGATGATAACAACGGACATCAACGGATATAAAGTTTGCCCCTCATTGTGACATATCCACCAAGGAATTCAAGCCACTTTCGGCAGAGGTAAGGCTCCCAAAGAACTCTCTCCGCTAAAAAAATTGTTTTTTATTTTTCAAGGCAGCTTTCAACAGACTGCGACGGCGATCGCCATCAAAGACTCACCAACAAACCTTTAGAAAAGCTTAAATTCAGAGAAAAACCGCAACAAATCTCGAAATTACGCCTCAGACTGACACAAAATTAACAAAACAAGAGAAAAAATCTCATTAGCATAAAGTCTCTTTTAAATTCACCATTTCAGACTCACCGCAGTCGTCCATGGCTCTAAAGGATTGTTAAGTACACTTGTCAATCAACCAAAGTCTACGAACAATTCACCTTTAGTTCGAGTAGATGCTAACCCTAAGGCTCATTCAAGCGTGAACCACGCGATGATAGTCTAAAGACTATAAAGCATTTATAATCTTGACTCTATAACAGGCAATAATCGCAAAAACGTCGATTAATAACTCCTAAAGAGTTAAAAAAAGCTGATAAATCAAAGACATTGGGAAACTGCACATATATGTACGGTATGACAAGCACAGCAAACTCAGCTGGAACTCAATCCTACGCTAATCGTAAATTTATTTATGAAGTAGTTGGGCTAGGCAGCGATGGTTGCAACGAAAATTCCCTGGTTCGCAGAAGTGGCAGTATGTTTTTTACTGTGCCCTACTCCAGAATGAACCAAGAGATGAACCGCATCATCAAAATGGGAGGCAAAATCGTCAATATCCGCCCCGCCAACGCTGAAGGTGTAGAAATGAATGGTGATCATTCCTCGGAAACAGCAAGCCAATCCTCTATGATCATTCATCCTAAAACAACAGACGAGACTATCCCCGTTAACATTTACCGCCCGAAAACACCTTTTATCGGTAAGTGTGTCGAGAACTACGAGCTCGTTCGCGAAGGTGGTAGCGGTACCGTTCGCCACATCACTTTTGATATTTCTGAAGGTGATCTACGTTATCTCGAAGGTCAAAGTATCGGGATCATTCCCCCCGGTATTGACGAGACTCGTGGTAAGCCCCATAAACTCAGACTTTACTCTATTGCTTCTACTCGCCACGGTGATAAGGAAGACAATCAGACAATCTCTCTTTGTGTACGTCAGCTAGAGTACGAAGATCCCGAGACTGGTGAACAGGTACAAGGTGTTTGTTCTACCTATCTTTGCAACTTGCCTGTCGGTGATGATGAAGTAAGCATCACAGGCCCTGTTGGAAAAGAAATGCTCTTGCCTGACGATGAAGAAGCAACAGTCATCATGCTTGCGACAGGTACAGGTATTGCACCTTTCCGTGCTTTCCTATGGCGCATGTTTAAAGAGCAACACGAGGATTACAAGTTTAAAGGTAAGGCTTGGTTAATCTTCGGTGTACCTTACACTGCCAACATTCTCTACAAGGATGACTTCGAGAAAATGGCGGCGGACTACCCCGACAATTTTGAGCTTACTTACGCCATTAGCCGTGAGCAAAAGACGGAAGAAGGCGGCAAGATGTATGTTCAAAGCCGCGTGAGTGAGTACGCGGACGAGTTGTTTGAACTCATTCAAAAGCCCAATACCCACGTTTACATGTGTGGTCTTAAGGGTATGGAGCCTCCTATTGCTGAAACCTTTACTGCTGAAGCGGAAAAGCGCGGCATGGACTGGGAAGAAATGAAGAAGGCAATGAAGAAGGAGCACCGTTGGCACGTAGAGGTTTACTAGGCGATCGCCCTACTAAACTTCTTGGCAAGTTGACTTCTTTTAAGACGTTAGTCTTGACAATTTGATTTAAAGATAAAGGCTGGCATCGTTACGGCGATCGCTGGCTTTTTTTTTGTCTCTAGTGATATCCTCAAGTTTTATGATTCACACACCATTGCAACAAGTGACTCTAGACAAGGAGAAGTTGCAGTTACGATAAGAAATGTGTAGTACCAGCCAAAATCATGACTTTGGGTAACAAATAATGAATATTAGCGTAGGATAAATTACCTACCACTTTTCAGATGACTGATGCACGAAATTCCACATTGATGGATGGTGCGCTTCAAATAGAGCGTTTGTTTGAACTATTTGTTTTAATTACCTTTCAAAAGACAACTTTGCCGAGACCCTCTATGTTTCTCTACTATGATGTTTGACCGCAGTTTAAATCGTGTTAATGAGCGCTTGAATAAAACCCTTGCCCGTAACCGATTATTGCAGGATGTCATTAATGAGCTGCAGCAGGAGCTGGCGGTCAATCGAGTTGTTTTATATTATTTCTATCGTGAATGGAAAGGGCAGGTTATTGTCGAGTCCCTAAGCAATCTCCAGTATTCCATTCTTGGTTCTACTGGCGCTGATGATTGTTTTAATGATAATTATGCCCAGCTTTATCTAGACGGTCGCATTTCCCAAGTTAATGACATTGAGCAAGCGGGGTACGAAGAATGCCACCTCGAATTTTTGCGGTCTATTCAGGTACGCGCGAACCTAGTCGTTCCAGTAATTGTTCACGATCGCCTTTGGGGATTGCTCATTGCCCATCACAATGAACCTCGCCATTGGACAACGGGCGATCGCCAAGCGGTGAAAACCCAAGCCCGACGCCTAGAACAGGCTCCTGTTTTAGTAGAACGGTCAGTGTAAAAACAAGAAGAGAAGAAGAGAAGAAAAAAAATATAACTTTCACCTAGCCAAACTGATACTTTTTGGTGTATATGTTTGCGTAATGTTATCCATAAAAAAATCCATGCTTTCCCTTGATTTAATGTCGAACACTCTAGATGCTGAGCTATCAACCAAAGCACGAATTTTAGTAGTTGAGGATGAGGAAGTAATCCGCGACATGATTGTCATGGGATTGCAAGAGGAAGGATACGAAGTTTTCTTTGCTGATAACGGTCGCACAGCCCTTAATATGCTGCAAAATCCCGAATTTAACGCGCCAGATATGCCGTTAGATTTATTGATTCTCGACATTATGTTGCCGCAGGTTAATGGTTTGGATTTATGCCGTTTTTTACGGTATCAAGGCAATACAATTCCCATTTTGGTCTTGAGTGCAAAAGCGAGTGAAACAGATCGGGTTTTAGGATTAGAAGTTGGTGCAGATGACTATTTAACTAAACCCTTTAGTTTGCGAGAATTGGTGGCACGTTGTCGGGCATTGCTACGCCGCCAACAGTTTATTAAAAGCACACCTCAACAACCGGTTCGTCAATTTAAAGACATCTCTCTTTTCCCCGAAGAATGTCGTGTCGTTGTACGGGGTGAAGAAGCCAATTTATCGCCGAAAGAATATCGTTTGCTTGAACTATTTATCAGCTATCCTCGTCGCGTGTGGTCGCGGGATCAGCTCATTGATCAGGTGTGGGGCGCAGATTTTCTGGGTGACACAAAAACTGTAGATGTACATATCCGCTGGCTCCGGGAAAAGCTCGAAATTGATCCCAGCCAACCGGAATATCTAATTACGGTGCGCGGCTTTGGCTACCGTTTTGGCTAGGGAGACGACTCCAAAATCCGATACAATCAGCGGTATTTAGTCTCTGCTTGGTGAGGATATGGGTCAGGCTTTAGTCATTGGTGTTGGTCGTTCTGGCATTGCGGCGGCAAAATTGTTGCGCCATCAGGGTTGGGATGTGGTGCTCGGCGATCGCCAAAATAAGCCTGCCCTCGAACAAGTGCGGGATGAGTTAGCGCCCCTCGGCATTACGGTGAAGCTTGGTCACAATCCAAATCTTAGTGAGGATAATCCAGATTTAATTATCGCGAGTCCCGGTGTTCCTTGGGATGTGCCTTTTCTCAAAGAAGCCCGTCAGCAACAGGTTGAAACCATTGGTGAAATGGAACTAGCCTGGCGCGCCCTTGCTCAGCTGCCTTGGGTCGGCATTACAGGGACAAATGGTAAAACGACGACGACTGCCCTTGTCGCAGCAATTTTTAAAACAGCGGGATTGGATGCGCCTGCCTGCGGCAATATTGGTAATGCGGCCTGTGAATTAGCTTTGCGAGAAACACCACCGGAATGGGCGATCGCCGAGGTGAGTAGTTACCAAATCGAGTCGTCAAATACCCTCAAGCCTCAAATTGGTATTTGGACAACTTTTACGCCGGATCATTTGGCTCGCCACAAAACCCTCGAAAATTATTACAACATTAAGGCTTCTTTGCTAAAGCGCAGTCGCCGACAAATTTTGAATGCGAATGATCCATTTTTGCGCTCCAAGGCTAGCGAATGGCCGGATGCCTATTGGACGTCGGTAAAGGGTGAGGCCGATTTGCCTTGCGATAAATCAAAAGGGGTGGTTATTGAAGATGCTTGGGTAAAAGCCTTTGGCGAACTGATTATGCCTGTATCACTCCTCAAAATGGTTGGAGAGCATAATCTGCAAAATTTACTCTTGGCGATCGCCGCCGCCCGGTTAGCAGGTATCGAAAAAGGGGCGATCGCTGAGGCCATTGCAACGTTTCCGGGTGTGCCTCACCGTTTAGAATTCATTCGTAATTATCAAGGTGTGCAGTATATCAACGACAGCAAAGCCACTAATTACGACGCAGCGGAAATGGGCTTAACGGCGGTTGATGCTCCCGCAATTTTGATTGCAGGCGGTGACCCGAAAGAAGGGGATGCAACCCAATGGATTGCACAGATTAAAGCGAAGACTATTAAAGCGTTATTGATTGGTGATGCCGCAGAAAAATTTGGGGCAATGTTCTCCGAACAAGGTTTTGAGCAATACGAAATTCTTGAAACGATGGATCAGGCGATCGCCCGTAGTGTTGAGTTGATTCCAAAGCTAAATCCCAAAGTGGTTTTGCTGTCCCCTGCCTGTGCCAGTTTTGATCAATATTCCAGCTTTGAAGAGCGCGGCGACCATTTCCGTAAACTCTGTGAAAGTCTGCCTAAAGTCTGAAACAGGACGGCGATCGCCCATTTTTCTCGGCACAATCTTTTCGCTTGCGGCACAATTTTACTAAGTAATATTTAGTAACATTCAGCGTAGCGAGATTACAGCCCATGAGTTTCAGTCTGGAAAATGCCCCTAAACAAACTGGCAAAAAAGCAATTGTGACCGGAGCAAATACAGGGCTAGGCTACGAAACAGCTTTAGGTTTGGCGAAACTTGGGGCAACGGTGATTATGGCCTGCCGCAATCTTGAAAAAGCAGAAGCTGCCAAAGCAAAAATTCTCGAACAAGCTAAAGATGCCGATATTACAGTAATGCATCTCGATTTGAGTAGTCTCGAATCCGTTAAAAAATTTGCCAGCGAATATCGCGATCGCCACGATTCTCTCGATCTTCTGATTAACAACGCAGGTATCATGTTTCCGCCCTACACCAAAACGGAAGAGGGCTTTGAAAGTCAGATTGGCGTGAATCATCTGGGGCATTTTTTACTGACAGAATTACTGATTGATCTAATGCCCGACACGCCAGAATCGCGAGTTGTGTCCCTTAGCAGTAATGCCCACAAATTTGGCCGCATGAATTTCGATGATCTGCAATCAGAAAAAAATTATTCTGCCACCGCCGCCTATGGTCAAAGTAAATTGGCATGTTTAATGTTTGCAGACGAATTGCAGCGACGTTTAGACGAAAGTGATAAGCAGAAAATTTCCGTCGCAGCCCATCCCGGCGTTGCTCAAACTGAATTAGCGCGACATATGCCCGACTGGTTAGTTTGGATTATGGGCTTTACCGTCGCACCGTTTATTACCCACCCCGTTGACCAAGCGGCTCTACCCACACTCATGGCGGCGATCGCCCCAGATGTGAAAGGCGGCGAATATTTTGGCCCCCAAGGCGCTGGTGAAATGACCGGCAAACCTGGTCGTGCTGAAAAAGCGAGTCATGCCCTAGATCAGAACGTTGCGAAAAAGCTGTGGCAAGTGTCTGAAGAGCTAACAGACTGTAAATTTGAAGTATAAAAACTAAGACTGAGTATGCAGGCGATCGCCGGATCATCCCCTAACAGTTCGACCATTTTTGCAATATCACCATGACCATTTTCAGCAACTTTAATCAAGCTTTTGAGATCGCTCTAAAACAGTCGTGGACAAAAGCTTACGCGAGAATTATCGCCTTTATTTTGCTCTATGGCGGCCTCGCTCACGTTGGTAATATCGCGGGATGGTCAGGGACGCCGTGGCTCGAAACACCAATGTTGTGGCGGTTTATGGACATCGCGTTACTTGCCTTTGACGTGGGTACGGCGATCGCCCTGTGGTTCGGAATTGCTTGGTCTGTGTGGCTATTATTTGGCGGTATTTTTTGTCTACAAATTTTGCCCTATACAGTCTGGCGATCGCAGTTCATCGCAAAGCCTGAGGATGGCGCAATTCTGAATCAATTACTAGGTATTGAGCTCATTATGCTCAGTATTTTTTGCATTCTGCTCGTCCTGCCAAAAGAGGAAGAAGAAGCTGCGGAAGAGTAAAGAGGCGATCGCCAACGATTAAACTTTCAGCCAATCAAAAATCTGCTCTGCTGTTAATTGTAGATTTGGCAAAAAGCTGGGCGCGATAAGAGATACAGGCTCATTTTCCACAAAAATTGGTTGCTGTTGTGGTTGGAACATCAAAATAGTTTTAGATTCGGGATCGATGAGCCACCCCAAGCGACACCCATGATTTAGGCAATACAAAATATTGTTCGTCACTCTCATCACATTTTGGTCGGGCGAGAGAATTTCTATCGTCCAATCGGGTGCTTGATTCACCACATTTTCGAGATTACCCTCGGCATCACGGGGAATATTCTCATACTCTAAAACCACCACATCCGGCACAATCGCGCGATCGCCAACACTACACCTCAACTCTGGAAAGGCGATCGCCTCTGGAGGATTACTAATAGCCGCTTCGAGGGCAATGATAAGTTTTGCCTGAATTCGGCTATGTTTAGCTTGAGGCATTGGTTTTTGATAAATTTTTCCGTCAATAAACTCGCTGGCTGGTTTCGTTTCCGGTTGTGCCAAAAATTCTTCTAGAGAAATCGATTGAGTCGGTTGAACTGGCGTTTTAACCATTAGATTTAACTCCTAAAATTCGTCGCTCTGCGTCAAAAATCGAGGTAATGAGAGCACATACCAACTCTCGATGGTTTCCCCAGTTTATCAACGCCGCCAAATAAATAGGCGATCGCCTTTTAAGTAGTTCAATTAGCGATTTTGAAAGGCAGTATAAAAAAGTCTTGAGTTAATCGCGAGCCAGCATTGTATTTTTAGGAAAACAACTTTCCCAGAGATTATGCTCGCCAAGGTTCCAGAACGTCAGATGCATTGGGTGCGCTGGGGACTAACCCTCGGTTGGCTCCTGTTAATCATTTCTCTCTTTTTTGATCCTGTTTCCAGTCAGCTCACGGTGCCGGATCATCCGTGGAGTCCGATTCGGATTAATCCAGAGCAATGTGTGTTGGTGCAGGGTGAATGTTTACCGGATCAGCCCTATGCACTCGGTGCACCGATTTTCTGGGGAATCATTGTGCCCAGTGCCATTTTCATTTTGTTGGTGTTTGGCCACGAATTTTGGCGACGTATTTGTCCTCTGTCTTTCATCTCCCAAATTCCCCGCGCGATGGGTTGGGAACGAAAAAATGAGCGCATTAGTAAAAGTGGCAAGGTACGGTACGAGCTTGTCAAAGTCAAAAAGGATTCTTGGCTCGCAAAAAATCATTTACTGCTGCAACTAGGGCTATTTTACGTTGGTCTAAATTTCCGCATCCTGTTTGTGAACTCCAATCGGTTAGCTCTGGGGTCATTTTTGCTCTTCACCATTGCCGCATCTCTGGTTGTTGGTTTCATGTATGGCGGTAAATCTTGGTGTCAATATTTTTGCCCGATGGCTCCCGTCCAACAAATCTACGCTGAACCTAGAGGCTTGCTTGCCAGTACTGCCCATGAGGGCGATCGCCAACCCATCAGTCAGTCCATGTGTCGCACAGTGAGTCCTGAAGGAAAAGAGATGACCGCTTGTGTCGCTTGTACCAGTCCTTGCATTGATATTGATGCCGAACGTTCCTATTGGAAGGCATTGAGCGACCCTCAACAGCAATGGCTTTATTACGGTTATGTGGGTGTCGTCGTTGGTTATTTTCTCTTTTACTTTTTCTATTCTGGCAGTTGGGATTATTATCTTTCGGGCATGTGGGCGAACGACGAAATGCAGCTCAATACCCTACTTAAGCCAGGTTTGTATCTGTTTAATCAAGTGATTCCCATCCCAAAAATTGTTGCAGCACCAGTCGTTCTCGCCATTTTTGGTTGGGGTGGCTATGCCCTCGGTCGTCAGGTCGAATCACGCTATAAGGTTTACCAGCGTAAAAAACATCGCCCCCTCAGCTCCGAAGAAATTCGCCATCGCACCTTTAGTGTCAGCACATTTTTTGTATTCAACTTTTTCTTCCTTTTTGCCAGCCGCAACTTTATCGAGTTACTGCCTGCACCTTTTCCCTACCTTTTTCCAGCTCTCATCGCAACAAGCAGTACATTGTGGCTTTATCGCACTTGGCAACGAAGCAATAATCGCTATAACCGAGAGAGTTTGGCGGGTCGTCTCCGTAAACAATTACGCAAGCTCAATCTCGATACCGCGCAATTTCTGGAAGGCAAATCCATTGATGATTTGAACGCCGATGAGATTTATGTCTTGGCAAAGGTCTTACCCGGTTTCTCGAAAGAAAAGCGTCTGGAAACTTACAAGAGCATTATGAGGGAGTCCATTGAAGAGGGCTATGTAGCTGTCGACCAAGTGCTCGAAGGCTTACAACAGATGCGAAAAGAATTGGATATTTCCGAGAAAGAACATGAGCAAATCCTCGATGAACTCATGGAAGAAAATCCCGAACTGTTCCGCAGCGATCGCCCAAATAGTCGAGAGGATTCATTACGTTTAGAAAGTTTCCGGGAGACCTTCCTCGAAACGATTTTGGAGTCTTGGAAAGATCACCCCGAAGAGTCTCATATTCAGGAGTTGGCGCAGGTATTCCAGAAAAATGGTTCACCCGAAGACCTGAAAAAATTAATGGCTTATCTCTCCAAGAGCGATCAAAAAATGGTGGCTTATCTCCGGCAGGAATATGGTATTACCGATGAGGATGAAATGATTGCTTTACATCGCACCGAACCCGATGAACTCTGGCAGGCGATCGCCCTGAATATCGACATTTTTGATACCTTAGCCCACGATGATGGCGAGTCAGAAACTTCTGTATTACGAAAGCTTTTTTCTGAGATTGATAGCGACGATTCCGGCGGCATTGATGTTGAGGAATTAAAAACGTATATCAAAAACATCACTTCCAATTTCACTGATGATCAGATTGAAATGATGTTCAACCGCGCCGATATCATTGGCAACAACATGATCACCTATGAAGAATTCTGTGTTCTCTTCAAAAAAATTGAGCAACAACGCACCGTTAAAAAATAAAACCTTTTGACATCCAACATCGCAGCCATCTATTTGGGTCGCTGCTTTTTTATGGCGATCGCCTATTTTTTTGATGGTGACGATAAAAGTTGAATAACTGGAATTTCAATATTTGGAAAAGCTAAAGGAACAATTATTTGGGTTTCATCTAAAGCTTGAATATTTTGATAATCATCCTCGACTGGCTCCCGAAAAACATGAAGTTTTTGGTTGTTGACATCAATGACCCAATACTCAATAATTCCAGCTTTGGCATAGGTTGTTTTCTTTGAGGTCAAATCACTTTTCAGCGTACTATCCGCAACTTCGATAACGAGTAAAATATCACTAGCTTCAGGGTGCTTATCATCAGCATCTAAAATGTCAGTCCGAGTGACAAAAATATCGGGTTCAGGTTCGCATTGTTTCCCAAGGTGGATTGGTAATTGAGTGTGAACATAAAATTCATCCCCAAGCGTTTTTTCCAATAAGCGATCGGCGCGACGAATAAATTTTGCGTGGGGCACACCTTGTGGAACCATTTTTTCGACAATTATTCCTTCTAAAAGTTCAAGGCGTTCATCGGGCTGGAAAATTCCCGATTCAGCCATTGTGTAATACTCATCAACGGTAAAAAGGCGCGGCTGAAAATCTGTATATTTTTCAATAATTTGCCCTTCTAATAGCTCAATATTTTCGTCAGGTTGAAGAATGCCGACCTCTGCGAGGCGATAATATTCCTTGACGGTGAATTCCCGTATCGGACGGGCGATCGCCTTGGCTTTATCCGTTAGAAATCGAGGTGAAGTTACCATGACTCATCTTCCAATTACTAAAACCAGTTTATCAATGCAGTTTGAGAGAAAGGCGATCGCCCGTAAACCTTGAATTATTGGAGCTAGAGTCAATCGTCAGGATTTGTAGATTCAGGTCTTTACAGTGACCAGTACAATGGAGGCACAAAAAATTTAGATAAATTAATTATCGCCATATGTTAGAAGCCTATCGTAAACACGCAGAAGAACGTGCTGCCCTCGGGATTCCGCCATTACCCCTTACTGCTGAGCAGGTTTCCGAGCTTTGTGAACTCCTCAAAAATCCCCCCGAAGCCGAGAAAGAAGAACTCCTCAGTATGTTGCGCGATCGCGTTCCTCCCGGAGTAGACGAAGCGGCTTACGTGAAAGCTGGATTTTTAACTGGTATTGCAAAAAAAGAAATCACTTGTCCCCTCATTAGCCCCCAAGGTGCAGTCGATCTCCTCGGCACTATGATCGGCGGCTATAACGTTCAGTCCCTTGTCGAACTACTCAAATCAAGCGACACCAATATTGCGAGTGCAGCGGCGATCGCCCTCAGCAAAACTCTCCTCGTTTTTGACGCATTCAACGACGTTCTCGAACTGTCCGACACCAACCCCTACGCCAAACAAGTCATCGACGCATGGGCAGAGGCAGCCTGGTTTATCAACAAACCCAAAGTACCCGAAACCATTACCGTTACAGTCTTTAAAGTTCCCGGCGAAACCAATACCGACGACCTTTCCCCCGCGCCCCACGCCACCACTCGTCCCGACATTCCTTTGCACTCTTTGGCAATGTTGGAATCGAAGATGCC
>CAZXBK010000043.1:0-25176 GCA_964638765.1 uncultured Synechococcus sp. | reverse complement strand
TGATGCAGCCTTTCCCGAAAGAGTTTTTAGAGCAAGTCGCCACAGAAAAATATCTGACAGACGAACAATGGGAAGCTTTTGTAGAGACTTACTGCAACGCAAACAACGCATCAGCTAGTGTCGCCAATCGATTACACATTTCAGAAAATGCTTTTCGGGTAAGGCTAACAGGGGTTTATAAGGCTTTTGATATTGGTGGAAAAGGTTCGAATAAAAAACAGCGACTGCATACGCAATTGCTAGAAATGTATCGGCAGCGGCAAGGTCGAGATTCTGATGATCCAATTTTGGATCGGGGAATTGATGATTTTGTGGAGCGAGTACGAGAGCAAGTAAAACCAGATATCATCCAGCGGTGCGGGACGATGCGGGTGCTGGATATGGCGCAACCTGTGGGACTGGGAGAAATCTACACGGATGTAAATATTCTGGCGAAAGTGTCGCGGACAAGCCGAAAAGGTCTGGCGCAAATTCAGGAGATGGTGGGGCTAGATCTAGAGAATTTTGAGCGGTTTAGTTTTGGGGAAATTGCTAAGGAACGGGTTGCGGGTTTAGAGGTGGTGAAAGAGCATCGCAAGCTGATGATCTGGGGTAAACCGGGAGCAGGGAAAACGACTTTCCTCAAGCATTTAGCGACGAGCTGTATTCGGGGTGAGTTGTTTCCGGAGCTTGTACCGTTTTTTGTGACGCTAAAAAGTTTTGCAGAGGAGGATGGGCAACCGAATCTGTTTACCTATTTGCAAGCTCAGGCCGAAATGCACGGGGTTGAGCCGGAGCGACTAAAGGAGATTATTAATGCTGGGCGGGCGATGATCTTGCTGGATGGACTAGATGAGGTGCGGCAGGAAGATGGTCGGCGGGTGATTAAAGGGATTCAGGATTTTGCGGATCTGTGGCGGGAGAACTTTTTTGCCATAACCTGTCGGATTGCAGCAAAGGAATATACGTTTCAGGGAGGCTTTACTGAGGTTGAAGTTGCTGATTTTGATAAAGAGCAAATAGCTTGTTTTGTAAATAATTGGTTTCGGTGCAAGGGTGAGGAGAAAAAAGCGGCAGAGTTTATCAATGCGCTAGAAAATCAAGAACCGATTCAAGAGCTAGCATCGAGTCCACTACTTTTAACGTTGCTCTGTTTGGTGTTTGAGGAGAATTTTCAGTTTCCGCAGAATCGAGCAGAACTCTACAAAGATGGTTTAGATATTCTGCTGAAAAAGTGGGATGGTAAGCGGGCAATTCAGCGGGATGAAATCTATAAAAATCTGACGGTCAAGCGTCGGGAGCAAATGCTTAGTGAAATTGCTTTTAAGACCTTTGAAAAGGGAGAATATTTCTTTAAACAGGGTCGAGCTGAAAATTTAATTCTTGAGTTTATTCAAAATCTACCCGATGCAAAAAATGATCCAGAAGCACTGCGACTAGATAGCGAAGTGGTACTAAAGGCGATCGAGGCACAGCATGGCATTCTCGTAGAGAGAGCAAAGGGGATTTACTCATTTTCTCATTTGACATTTCAGGAATATTTAACGGCTCAGTACATCGCCAATAAACAGAAAACTCATCCTGCTATTCATGAAAACTTCCATCAAAAACGATGGCGGGAAGTAATTCTTTTAGTCTTCGGGGAAATCGATGATGGTGATATTGCGTCTCAGCTAGCGATTAATCTCAGAAAATGGCTAGATCAACAGATGGCGGGTGATCCTAAACACCAAGAATTTTTATTGTGGCTCCACCAGAAAGAACGATCAATAGATGTTGAGTATTCGGCAGCAGATTATCAAAAGATAGCGAATATTTTGAATGCCAGTTTTTTATTAAACAGCCCCCCTCCCCTCTCCCGATCCCTATCCCTCTACCTCTACCTATCCCTCTACCTCGACCTCTACCTCGACCTCTCCCAATCCCTCGACCTCGACCTCTCCTTCGACCTCTCCCTCTACCTCTACCTCGACCTCTCCCAATCCCTCGACCTATCCCTCTCCCGATCCCTCGACCTCTCCCAATCCCTCGACCTATCCCTCTCCCGATCCCTCGACCTCTCCCAATCCCTCGACCTCTCCCGAGTAATTAACAGAGCAAAACAAGAAAACTTGGGTTGTGCAGATATTTTTCAGGGATTAAAGGATGAGTTGCCGTCAACAGATGACGAAGAGAATTTCAAGAGTTGGTGGCAAGATAATGGCAAGGATTGGACTGCCCGTTTACGGCAAGCAATGATCGAGCATCGCAATATTGGCCATGATTGGCAGTGGACAAAAGAACAAAAAGAAACTCTAGAAAGTTATTGGAATGGTAATCGGCTCTTATTAGAATGTTTGCGGTCTGCTTATATTCGTCGAGATGTGCGGGAGTGGATAGAAAAGACGATGTTTTTACCGATGTCTGAGCTTGAGAAGATGCCACCCCCAGAAGTGTAGGATGCGGTGATGCAGGGAAAAGATTATTGCTTTTTCCAGCACATTAAAATCGAGCAAAACCCATCTTTTTTATTTTCTGAATATCTCCAAAAGATGCGTTACGACGGACAATAAACATATCGTTCACGCCGACAACGCAAACCGTCTCCACACATCCTACACTTGTTATTAAAAAATATTTGCTAAAAGTCGGAGTTCATTCACAATGTCTTATAGTCAATTTCGATTAGAAGATGTAGAAAGTAAGCTTGGATTAACTATTCAGGAAACCCAAAATTTATTTCAAAATCTGGAAGCTACTAAAGTCAGCTCCCATTTACGAGAAATCATTGACTATAATCTGCCACTTGCTTTAGAAATTGGCACAGAAAAAGCAAGATCAGAAATGATTTTAACGCCAATTTTAATTGAACTAAAGAAAATATTTCATTCACAGATTAGCTTATTCTCTGGACGTGAATTTAATGTTGATCCAGAACAAGGGTTAACAGGATTTTGTGACTTTTTAATCAGTAAATCTGCTTCTCAATTAATCATTAAAGCGCCTGTTCTTATCCTCGTTGAAGCAAAAAATGACAACATTCAGCTAGGTCTAGGGCAATGTATTGCTGAAATGCACGCCGCACAAATTTTCAATCAAAGACAAGGAAATGAATCCCACGCAATTTATGGCAGCGTCACAACTGGGACAAACTGGAAATTCCTTAAATTAGTGGGAAATGAAGTTCAGATTGATGTCCAAGAATACTTTCTCAATAATCTTGATTTAATTATTAGTATTCTTAAGAGCTTTATTCAAACTTAAACATATTGAGAGAAGTCAATTGCGACAGATTTGCTAATTGCTTGAGATCCTGAGACGCACCAGCTCAATTTCTCGAACTCGAAACAACATGAAATTTGAAGGGGCGATCGCCGACATCGCTATTTCCCAAATGTTCTAAAAAGATGCGTTACGACGGATAGCAGACTTATCAATTTGAGACCAAAAATTTAAACCGTCTAACACATCCTACTTGGGACGAGCTTGGATTTGCGGCGGGGAACGGGCAAATAATCTGATAGCTTAAGAGCATATCGATTCATGTTCGAGAGTCTACGACCAAGAAACCATCATGATTCCCGTGCGAAATTGGGGAATATCACGTCGATTCGGGCAGCTCAGTCTCAATCGAAATTATTTAATCGTTGAAGCCTGCATTATCGGGATAATTTCAGGTTTATCAGCTCTATTTCTTAAAGCAGGCATTGGTAGCCTCGGCAGCTATCGTGTTGCCCTCAGTCATCAGTACGGCGCGTGGCTAATTTTGCCGCTATTCGGTTTAGTGTGTGGCGCACTAGCGGGTTTAACCCTGCAAACCTTTGCACCAGAAGCGAAAGGAGGCGGCGTGCCGCAGGTGAAAGTGGTGCTGGCTCAGTTTCCGTTGCCCTTGTCGTGGAAGGTGGCGATCGCCAAATCAATCGGCACAATTTTAGTTTTAGGGGGCGGTTTAACCCTGGGGCGGCGTGGCCCGACAGTACATATTGGGGCAGCACTGGCAGCACAACTCAGTCAATGGTTGCCCATCACGCCCGATCATCGTCGACAAATGATTGCAGCGGGGGCGGCAGCGGGATTGGCGGCAGGTTTTAATACGCCGATCGCCGGAGTTCTGTTTGTCGTGGAAGAGTTGATGCGGGATATGTCCGGTCTGACTTTAGAGACGGCGATTGTGGCATCGTTTACCGGGTCAGTGGTGTCGCGGTGGTTTGGCACATCGGATTTAAATTTACCCAGTGAACTGCTGAGCGCGGCGAATCAAAGCTATTTTTCAGTCAAAGAAATTCCGTTGTATTTAATCTTGGGCGCTTTGGCTGGTGGGCTAGGCGCTTTTTTTAATCGCGGCATTTTAACGGTGCTCCACTTTAACCGTCGGATGCGTCTTAATCTGGCTGTACGGATGGCGATCGCCGGGATGATTTCGGGGATTGTCATTTCGTTTTTGCCAGATTTTTTCCGAGATAATGCGGGACTGCGAGATTTTCTGTTAACAGGTGATGCCGGTTGGCAAGTCATTGCGATTGCCTTTATTGCCCACTTTGGGTTGAGTTTACTGGCCTATGGTTCCGGTGCGCCGGGGGGATTATTTGCGCCGACTTTAGTTCTTGGCACAGCCTTGGGATATCTCGTTGGATTTTGTGCTGAAGCCCTGATTCCAGAAGCCTCTCAGTACACCTATGCCCTTGCCGGGATGGGGGCATTTTTTACGGGAGTGGTGCGCGTTCCCGTCACGGCGATCGTCATTGTTTTTGAATTAACGACCGATTTCAATTTAGTTTTGCCCCTCATGTTGGCGTCGGTAACGGCATTTATCGTGGGCGAAAGTATGTACAAAGGCTCAATTTACGAACATCTCCTCGAAGCCAGCGGCATACACCTAAAAGAACAAGACAACCCGCAGGTGTTAATGAATTTAACGGCGGCACAGGTGATGCAGCCGGACGTTGAAACCATTGATAGTCATCTCACTCTCGACGAACTTTTACCGATTTTGTCCCAATCGCCCCACAGGGGTTTTCCCGTTTTAGAGCAGGGCAAATTGGTCGGTGTTTTGACCCAAGGCGATCTAGGCCAATCCCCTTCTCGCAAAAGGGACATTACCGTTGGCGAGCTGATGCAGCGCAAAGTGATTACCGTGGCTCCCCAGGCTTCTCTCAGCGATGTGTTGTATTTGCTGAATCGTTATCAAATTTCACGGTTACCCGTAGTTGAGCAAAATCGTTTAAAGGGCATCATTACCCGCTCGGATATTATTCGCGCCGAAGCCCAAAAACTCCTCGGCAACAGCGAACATGCCATCAAACTTCAAGAGCCGAGCTACTGCGTTTATCGCACCCAAGATATTGACCGTCATCAAAATAAACTTTGGGTGGCGATCGCCAACCCGAATACCGCCGAAGAATTACTAAAAATCGCCTATGCGATCGCCAAAGATAAAAACGCCATTATTTGTTGTTTGCACATTATTGAAGTGTCTGCCCCTTGCCCTCTGCCGGAAACCGCGATCAATACTATTCCCGAACGTCAACTACTCCAGCGTCTTGAAAAACTGGGTCATCAGTGGGGCGTTGCTATCCACACCCAAATCATTTTGGCGCACGACGTTTCAGCGGTCATGTTGCAACAATTGTCAGCCAATGATGTTGGACTCATTCTCGGTTGGCAGGGCGATCGCAATCCGGCGGGACAGCTCTTTGGCAGTGTCATTGAAGTGTTAGTGAAAGAGGCTCCCTGCGATGTCATTTTGGCAAAAACGAGCCATGCCCATCCCCTGAAATTAGCGTCGCCGGTTACACCACGCCTGCGCACTCTATGTCCGATTTCTGGGGGGCACAATGCCCAGCGAGCCTTGGATTTTGTGCCAGCTTTGTTACGTCTAACCCCTGATGTCCGGCGCTATTCATTGCCCTCACAAATTTGTTTATGTCAGGTCTACCAACCGAAACATCGTATGCAGCAATTTCCTGTACTCAGTGATGCCCAACATAAACTCAAAGAATACGTTGAGATCCCGGTCATTCCTTTACCCATCCGTTCGCGCATCGTTACCGATAGCTTAATTCGGGTGATTAAAGAAGAAACCTACGACATTGTGGTGATGGGTGCTAGCAGTGATAGTCTGCTCCAGCAAGCTCTCCACGGTAATATCCCCGAGGCGATCGCCAAAGGAACAAACCGTACCGTGATTATTGTGCGCGGCAAATTAGAAACAAGGTCGAGCTAATGTCCTACTCGGCGATCGCCGAATTACTGGGCAAAGTACAACAGTTAACCTTGTCAAGACAGACCTTACCCCACTGCAACGCCCAACGGACGAGGGATACACGATTGTCAGTGG
This sequence comes from uncultured Synechococcus sp., assembly GCA_964638765.1. Taxonomy (GTDB): domain Bacteria; phylum Cyanobacteriota; class Cyanobacteriia; order Cyanobacteriales; family MRBY01; genus MRBY01. The sequence goes on along the minus strand of CAZXBK010000043.1, from coordinate 18,881 downwards.
ATGTCTTTGTCAGAATATTGCTGATGTGATTATCGACAGTGCGCTTACTAATTTCGAGTTGTGAGGCGATCTCATGGTTGGTCAAACCGCTAGCGACCAAATCAACGATTTGGATTTCCCGTTCCGATAATCCCGCCTCAGCTGCCGTTTTCTCCGTTGCCATAGACCCTTATTTCGCCTGTGTACATTTACTTATCCCTATTGTACGGAAGGATTTTGTTTTCGCTAGTTCTTTATAGTTTTTCCACACTTTGGTGACATATTCTTTACAAATCTAAGCCCGGAAAGTCAGCGATCGCCATGTCGGATGTAACGATGTGCATCCCAGCCTTGGCAAAGCGTTCAAAGGCTTGATCAGCTTGGGTGGTAAAGTCCACGACACCGGGGATCACCACTGGGGAAGTGCAGTCTTCGAGTAGGTAAACTTTCTTCGCGAGGTTGGGGTCTTGGGTCAAAATCTCGGATAGTAAATCGTCTATCGTCCAAGCCACACAGTGACTTTTTGCCTGGCCTGCAATAATCACCGCATCAAAGTTGAGGAGCTTCTGGAGAAAACGGGTATTTTTCTGGGCAATGGGACGATCCTTGGCATCTTTAAGTACTTCGGGACGTAGTACCGAATAATTTTCCGTTAGGGGATTACCGCCTTTAATCTCAAAATTAGTTTGGCTATGGCGAGCCATATTGTGGAAAAACATTGCCTCTTCCACTGCTGAGACGAGAGCATGACCGATACCGCCCACCATCGAGTGATAGGGCCAAATCGTGAGGGGATATTTGCTATCGTCGTCGAGCTTTTTGGTGTAGTGCAGGGCAAATTGTTGTAGCCCAACGTAATTACCTTTACTAATGCTGTAGGCGATCGCCGGATTTACTTTCCACACACCTTGTTGCACATCTTCGTGACTAATAGTGCTGGCCGGTTGGGGATGTTCGCCCGCATCATTGACCCAAAAAATCGGGTGGAAAATTTGCATCGCCGTGTGGGTATCCATCGTAGGGGCAATTTCTGTGAGCACCCCAAGGTTGCGATAGATAAATTGACATAGACGCACATTATCTTCGACTGCACCCATACCGGATTGGCCACCGACAAATAGCTCAAAATCAGGCAGGCAAAAGGTATTTTGCACGTCAATCGCCATTAGGCAGATACGTTTCTTATCTGTCGCCGCAGGCTTGATCTGGTGCTGTTTTGCCCAGTTTTCCGCTTCTGTCGCCCGTTCGAGATAGGGGACACGCCAAATTTTACCGACGGTTTGGGGATTAAAAAAAGTTGGAATGGGTAAGGATGTGGACATCGATAACTCCCAGTTGTTTATGTTTTATTTACACTATCTATTGTAGTGTGAAAATTACACAATGTCAATTTGTGGGTTAATTTGTTTTCATTATGGCGATCGCCTGCTTGTCTGAATTTAGAGAACGGATCTAATTTAGAAAGAATTAACAAAAAGTCGGGTGAGGCATAGCGGGGATGGATATTGTCAAAGTCTTAGCGAGTTGGCTAGCGGGGCAACCTCCACAGGTGGAGGACTATGAAAAGCTCTTGGTTGCAGCGCAAGAGGAGCCAGCACAGGCGGCGGGACTAGACTGCGAAATGACTGTGGCAGGCATGGCGATGAGGGCAAAGGAATTTGTGGCGATCGCCCCCCGTATTATTCAGCTTTGTGAATCGATGAAGTTTACGGATCAAAACGCGATTTTGCGAACCTTGTGGGAACTATGGTTGCCATTGGCGATGCAGTTACGGCGGGCGCGACAACAGCAGGATCAACCGTTAATTCAAGGGATTCTTGGGGGGCAAGGTACAGGGAAAACAACCATCAGCCGTGTTTTACAGGAAATTTTAGGGTCTTGGAATTATCCTTGCATTGCCATTTCTATCGATGATCTCTACAAAACCTATGCAGAGCGTCAAAAACTCCTCGAAACCCAACCGCGTCTAATTTGGCGCGGCCCTCCCGGCACCCACGACATTGACACGGGCTTAGAGGTGTTAACGCAGCTACAGCGGGCAAATATTGACGACAAAATTGCTATTCCCCGCTTTGATAAATCCCTCCACAACGGTCAGGGTGATCGCGTGGCACCTGAAGAGGTTGACCCAGCGGAAATAATTTTATTTGAAGGATGGTTTGTGGGATGTCGTCCCGTGACACCGGAGGTTTTCGATAATCCTCCAAGACCGATTGAGACTAGTGAAGATCAGCAATTTGCGCGGGATATGAACGAGGCGTTAAAGGCTTATTTGCCTTTGTGGGAAAAGCTAGATCGACTGATTGTGTTGTACCCAGAAGATTATCGACTGAGTAAACAGTGGCGCAAAGATGCTGAGCACATCATGATGGCTAAGGGAAAAACGGGAATGAGTGATGCTGAGATTGATGATTTTGTGGATTATTTCTGGCGATCGCTCCATCCAGAGTTGTTTATTACGCCACTCACGCAAGATTCTGACTGGACAGATTTGGTGATTGAAATTGATGCCAAACATCGCCCCTGCAAAATTTATCGTCCAGATAGTCCGGCGTAGATATTAAAAAGGCGATCGCCGTTTGTCCGTGTGAAACCAAACCCATTTAAAAAAAGCAGTCCGCTAAATATTCAAGGCAAGGGTGGCTGGGATGGCGATCGCCTAATTTGTTTGCTACGAATTCGTTGGCATCTGACTCATCTTTTCAAGATCGAGAACCTTGGCGAGAGTCTCTTCATCCATCAGGCCTTTTTCAAGGACAATTTGGCGCAGGGATTTACCTGTTTGCAGAGATTCTTTGGCAACGTCCGCTGCGTTGAGATAGCCAATGTGGGTATTGAGGGCAGTCACCAGAGCAAGACTCCCTTCAGCGTAGGCGTTACAGCGTGATTCGTTAGCAGTAATCCCTGCAATACATTTTTCGCTGAGGGCTTTAATCGTATTGCCGAGAATTTCGATGCTGTGAATCAAGTCGTAGGCAATGAGCGGCATCATCACATTTAGTTCCAACTGACCCGCTTGAGCCGCAAAGGCGATCGCCGTGTCGTAGCCCATCACCTGAAAACAAACCATTGAGGTCATTTCCGCCATCACTGGATTGTATTTACCGGGCATAATCGACGAGCCGGGTTGTACAGGGGGCAGCTGGATTTCCTTTAGACCAGTGTTTGGCCCTGAATCCATTAACCGCAAATCGTGGGAAATTTTAACGAGATCTTGGGCAAGATTGCGGAGCGAACCAGAAACGTTTACGAAAGGGGACATGCTCTGCATCGCGGCCATTAGGTGAGGCGCGGATGTGAGGGGCTGCCCGATTAAGTCACTGAGAATTTCGGCGACACGAAAACGATATTCGGGATGGGTATTCAGACCTGTACCGGAAGCACTACCCCCCAAACCTAAAACGGTGAGATCCTTTGCTGCTGTTTCGATGCGTCCCATATGAGCGGTTAAAATTTCCGCCCAAGCGCGAAAACCTTCCCCTAGCCTGACGGGTACGGCATCTTGCATATGGGTGCGGCCAGATTTGACGATATTGGCAAATTCTTCTGCTTTGTTGTCGAGGGTGGCGATCGCCCCAGACAGTGCAGGATATAAACAATGTTCGAGGGCGAGGAGAGAGCCGATCCGAATCGCTGTGGGAATTACATCATTGGTCGATTGCCCGTAGTTTACGTGGTCATTAGGGCTAACTTTTTTATAATCACCCTTTTCGCCACCAAGAATTTCGAGGGCGCGGTTCGACAGCACCTCATTGACATTCATATGGTGGGATGTGCCTGCTCCAGCCTGATAGACATCTACCACAAATTGCTCTCGCAAATCACCTTTGAGGACTTCATCGGCTGCTGTGACAATCGCTTCACTAATATCCGTTGGAATACAGCCAAGCTCTCCATTGGCGATCGCCGTTGCTTTTTTGATCAGCACACAAGCATCTACATAGGTGTGTAGGGGCTTCAGGCCACTAATCGGAAAATTTTCCGTTGCCCTTAGGGTTTGAATGCCGTAATAAGCATTATTGGGGATTTGGCGATCGCCCATGGAGTCCTTTTCAATGCGGTAATCCATCGTCATAGCAAAACATCTTTCAAATTGTCCTTTGCTAGTGTACGACTAGACCCTACGTCCTACTTTGAAGAAAAGTTATTAGTCCTTGATGACCCTTATGATTCGGGTTTGCCAGCTAGCATTAGACTTCATCTTTCTTTTGCCAAGCCGGATGTTGAAAGAGTGCCAAAATCACCTTTGTGCCACGGAGCTGGTTTGTGGTCGGTAAATGTCCCCGAGGCGCATCCAAACTCCACGTAAATGCACTTGGATAACGGGCAAACGTCCGACCTTTCCGCCAAGCGATTTTATCCCAGAGGGAATTAAAGTTTTTCCCCAGAGATAACCAAATTTTGCGTTGTACAGAGAAGCCAAACTTGCCACCGGAATAGACACGCCATAGCAAGTCAATCATGTATAGGTCATGGGCTGGGAAACGTTCTACCTCGGTGAAATACAGCCACTTACGCTTGACCGCTGATGCACCAGCCAGCTCCCACATTTTGCGGACAGTTAGGAGATCCGCCTCTAGGAAATCTTCTTCGATCAATTTGTCCTGAATCTCTTGGTAGTCGACGCCTCTAGTGGAGGTCAGTTCGACGACACCTTCAGGAAACTCTTGCTGGAGAAACAGCAAATTATCAGAAGTTTGATTTTGATTAAGAACCTGAATAATGCGTCCCATCACGGGCGTTGGTTCTTCATCCTGTTGTGATAATAAATAGTCCCGCAAGCACTTAAAGCCAAGCTCGCCTTTATTAACTAGCGCAGGAATTTCCGCAAGCTGCTTTTTGGCAGTTAGTGCTGAAAAATCTTGCAGTAAATCGCTAGTTGCCTCCATACAAATTGGTTCTCCGTAGGGTCAGTTCAGTGCTTAATCGGGGTCGTTTTAGTGATGCGTCGCTGAGAAAATTCAAGGCGACTTCTCTATTCATTGCTGCAATTGAGACAAATCACTATCAAACCAGACTATCACAGGAAACTAGGGGAAATATTTACTGTTCTTTAAAAATCTTTTCAGTCACTCTGACTTGTCCTACTAGGGCAATGTGTTTGAGGGACGCGAGATATTTTTCTGCCACACACAATCTCTCAACTCATGGAGGCTACATTTGTCCTGATCATCCCGCTCTTCAAGTACCCACTGGCGAAACGTGATGGCGATCGCCGCCGTTTTAATCTAATGAGATGAATTTACGTTGCTGTTTGGCTCTAGTCTTCTTGTGATTCCGGCGCTCTATAGCCCTTTTCATAGGCAAATCGGACGAGCTGAGCACGATTATCTAATTGCAACTTACCTAAAATATTGCTCAGGTGTGTTTGTACCGTACGGGGACTAATAAAAAGATTTTCGCTGATTTGTTTATTTGTTAAACCCTGTACCACTTCCCAGAAAACGCGGATTTCTGCTGGTGTGAGGGGGAGGGGTTCCGGTTCTGGTTCGTTGGATTTTGCCTCTTGAATGCTGACGGAATTTACTAACCGTAGGATTTCCGCATGGATCTGCTGGGTACGTTCTAGCTGGCGCTCGATCTTCGCTAACAGCTCCTGCATCTCAAAGGGCTTTGTCAGATAGTCATCACCACCGGAAGAATGACCCTTCAGACGATCCTCAAGCTCGTCTTGACCAGAAAGAAAAATGAAAGGAACAAGTTGCCCTGACGGCATCGAACGTAGACGTTTACAGAACTCTAGCCCATTCATTGAGGGCATGTTGACATCTGAAACGATCACATCAGGTTGATATTTTTCCCAGATTTGCAGCGCCATATCTCCAGAAACTGCCATTTCAACTTGATAACCGCTTTGGGTTAGGAAATTTTGCAAGATTTTGCGTAGGATAGGGTCGTCATCCACGACCAAGACTCGTTTCATGGTGTAATCGTGTTCGGTAAGTTGAGATGAGAGTGACTGGGAAAGAAAGTCAATTTTCAAATTGAGGCGTTGCCCTCCTACAGCTTAATAGCTTTTATTCAAAAATCTGAAAATTACATCAGGAAAACCACGTAAAGTGATTATTTCTCCGTAACTTGGCCAGAAATGCGAAGTAAAGTTAAAACAATCGGTGATTTTCCGACTGATGATTGATTCATGGCGATCGCCTCGCGTTCAGGATAGTACACCAGAAACCACAGGCTTAGTGCTGCTTTTGTTACGTGTAATGACGTAGGCTGGTAGTAAAGGAGTGATTCGGTTCTCTGTAGTCAGCCAAATGACGTATTTGAAAAATGCTGAATAAGACTATTCAAGTCGTTAACTGGTCACAGTATTTACGAGGCAAATGGATCATCTCTTCAAACTTTATTTCGCTAAATATGCAATAAAAATACAGATTTATTTACAATTTTTTGTAAACTAGGGTGAATATTACTTTGCCCTTGGTCTCAAGCCAACGCGCCACGGGAATGCTAGGAGGTCAGCGTCTGTTATGAACAAAAGTCTCAAACCGGAAGAATATCTATTATGGGGTCACGTTATTTCAATGGGATTTGGTTTAGCGGGTTTATTGCTCGTTTTGCCCCATCCTGGCTTCATTGGCAGTTTGCCTGAGTTTGGCAAGTTAGCATTCCGTTTGTCTATGGCTAATGGCGGTGTTGTCTATATGGTTCTGGGCATGTTGGCAGTCGCGCTATACGGCTACCGAATCCTAGGCGCAAAGAAATTATTGACATTTTTAGTGCCTGCTTTGGCTATCTCGGTGTCAGCGGAGCTGATGGGCACTAGCACTGGTTTCCCTTTCGGGGCATACCACTACACCACTGGCTTGGGCTACAAGATTGCTGGTCTAGTGCCGTTTACGATTCCGTTGTCTTGGTTCTACCTCGGCTTCAGTAGTTTTCTAATTGCGAGAGTCGGTTTACAGAAATATAATCTGCCCCGTTTCGTTTACTCTCTTACGGCGATCGCCCTTGGTGCATTATTGCTCACCTCTTGGGATTTCGTTTTAGATCCCGGTATGAGTCAAACCTCCGTACCTTTCTGGGAATGGGAAGTTGTGGGACCTTTCTTTGGGATGCCCTACGAAAACTTCACTGGTTGGTTCGGCACAGGCGCAATCTTCATGGGTATTGCTAGCCTCTTCTGGGGGAAAGAAGAAATGAACTTTTCCCGCGAACAGCTATTTTTGCCCTTCGCGATGTACCTCAGCAACTTTGTCTTTGCCACGATGATGAGTCTCGGCGGCGGCATTTTTGGGCCTGTACCCCTCGGATTTATTCTGGGTTTGTTTCCTGTGGTTGCATTGTATTTCAGCATTCCCAAAGCTAGTGAGCAAACTGTCTCAATCCCTGTGATGGATGACAACATTGCTTCAGACAAAATTCCTGTGACAGCAGGCCGTTAATTTCTCAAAAAAATTCCCCCCGCCTTTTGGTTTGGGGGTTTTTTGTATTCATTTTTATTTGAAACGTTAATTCAGAAGAAAGGGCATTGATTATATGGATTGGTTTAGTGCAGAGTTTGTCGGTGGGATTTCGCTATTTTTCTTGATGTTGCAAGGTAGCGCCGCAATTATTGTGTTGTCGCGGTTTGCGAAAGGTGCAGTACGCCGTCCTCCCCTGACGCCGAAGCCATCCAATTCCGATAATCTTGCCTCTGTGACGGTCGTTGTCCCCACGTTAAATGAAGCTGAACGCATCCAGCCTTGCCTTGACGGTCTGGGTCAGCAGAGCTACGAAGTGCGGGAAATTTTGGTGGTAGATAGCAATTCCACCGATGGCACGCAGGATAAGGTTCTCGCCGCAGCTGAGACGGATCCGCGTTTTCGACTGTTAACAGATGATCCTTTGCCAGAAGATTGGGTGGGAAGACCTTGGGCCTTGAATTGGGGTTTTGAAAAAAGTTCGCCTGACAGTAAATGGTTCCTCGGCATTGATGCGGACACGGAACCTCAGCGGGGCATGATCGCCAGTTTGCTTCAGGCGGCTGAAGAGGAGAATTTCGATCTGGTTACCCTGTCGCCGCAATTTATTTTGCAATATCCGGGAGAGTGGTGGTTGCAGCCCGCGCTTTTGATGACATTGCTGTTTCGCTTTGATGTGGCGGGAATTCGCAATCCCGATCAGGATTCGGTAATGGCCAACGGTCAATGTTTTCTCTGTCGCCGTGAAGTATTGGAAAAAGTCGGTGGCTATAGTTCGGCGGCTAGCTCGTTTTGTGATGATGTGACGTTAGCGCGCAATATCGCCAAGGCTGGTTATCGAGTCGGTTTCCTTGATGGAGCAAAGGTGATTAAAGTTCGCATGTATGAGGGGTTAAAGGAGACTTGGGATGAGTGGGGGCGATCGCTGGATCTGAAGGATGCAACATCCAAATCAGAACTGCTAGGACAACTCTGGCTGCTGATCATGGTGCAAGGATTACCGTTGCCTTTCACGCTACTGTTTTTAGGTCTGGAGCACTGGGGCACCCACGGACCCTTTTTTACAGGTTTGCTCGGTTTAAATGCTGGATTATTGTTCGTTAGGTTTGCGATGCTCTTGGCGATCGCCGGATCCTATGACCGTAGCCGTTATCCCAACAAAAATTCTTTATTGTTTTGGCTGTCTCCCTTTGCCGATCCTTTGGCTGTACTGCGGATCTTTCTGTCGGCAAATACAAAATCTATTTCGTGGCGCGGTCGCACCTATGGCTAATGCTCGTTAATTAAGTTGCAGCAGAATTGAACGTCAAAACAAAATTTACGAGTAATTAAAGTGATGACTTTGACGAAGCTTGCAGCCTAGTTTGATAATAAACAGAAGTATTAAATCCAAAGTTTGCTTGTGTGCCGTTGATTATGTCGAATCTCCCAAAGTCCTTTGAAGAAACTCTAGAACAGGCAAAATCTGCCACGCTCACTAGTTTGGAAGCCGGATGTGGTCGCGTGCTGGTGGAGCTGTGTTTTCCGGAGATTGCCCTAAAAGCCCAAAGCTTGGCATGGGATTTCTCGCAGCTTTTCGTACAAGAATATGGTTCGGGTTTGCGGGTGTTGTTTCCTGACACCGGAGCGGCGGCTCTGGCGAAACGGGATTGGGGTGACATTGAATTTAACGTCACGGATATTGGCTCTTCCCGTAGCCCTGTGGAATACAAGATCAATGACGCTGACCAAATTTTTATTGTGGTATGTCCGTCTTCCGTGGAAGTCGCTCAGGTGGAAAAACTCTGTAATCTCGCTGGCGATCGCCCGGTCATTATGTTGATTCCCCAGCTGGAAGATGTGTCCATTGTGGGTATTGGTTATGCGGCGCGGCAACTGCGTGAGCGTTTTATTAGCACCCTAGAAAGTGCCTACTATATTCGTCCCTACGAAGGGGCAATGGTGTGGCGGTCTTTCCCCTCCGGTTGGGAAGTTTACCTCGAAAAAGAAGAGGGAGAATATGAACTGATCGCGACGGAGCCCACTAAACCCCTTGGTGAACATTTAGATCGTCTTTTGCTAGCAGCGGTCGCACCAGAAGATGGTGCAGAGGGTGAAACGAATACCAAAATTAAAAAACGTGGCATTCTCGGCGAACTCCAAAGTTTCCTAAAAGCCCTCAGTAACTAAATTTGCAAGTGCTAATGTCTGAGCATTCTTCTCCGAAAACTGAACTAAAAATTGCCATCGTCGGCGATATCCATGACCAATGGGATGAAGGGGGCGATCGCCGTGCCCTAGAACTTTTAGGCGTTGATTGTGTCTTGTTTGTGGGGGATTTTGGCAACGAAGCAGTGGATTTAGTCGCGCAAATTGCTGCTTTGCCAGTCCCGAAAGCTGCCATTTTCGGGAATCACGACGCTTGGTATACAGCTTCCGATTGGGGTCGCAAAAAAGCCCCCTACGACCATGCCTTAGAGGATCGTGTGCAGATGCAGATCGATCTTCTAGACAATGCCCATGTGGGTTATGGTTGCCTTGATTTACCGAGTTTAAATCTGTCGATTATTGGCAGTCGTCCCTTTAGTTGGGGTGGTGAAAAATGGAAAAACAAGCGGTTTCTCAGTGAGCGGTTTGGGGTCAATAGTTTCGAAGAATCCCTTGCCCTCATGATGCGCCGTGTGAAATCTGCCCAGTGCGATAATATTATTTTTCTTGGACACAATGGCCCCACTGGTTTAGGTACAGAACCGGAAGATATGTGTGGTCGCGATTGGAATCCCCTCGGCGGTGATTTTGGTGACCCAGACTTTGAGCAGGCGATCGCCGCCACAAAAGACCTCGGTAAAAATATTTCCTTTGTCACCTTTGGCCACATGCACTACAGCCTACGCCACCGCAAAGATCGGCTACGGACTCGCGTGAAATGCCAAGACCAAATTCTGTACGTTAACGCTGCCCAAGTGCCTCGCCTGAAGCAATATCCCGACGGCGATCGCCACCATGCCTTTTCTGTTGTGACCCTCAGCGATGGCAAACCGCAAAAATCTGAACTGGTCTGGGTTAATTCGAACCAAGGAACCCAAGAGCGTCAAACCCTATGGGATTGCAATCAGCTTGAACTCGCTTCTTCCTGAGTAATTTCGATGACATTGCCGTCTGGATCTTGCACAAATAAAGCCTGCCGACCCGACGCACTCATTTGATAGGGATAACCTTGCGACTCCAATTGTGACAACACAACCTGTAAATCCTTGACACCGAAAGCCACGTGGGGATTGCGACCAATCTTTTGGGCATTTTGAATCGATGCGGCGAAATTGGGAGCCTCGATCAGGTGAAATTGCATATCACCCAACTGGTACCAAGTACCTGCGTAATTAAAGGGACGTTCAACCTTTGGTAGCTGTAAAATTTGGTCGTAAAACGCTTCCGAGCGCGTCCGATCCGACACTAAAATCGCAACATGCAGACAACGGGTAATTTTAATGCCTGCCGTCATTTTTTCACTGTCGATACTCATCGCTATCGTTCGCCTTGCCGTTATTCGTATTTACTCAACCTACATTTTAAAGTCTGTTGTCTTTAAATTTAGAGTCGTGGAAAGTCGGCTATTGCGCGTTAAACGTCGGTAGTTGAAAAATTTGACCAGCCTTTAATCTTATTGCCAATGCGAAATGAAATTGCCTGGGCCAATCCGAGATGATCCGCACCGACTAAAATCATGAGCTCCTGTTTTTTGACATTTGCGAGTTCGTCTGGACAGTCCTGAAAATCTAAACACAAGACTGTTGATTGGTCCCAAACTTCCCGATGTAGTCGGCAAGTATTCGGCAAAATGAGCAACACCTCGCGGAAACGGGCGAGAGCCTCTTGCTCAAATGCTTCACTATTATCTTGGGTTGAAGAAAATTGATGTTCAGCCATAATCCATTGAACTATTAGAGCTCTTTCCTCAACGTTAGAACTCCCAATGGCGATCGCGGGCGTTCCTTCAGAATAGTTATCTTTGCTAGGAGTACATAACTTAAACCAATAAAGCCTTAATTCTAATTGTTTAAAATTACGAAGATTGGCATTTAATTTTCAAGGGCAGTGCCTCAGATCACTGTCGCCATTTTGAAGCTGGTAAATTGCAGCTAGTGAATCCTCAAGGATGGCAAGAATGTAATGAAGGTTCGTTTGAGCATAAAATTTCACAACAAAAAAAGACCGGACGCCACTTTCGGGGAACATCCAGTCTTGTTGAAACAATTGAATTTTGAACTCAATCAGTGATCAAGCACTGTCGACTTAGGATGCGACAGTCACTTTACCGACCATACCAGCACCACGGTGGGGTTGGCAGTAGTAGGAATAATCACCAGCAGGCGCGTCAGCAGGAATAGTTACGGAGAACTCTTGGTTGGGGGTCATCATGAGTTTGGTCTGAGAAAGGCTCTGAGCCAACTCTGCGCCTCCGGGGATACCAGAATCAAAGACGACGTTGTGGGGGAAAACTTTGTTGTTGACCCAAGTGATTGTGTCACCGGCTTTAACAGTAATCTGTGAGGGTTGGAAGGCGAGCATGCCGTTATCCGCACCCATTTTTACAACGTGGTCTTCAGCGAGCGCTGCGGGAGAGAAGATGCCTAAAAGACAAGCTACTGCCGCAACCATAATGGCTAGGCGCTTTCCGATGGTGGAGAGTTTTTTCATGGTAATTCTGAGAAAATGTCTTATCTATTTTACTTTCGTTTACTATACCAAGAACTTTTGTCAATATTTTTCTTGGTGTTCTCTAATCACTGCTAGTAAAAAATCCAAAATAAGATTTTGGCGATCGCCTCGGTCGATTTGTGGAGTGTATTTTGATTTTGAAATACTCCCAAACACCTTGTTTAAAGGCAATTTTGACAGATTTTGGACTAGCTTGGTGTGTGCGTTTAGGCTTTTTTTCTGGAACTGAGAAGTCTGCCGCAGAGCATAGATCAAGAATTTTGGCGACTTTTATGAGTGATCACTGGCGGATTTGGTTCATATTTCGTTACAATTTGTTTAAGTCTATGAAAGTCATAGGTTCTGGGGCGAAAAAATAGGATGGCAGATTATTTGATGTTTTTTGCCTCAGGTCGTAATCATTTCATCTCATTTATTTCCAGTTATGAATTTAAAAAATATCCTGGCGGCAGTATTCAAGCCGACCCTAGAAGCTGACATCAAGTCTCAAATTGCATGGACAATTTTTCGAGTTACCCTCGGAATTTTTATGGTGCACAATGGTCTCGATAAGCTGTCCGATATTGAAGGGTTCTCCGCCGCTTACGTAGAGTTTATTGGTCTACCTTTCCCAATCTTTTTCAGTTATGTTGCTGCTTTCACCGAATTAATCGGTGCTCCCCTTGTGGCTCTAGGTTTAGCAACTCGTCCTGCGGCATTGGGTCTATTTTTCACAATGCTCGTCGCGATGTACCACCACATCAAGGTGGCTGGTTTAAGTATTCCTTATCTTGAGCTATCTGCGATTTACGCATCCTGCTTCCTCTTTTTTACCGTTAACGGCGCAGGCATTATTTCTGCTGATGCTCTTATTACTAAAGTTCTCACTGGTGAAACGGTTGGTGAAGCACAGCGTGAAACACTTGAACAAAGTTACCAAGCAGAGACTGTGGCTAAGTAATTGTTCTCGTTTTGAGATCGCCCTAAATTTAAGGGCTTAACCATCAGAAATTGCAAATGAATAGCTTTCATTTTTTACCCCGCAAAGTCTTGCGGGGTTATTTTTTTGCAGCTCACAAGGCGTCGCGCGCCAGTAAAAGTTATCGGGAAGGATACATTGCTGTGATTTTTTCGACAACAGCCTCAATGGTCATGCCATCGGTCACGATTTCAACTGCATCAGCGGCTTTGACAAGGGGCGCAATTTTACGGGTACTATCGAGGCGATCGCGCTCTATAATGTCGGCTTCTAACTTTTCTAGATCAACTGTTTCACCTTGGGCTTCTAGATCTTTCGCACGACGACGGGCACGTTCTACGGGGGTTGCGGTGAGAAAAATTTTTACTTCGGCGTCAGGAAAAACGTGGGTGCCGATATCGCGACCTTCTGCAACAATGCCACCTTCTTTGCCCATGTCCTGCTGCTGTTTGACTAAGGCTGCTCGTACAGATGCTTGGGCGGCTACTACTGAAACTTTTGAGGTGACTTCCGGGGTACGAATTGCTGTGGTGACATCGTGACCATTCGCCAGTACTGTGGTCGGTTTGTCGGAATTTTTGGAAGGTTTTAGCTGGACAGTGGCAGTGCTTACGAGTTCGGCAACGGCAATTTCATTTTGGGGGTCAATACCATTTTCTAAAACGAGCCAGGCGATCGCCCGGTACATTGCGCCAGTGTCGAGAAACAGTAATCCCAGTTCATCGGCAACGCGACGGGTAACTGTTGACTTTCCGGCTCCGGCGGGGCCATCGATGGCAATAATCGGTTGGCGGGAGTTGAGCATGACATTATCAATGAGACGAGTTTCGCCGACATGGGCGGCAATAGCCAGTAAACCAGATTCTGTCACTGTTGTGAGGGGCTGCAATGTTGCGGGATTCACCAGCTCTAAATATTGCAGTTTTACCCCAGAAAATTTATTGAGGGTTTGACAGGCGATCGCCACCAGTTTTTCGGCATCACGTTCACCCGAATTAAAAGCCTGTTGAGCTGCTTTTAACGCTTGGGATAATCCTAAAGCCTGTGTTTTTTCGATATCACTTAAATAGCGATTGCGGGAACTTAACGCTAATCCCGATGCCTCTCGAACAATGGAGCAACCTTGAATTTTGACGGGTAAATATAAGTCTGTTGCCAGTCGTTTAATAATTGCCAATTGCTGCGCATCTTTTTCCCCAAAGTAGGCAACATCAGGACGAACTAACTGTAAAAGCTTCACCACAATGGTGGCGACACCAACAAAATGGCCGGGGCGATATTTGCCACAAAGAGTATTAGTCATAGATTGAGGTGGTACAACCTCTATCGATTCTGCATGACCGTAAATCTCGTCAACCGACGGCGCAAAGATCAAATCCACACCCAAGGTTTCGCAAAAGTGGCGATCGCCCTCTAGGGTGCGGGGATATTGATCAAGATCTTCATTTTCACCGAACTGGAGTGGGTTAACAAAGATGCTAACCACCACAAAATCAGTTTCGACCCTTGCCCGACTGATCAGACTGCCGTGACCTGCGTGCAGAGCGCCCATCGTTGGCACAAAACCAACCTTTTTTTCTGGGGCGATCGCCGCCAGAGCAGCCTGCAAGCCTGCAAGGGTTTTAACCAAAATCATGGATTCTGTTGTCCATTACATTACTGAAGAATCTCTAGTTTGACATTTGCCACGCCAGAAGACATCAGACCAATTTGCTGGGCAGAACCCTTAGACAAATCAATTTCGCGACCACGGATGAAAGGACCACGGTCATTGATACGAACGACAACCGACTTGCCATTACGCATATTCGTAACCCGCACTCTGGTGCCGAAAGGCAAAGTTTTGTGGGCTGCGGTCATCGCATATTGATTAAAGCGCTCACCATTAGCCGTTAGACGACCGTGGAAACCGGGGCCATACCAAGACGCATGACCAGTAAACGAGCGAATGACACTGAGAACAGGCTCAATAATTTTTGGCTCAGGCTTACCAATAACCTCGGTAATCGGTGCTGCATCGCCAAGTAAACGGCGTAAACGGTTGGCTGCAATCAAGGCATCCTGTTCACGGTTGTTGGTGCTATCAGCGAGGGTGACATTATCATCAACTTTGACAACTACATCTTCGCCATAGACAAGGGCATACTGATTTTCAGCTTGCCATTTCACCGCGAGTTTCGCTGCATCAAAATCCGGAGTTTCAGCAAGTTGATTAATCTTCGAAGAAACAAGGGTGGCGATCGCCTCAGCCTCAGTATCAGGGAGGTCGCTGGGGTCACGGAAGGTGAGAACTGGCAAACGGTTGATGTAGAGAGTGGTTGCAGTACGACCTTCGAAAGGATAGGAAAAAATTGTAGCGAGGGAGTCTAAAGCTTGGTCGTCGTCGAGGGACTGAACGCGGGCGAGGTCAGAATTCGCGTCGTTTGTATTCGCAGAAGAAAAACTAGAGGAAAAAGGAATTGTTGTAACAGTGGCAAGGGTTGCCAAAAGTAGAAGCAGAGGTTTTCGTTTAAAGGACATTCAAAAAGTAATTGAATTCAACAACCAGCAATGTCGTCACTTTCTTGGAGGAATAAGTGCTTAACTTTGCGGTGTAGAGACTCCAAACACGATGTGTAAAGGAATCTAGCTTAGAAACAAACGCTGTGATTTCGTTACATTTCTTAAGCCGATTAAGATTATCACAGGCTTTTTCCGCTTAACATCCGTATACATCACAAAAAATTTAACGTCGTGATTCAAACGAAAGACAGTCAATGAAGGTTAAAGCACGGTAAAATCAGCTTTTCAGCATACCCGTACCCAGGGAATTGTTCACTGTAAACGAATAACCAATCTTTATCGTATGGACTACCAACAAGCAGGAGTAGATATTGAAGCGGGCCGTTCTTTCGTCAAAACCATCAAAGAAAACGTCGAAAGTACCTATCGTCCCGGAGTGCTCGGTGGACTTGGCGGCTTTGGAGGCTGTTTTGAAATTCCAGCCGGTTATCGACAGCCCGTTTTAATTTCTGGGACTGATGGGGTCGGCACAAAATTAAAGATCGCCCACCAAACAGACAGCCATGACACGGTTGGTATTGATCTCGTGGCAATGTGTGTCAATGATATTTTGACGGCAGGGGCAGAGCCGCTATTTTTTCTTGATTATTTGGCAACGGGAAAACTTGAGCCGCAACAGCTCGCAAATGTTGTCGCAGGAGTCGTAGAAGGCTGTAAGCAAAGTGGTTGTGCGCTGCTCGGTGGCGAAACGGCAGAGATGCCCGGCTTTTACCAAAAAGGTGAATATGATGTGGCGGGCTTTTGCGTCGGTATCGTTGAAAAAGACCAGATTCTTGATGGCTCTAAGGTCGAAATAGGAGATGTGGCGATCGCCCTCGGTAGTAGCGGTGTGCACAGTAATGGCTTTTCCCTAGTCCGTAAAATCCTCGAAGTAAACGGCTTAGATTGGACCGCGACACCCGATGATTTTGGTGGCAAAACCCTGAGTGAAGTCTTCCTTACTCCCACTCAAATCTATGTGAAAGTAATTCAGGCTGCCCTAAAATCTGGCATGGATATCCACGCCATGGCCCATGTTACTGGCGGCGGCTTGCCGGAGAATTTGCCCCGTTGCCTTAAAGCTGACCAGTCAATTCAGATTGACACTACTGCCTGGGAAATTCCGACAGTTTTCCAATGGCTCCAGAAAGTTGGTGAGGTTCCAGCGGCAGCAATGTGGGACACCTTTAATATGGGTGTGGGCTACGTTGTAATTGTTCCCGCCGCTAAAGCCTCAGAAAGTTTAGCTTGGTTCCAGTCCCAAAGTATTAAGGCATTTCAGGTTGGTAAAGTTGTGTCCGGTAATGGCGAGGTGCTCGGCTTAACTTAAACAACCCATTGCCCCCTTTCCAAAGGGTGGGCGAAGCCGAGGGGATTCTCAGAAATTTGGCGATCGCCACAAAAGCTTACTGATCAATTCTTTTCGGTGAGCTTCACAACATAAGAGCTCCAAAATCCCCCTTTCAAAGGGGGACTTAAATTTATTGCTAGATACTCACAAACATAAAAAATGTTTTCTTCTCCTTTTGATAACCAAGCACCCCAACCCCAAGAAAAATGGCGATCGCACGTCGATTGGTTTGTGCAGGACTACAAGCCCCAGCTGGCTGCCCTTGCGTGGGGACTACAACAGGAATGGCAAAATGACGGCACAATTCTCGGCATTGACCTCGAACCCAAACCGCACTTTATTCCTTGCGCCCCCGATGCTCTACAAACATTAAATAAGCGTGTCGGCGGACGAATTCAAGAAATTCTCGGCATCATTAACGGTGCAAATCTTGAAAAAGAGATAGTCATCCTTTGTATTGGCGGCGGTCAAGTAAAGTTAATTTATTTTGAAGCTGAACCCAGCCCCCAAGACTGTTTTCAAACCCACGGCTCAGACCTTGATCAGCTCATTGCTGATTTAGAAACCGTGATGGCAGACACTATTAAGCTTCAATCCTCGACGAAGTAACGATCTGATACGAAAAACGGGGGATAACAGCGGATTTTTTTACAATTAAGACAAGATATCCCGCAAAATCATCCCTTAGGAAGGCATCATGATCACGAAAACCGTTGCCGAAATAATGACCACTGAACCGGTTGTGGTTAAGAAAAATACGCCTTTATCTGAGGCAATTCAGATTTTGGTTGATCGTAAAGTTAGTGGTTTACCCGTTGTCGATGATGAGTTGAAATTAGTGGGGATTATCTCCGAAGGGGATCTGACTTGGCAGGAAACAGGTGTGGATACACCGCCCTACATTATGCTGCTGGACAGTGTGATTTATTTACAAAATCCGGCAAAACACGATAAGGAAATCCATAAGGCCCTCGGCCAAACTGTCGGTGAAGTGATGAGCGATAAAGTTGTGACGATCGCCCCCGATAAGATGGTGCGCGAGGCGGCCCATTTGATGCATGAAAAAAGCGTTGGACGCTTGCCAGTACTAGAGTCGGGCAGTAATAAGGTCTTAGGAATTATTACTCAAGGTGATATCATTCGGGCAATGGCTCAAGCGTCGTAATCTGCCCAAAATTCGGTGAATTTCATCTATGTCTTCTATTGATTCTGTTCAACAGCTCCTTAGCTCCGAGGTTTTCGGCGATCGCATCTCCGGCCTTAATAAGTTGCGGGCATTTGAGCCAAAGGACGCTTTTCCACTGATCCAACCGCTCCTCAAGGACAAAGAAGCGCGGGTGCGCTACGCGGCAGTGAGCCAAATGGATGCTGTGGGTGTTGGTTTTGAAGATGAAACTTTGGTTTTGTTAAAAGACGCTCTCAATAATGATCCTGAAATTGATGTTCGGGCTGCGGCAGCTGATGCGATCGCCGGACTGAAAATTACTGAAGCTTATCCGGATTTAGAAGCGAGCTACCATTCCACATCCGAGTGGCTGTTGCAATTTAGTATTATTGCTGCCATTGGTGAGCTGGGCGATCCACGCGCTTTTGATTTGCTAAAGGAAGCCCTCCAGTCGGAAACTGAGCTTGTCCGCACCAGTGCGATCAGTGCCCTCGGAGATTTAGGCGATCGCCGGGCTATCGAGTTACTGACACCTTTCGTCGAAGATGGAGATTGGCAAACCCGCTATCGCGTTGCCCAAGCCTTTGGGCGCATTGGTGGCGATGAGGTGAAGCCATACCTAGAAAAACTCACAACCGACGAGCAAGTTGCTGTTGCAGACGAAGCCAAACATCATCTCCAGTAAGTCGCTTTGTCCTTATATTTTGCCTTGACAAGTCTGAAATGATTGCGGCAATATATATTTCAACTTCGGGGCTATAACTCAGCTGGTAGAGTGCC
>CAZXBK010000042.1:23716-25198 GCA_964638765.1 uncultured Synechococcus sp. | reverse complement strand
AGTTAGTTTTAAATCAATCTCGATTGACCCCTACAAAATTGCTCTGAGTTCAAAAAGGCGATCGCCAAATTATCGTAGGGGCGTTTCGCGAAACGCCCACAGCTAACTATTGCAACACATCAAAAACTCCTGTGATGGAAAGGTTAACTCTGGGTCAATCCCGATTGACCCCTACTAAATCACCGTAATTGTTTAGGAATTGTCTGATGTGTCGTTTGGGTTTTGCGCTGGGTCTTCGTTGTACTGACCCGCAATGGTTGCATCTCCAGCGATTTCTCCTTGATTCACGCCAACGCCAATATTGCCATCAATACTGACGCTGTCACCCTTCTTTTCTGTGACGACATCGCCTCGAACCGTTTGGATATTTGGTCTTTGGAGTGCTTTATCGACAAATCCTTCCAAAATGCTGATGGTTCTCTCTTTTTCTTCGAGTTTGGCGAGTAGGGCTGCAACTTCTGTTGGAGGCAGAGATTGCAAGCGATTGTATTCCTCAAAGTGAGCGGAATGGAGTTGACTAAGGTTAGCTTTCTCGGAAATTTGGGCACGAATCAAAATATCTTCACCGTTTTTACCGCGTCGTTCCCATGAGATGGGGTTAATGTCTGCGTCGGGATGGTCGTCTTGGAGTTTACGGAGGGCTAGGGCAACAGTACGGGGGTCGGTGACTTGGCGGTGATAAAGATCGAGGGTATCGACAAGGGGTTTAATAAATTCGACAAATTCTCCTTCTGCAAAATTTGCGTCTTCGCCATCGGGTTTACGGCGGCGTTTATCGCCATCGAGGA
Source organism: uncultured Synechococcus sp. (assembly GCA_964638765.1). Classification (GTDB taxonomy): domain Bacteria; phylum Cyanobacteriota; class Cyanobacteriia; order Cyanobacteriales; family MRBY01; genus MRBY01. The sequence continues at coordinate 24,410 of CAZXBK010000042.1, read as the reverse complement.
AGCGCATATAAACATAATCTGCTTGGATGCCATTCAGAATCGTGTTGACGGTAATGCCCCAATCTTCAATGCAGGCTCCGGTAAGCGTTGCGCCAGTTAAATCGGCGTTATCGAGTTGAGTTTGGACAAGTTTGACGCGAGATAAATCAGCATCTTTTAAATCAGCATCATTGAGGTTAGTGGTGATTAAATTTGTATCAGAAAGGTCTGCGCCAGAAAGATTAGAGTCGCTGAGATTAGAGCCTGAAAAGTCTGCACCAACGAGATTTGCACCCGCCAAATTCAAACCGCGCAAATTGACGAGATCGCTATAAGTTTCTTCCGGATTAGCTTTTTTCGTGAGTAGCAATTCCCGAATTTTTTTGATGCCAAGATAGCTTTTACCGGGGCGGACTTGGTCGAGTTTGATGGTGTCTTTAAAAATTGTGCGAACCAACTTTGCATCACGGAAATCGGTACTTTTTAATCTTGCGCCAGTGAAATCGGCATCGGTGAGATCTGCACCTCGAAAACAAGTGCCACCAATCGCGCCATAAGCAACGGCAAAAGAACGAACCCAAGCATCACGGGGATCCCCCTGCCAAGCACGCCAACCGATCCAAGCCCAAAAGACTGCTCCTGCTCCTGCTCCTGCGACTGCTCCTGCGACTGCGACTGCGACTGCGACTGCGACTGCGACTGCGACTGCGACTGC
>CAZXBK010000042.1:0-22500 GCA_964638765.1 uncultured Synechococcus sp. | reverse complement strand
TGAATACGACGTTGTAGTCACCTGTTTTTTCGCAACCCTCAAACAATGGCAAACCCGTAATAGTGCTCTATTCCGTAATATCCGCAGTGAAGGAATAACCTTGTGAATGAAGAACAAGCCAAACTCATTCAAAAAGCTCGTCAGAGTTTAGGCGCAGCAAAAGTGCTTGGTGAAAGTGACTATCCAGAATTTGCCATTTCCCGTGCCTACTATGCGATGTTCTATGTCGCCTCAGCCTTTCTCGAAGGTCAAGAACTATCATTTTCTCGACACTCCGCTGTCATTGCTGCCTTTGGGAAAAACTTCGCCAAAACAAATATCGTGCCGCGCAAGTTTCATCGTTACCTAATCGATGCAGAGAAAGCGAGGTGCGAAGCTGACTACGATACAGACAAAGACTTTTCCTCAGAGGAAATAGCAGACCATATCCGACATGCCGAAGAGTTTTTGTCTCTAGCCAGTCTCTTGTAAGCGAAAAAAATAGAGGCGATCGCCCTCTAATCAAAACCCCAGCCATTTAAAGCAGCATCTTCTAGACTAGAAACAATCACAAACTTATTTTGTCTAGAGACTTTTCATGGTTGCTACCGTCAGTCTGGATGCCATCCTCCATAAACACCGCATCCGCCCCGAAATCAAAGCCTTGCAAACTGAGCTGGTGCAGTGGAGACGGAATTTTCATCAGAAACCAGAACTCGCGTTTAAAGAAAATCTCACCGCAGAATTTATTACGAACAAGCTGACAGAGTTGGGCATTGACCACCAGACGGGTGTGGCTCAGACAGGTATTGCCGCCCTCATCGAAGGCAAAGGCAAAGGCAAAGTTCTGGGCATTCGTGCCGATATGGATGCGCTACCGATCCAAGAAGAAAATGAAGTAGACTACCGCTCCCAACACGACGGCATTATGCATGCCTGTGGCCATGACGGGCACGTGGCGATCGCCCTAGGCACAGCAAAATATTTAAGTGAACATCGCGATTTTAATGGCACAGTAAAAATCATTTTCCAGCCAGCAGAGGAAAGTCCCGGCGGCGCGAAGCCAATGATCGAAGAGGGTGTCCTCAAAAATCCTGATGTGGATGCCATTATCGGATTGCATCTTTGGAATAATTTGCCCTTGGGCACAGTCGGTGTGCGTCCCGGTGCATTGATGGCCGCCGCTGAAACCTTTTATTTACGCGTTCAGGGTAAGGGTGGTCATGGCGCATTACCCCACCAAACCATTGATCCGATTGTCGTGGGTTCTCAGATTGTGACGGCTCTCCAAACCCTTGTGTCCCGCACCGTTAACCCCATTGATGCTGCCGTTGTGACGGTTGGAGAATTCAAGTCGGGTCGCGCCCATAATGTCGTTGCGGACTTTGCAGAGCTGAGCGGTACAGTGCGGTATTTCAACCCTGAACTGCGTGAGTTGGGCGATCGCCTCGGCAAGATTGTGAACGGTATTTGTCAGAGCTACGGCGCAACCTATGAGCTGGATTACATTCAGATGTATCCCCCGACGATTAATGATCCGGCGATCGCCGCCCTCGTGAAAACCGTTGCCGAAGAAACCATTGAGACTCCCCTTGGTGTTGCGCCTGAATGCCAAACGATGGGTAGCGAGGACATGTCTTTCTTCCTTCAGGAAGTGCCGGGATGCTATTTTTTCCTAGGCTCCGCTAATCCCCACCGCGACTTGGCCTACCCCCATCACCACCCCCGTTTCAACTTTGACGAAACAGCTCTAGGGATGGGTGTGGAAATGTTTGTGCGCTGTGTTGAGAAATTCCTCGCATAGTTTTAAAAACAAGCTTTTTCTCGATGCAAATTATTTTATTGTCCAACTTATTTAGAATTTATTGTGAGTGCTGACGAACAACTAAGAATGCTTCTTTCCCACAACTTTGATATTCAGTCTGGGATTGTTTCGCCTTTAACGAGAGAAGAATTTGTTGAGGTTTTCCAAGCAGGTTTAAAAGACTATCCCGAGTGTAATTGCCGATTAATTAGCCATCCTCACTGGTCAGTAGAAATCAAGTTTGCAAAAGACAAATATACACCCCAAGAAATTGGTGAAGTTTGCGCCAAAGCCATGCTCCAAAAACGTCGTGATCGGGACGCCGGCGATCGCGATCTCCCGACAATTTTAATTCTCGGTGGCATTAAACTTTCCCCCGCAACCAGCAATCTCCCTGAAACCCTACAACCCGGTGAATGGGGCGTTGATGTGGTTGAAACCCAAACCCGTGATAAATTCCTTGAGGCGATCGCCTGGGAAGCCGTTACCGCCCAAAAAGCCCCCGGCAGTATTTTTAAAGTGGAATTAAATTCTTCTGCTAGTACGTAAATATACGCACAAATTTCAAATAGCTGAGACGATTATTTGTTGTAGTAACTATGCTTCCTTGAAAACTACAGTGAACAGTCGTTTTTTATATTTTTAAAATTATTCTCTTTCACCACATATCACTGTTTTTTATACTACAAGCACCATAGTTCTGTAAAGATATAAGACTTTAATTTATACAGATGTCAACAATGCAATAAAGACAAATCAAACAAAAGATAAATTGAGTTGACGTCAGTAGATAAAGATTGCTTGAAGAAAATGTGATGACCTTCCAAAAATTTCACAATAAAACATTCAAATAAAGTGTCTACACCTTCGAAAAATTATATATATTGTTAACATCTCGGTTTTGTTTCTTTCTCACAGACGAGATTTTTGCTGACCCTCCCCGACATTAAATCTCCCATGATGTCGGCTTGGAATGTCCACATCTCCAAGATTTTTCTTGTCTAGTTCTGTGTCTACCCTGTTGATTTACCTCCATGTTTAATAGCTTTTTTGACGGTTTCATTTCCTATGGTCGTGCCGATAGCAAAGCTTTCGCAGCCAGACTCCAAAAAGATCTTGGTGAAGCTGGTTTTAACATGTGGTTTGACCAAAATGACATTCCGCTGGGGGTAGACTTCCAAAACCAGATTGATGACGGTATCGAAAAAGCCCACAATTTTCTCTACGTCATTGCGCCCCACTCGGTAAATTCTCCCTACTGCCTCAAGGAAGTGGTGTTGGCACTAAAGCGTAACAAGCCCATTATCCCGCTACTCCATGTCGAGGCCATTACCTTTGACACTTGGCAAGAACGGAACCCCAAAGGCACCAAAGATGATTGGGAAGCTTACCAAGCGGCAGGCAAGCATTCGAGCTTTCCGAATATGCATCCCAGTATCGGCAAAATTAACTGGATCTATTTCCGCGAAGGGATTGATGATTACCAGCAGTCCCTAGAGGGTCTGATCGGCTTGATGCACCACCAAGAGGACTATGTGCATCAACATACTTTTTTGCTGGCTAAGGCACTGGAGTGGGAACGCAACCATCGCCAAACACGCTTCCTTCTGACTGGAGATGAACGCAAAGCGGCAAAGCAATGGCTCATGTATCGCTTTAAGGATGAGCAAGCGCCCTGTGAACCCACAGAATTACATTGCGAGTATGTTTGCGAAAGCGAGAAGAACGCCAACAATCAACTGACCGACGTGTTCTTAAGTTATTCGGAACACGACAAGGATGTGATGGAAGTCGTCGCCCGTAAGCTGATGCGCGAGGGCAAAACCATCTGGACAAATGTCACAGACATTAAAACTGGGGGCGAATTTCAAAAGGAAATTGAGCGGGGTATTGAACGGGCAGATACGGTTGTCTTCTTAATTTCGGAGGATTCCCTCAACTCCATCTACTGTCAGCAAGAACTGGAGTACGCGGCAGAACTTAATAAGCGGGTCATTTCTCTCCTCGTTTGTCCGACAGATATCGAGAAAATTCCAGAGAAATGGCGATCGCTGCAATTTATTGATATTGCGAATACGGAAACGCCAGAGCAGTACGAAAAAGGTCTCACACGTCTCATTAAGTCTTTACAGGAAGACAGCGTTTATCACTATCAGCACAAAGCGATTTTGGTGCAGGCGCTCAAATGGAAAGAGCAAGACGGTAATACGAGTATTTTGTACCGGGGTTACAACCTCAAAAATGCTGAAAGTTGGCTAACCCTTGCGAAGAAACATCCCCGCTATCCAGCATTACCAATTCACCATGAATTTATTGAGGAAAGTGCGGCACAGCCTCCCGACCAATCCCTCGATGTTTTCATTTCCTATTCGCGAGCAGATACAGATTTTGCCCGCAAGATTAATGAAGCGCTCCAAATCCAAGGTAAAACGGCTTGGTTTGACCAAGAAAGTATTTCGTCTGGCGCTGATTTTCAGCAGGAAATCCAGAAAGGGATCGAACAGTGCGATAACTTCCTATTTATTATTTCTCCCGATGCGATTGAGTCGGAATATTGCGTGGAGGAAGTCGAGTTTGCCGCCAGCCTCAATAAGCGTTTTGTGACGGTGCTCCATCGTCCGGTGGCTGAGGATAAGATCCATCCGGCTTTTGCGAATCTGCAATGGATTGACTTCAAAAAACACAACGGCGATTTTAATGCGAATTTCAGTGATCTAATTCGCACCCTCGACCTCGACCGCGACCACGTTAAAAGCCATACAAAATGGTTGCAGCGATCGCTGGAATGGCAGGAGAAGGGCAAAACCAAGGATATGTTGCTGCGAGGTAGTGAATTTACGATCGCCAAAGAGTGGATCAGTTCTGCCGAAGAGGAAAACAAAAAGCCTCCCGCCACTGATTTACAGCAGGAGTTTATCAAAAAGAGTGAAGCGGCCATTGAGGCGGCTATCCGTCGAGAAAAACGTCAAAAAACAATTCTTCAAGGGTTGTTAGTACTCGTTAGTGGTGTGGCAGCGATCGCCGTGATTATCGGTGTTTATGCCCTAAAGCAAAATAGACAATTAAAAATTAGTCAAACTAAGGCGATCGCCACAACAACAAAAGCTTTATTTGCCCTCAATGATCAACTTGGCGCGCTCACAAACGCCATCAGTGCTGGGAACGCTCTAAATCAATTGGGACTAGACGAAAACCCAAGCCTGACCCAGGAAGTTAAGGAGGTTTTACGCCAGTCAGTTTACGGGTCGCGCGTTAAAAATCGTTTTTCTGGTCACCATGCTCCTGTACTGAATGTTGCCTACAGCCCTAGCGGTAAATATATTGCTTCGGGTAGCGTCGATAATACGGTGAAAATTTGGAGCCCCGAAGGAGAATTATTGCAAAACATCGAAGGGCATAATGACTCTGTTTTGGCGATCGCCTTCAGTCCCGATGAAAAAATGCTGGCAACCGCAGGCGTTGATCGCGTGATCAAAATTTGGACATTAGACGGCGAGCTGATTACTTCCCTTGTCGGTCACCTGGATCAAATCAATGCCCTTGAATTTAGTGCCGATAGCAAAACTATTATTTCTGCCAGTAGTGACAAAACAGCGAAGTTATGGCGAGTCCAAGGAGGGGAGCGTCTAGTTACTTTTATTGGTCACACTGACAAAGTTAACACCGTACGCTTACATCCCACAGAGCCGATTGTGGCAACAGGGAGTCAAGATAAAACAGCAAAATTTTGGACATTAGAAGGGGATTTAATCGAAAATTTGGAGGGACACACCGATAAAGTGACGGCTGTGGCTTTCAGTCCCGATGGTAAGCTGCTAGCCTCCGTGAGTAATGATCAGAGCATCATCCTTTGGAATGTCGATGGCGATAAATCCGCTGGTGCTGGAGAGCTTTCAACACTCCGCAGTTTGGTAAGTCACACAGCGCCGATCAACGATGTGAAATTTAGCGAAGATGGTGAATTCATTGCGACTGCTAGCGACGACAACACCATTAAATTGTGGTCATCGGAGGGTTATCTCTTAACTACTCTCTCCGGTCACACAGACCGCGTTACTCATTTTGATATTCATCCTGATGGTCAAACCATTGTTTCGGCAAGCTTAGATAATTCGGTTTTATTGTGGCAATGGCGTGGCAGCTCTCTGCTAAAAGTCCTTTATGGCCACAGTCGGGCAGTATCGGGCATTACCTTTGATCAGACAGGAGATCACGTCTACTCTGTTGCTGAGGATGGACGCTTGAAGGAATGGAACATAGAAGGAGATGAACCGATTTTCTTGAGTTTCGAAGATGAGCGTATGGAAGCGCAGTTAGTTTCTCTGGCTGTTAGCCCTGATGGCCAGCAGGTGGTGACAGGGGATGAAGAGGGCAATATGTATCTCTGGACAGGAGATGGTAATCTCGTTTCCTCCTACGATGCCCATAATGACGACATTCTGGCGATCGCCTTTAGCCCCGACGGCCAGCAATTTGCCACGGCAGGGCGGGATAAAGTTGCAAAAATCTGGGATCGTAGCGGTCGTTTTATCACCCCAATCACAGAACATTCCGACGCCATTACCGATATTGCCTTCAGCGAAAATGGTCTCTTCATTGCCACTAGTAGCTGGGATAATACTGTGCGGATTTGGTCACGGGAAGGAAAATTGCTTCATACTTTTGAAGGTCATGAAGGTTCTGTCTTATCCGTCGCCATTCATCCCGACAGTCAATACATTGCTTCTGGTAGCGGAGACAACACCGTCAAGCTTTGGGATGTTAACAGTCTTGAACTGATCAAAACCATTCGTAACCATCAAGATTCTGTCTACACTGTCGCTTTCAGTCCCGATGGTGAAATCTTCGCATCCGGTAGCGGTGACACTCGCATTAAACTTTGGACTGCCGAGGGAGAATTTCTCACCACTTATCGCGGTCATAGCAGTGATGTCATTGATCTAAGCTTTAGTCCAGATGGTGCACAACTGGTGTCCGGCAGCGATGATAATACAGCTATTGTGTGGGACGTGACCCAGAGACTATCGCTAGATCAACTCCTTAGCCATGCTTGTGATTGGGGAGAAGGCTTCTTGAAAAATAACGAACAACTCACCGCAGAAGAACAAAAACTTTGTACCGAAATACCACCTTTGTCAGCAGCAACTGAAGATAATGGCATTGTCACAGATGAAGATGAGGGAGTGTAACCCAAGACAAGCTTTACCGGATACAAGTGCCGGCTCACAGGAAGTCCCACTGTCCAAGGTTGAATCATCTACAATACAAAGGTTAGTTTGAGCCGTAGATTTTAGATAGGTTTATGTTGAAAGGGTTTTTCCGTAAAAAGTTACTGGTTGGTTGTTGTATCGCGGTTTTAGGGTGTAGCAGTTTTGCCCCCGTGACACTAGCTGAAATGTCTTCCGCTTCACCTTCGATCCAGCCCTATCTTGATCAAGTCATCGAGCGCATTACCGAGTTTACCCTTGATAACGGCTTGCAATTTATTGTCCTCGAAGATAATGATGCGCCTGTCGTTTCCTTCGTGACCTATGCCGATGTGGGTGGCGTCGATGAACCAGACGGCAAAACGGGTGCGGCTCACTTTCTCGAACACTTGGCGTTTAAGGGCAGTACCACCCTCGGAACGACTAACTACGAAGCAGAAAAAGTTTTACTCGATCAATTAGACGTTGTTTTTGCAGATCTTCAGGTCGCAAAGGCAGCGGGCAATGAACAGGCGATCGCCGAACTAGAGGCTCAGTTTAAAGCTCTTCAAAAAGAAGCCGACCAATACGTTGTCCAAAATGCTTTGGGGCAGGTGGTGGAGTCTGCCGGAGGAGTAGGGCTGAATGCAGCGACGTCTGCTGATTACACCCAGTACTTTTACAGCTTTCCTAGCAATAAATTAGAGCTGTGGATGGCCCTAGAATCAGACCGTTTCCTCGATCCTGTTTTCCGTGAATTCTACAAGGAAAAAGATGTCATCCTCGAAGAGCGTCGCCAACGTACCGACAACTCTCCCATTGGACAAATGGTCGAAGTCTTCCTCGACGCTGCCTTCACGACCCATCCCTATCGCCGCCCGGTAATTGGTTATAACGAAGATATCCGTAACCTGACGCGCCAAGATATACGAGATTTCTTTATTGAGCATTACGCTCCCGACAATTTGACGATCGCCATTGTGGGAGATGTCGATCCTGAGCAAGTGGAGATGATGGCAAAAGCCTATTTTGGTCGTTTCCCAGCTGATCAAAAATCAGTTTACACACCGCTACCCGCAGAGCCTCCCCAAATAGAAACCCGCGAAGTTACTCTGGAATTGCCCACACAGCCTTGGTATTTAGAGGGTTACCACGCTCCGGCGGTTACCGACCCTGATTTTGTGGTTTATGACATCATCTCCTCAATTTTGAGCAGCGGTCGAACCTCTCGTTTGTACAAATCTTTAGTCGAAGAAAAGCAAGTCGCTTTGAATGCGGAGGGCTTTGGTGGCTTCCCTGGCGATAAATATCCTAATTTAATGCTGTTTTATGCGCTCACAGCACCGGGTAAAACAGTTGATGATGTGGCGGCTGTTCTGGGTGATGAGCTGGAAAAATTGAAAACAGAACTCGTTAACGAAAAAGAACTTGAGCGAGTAAAAACCCAAGCGCGGGCAGGTCTGTTGCGATCGCTGGACTCGAATATGGGTATGGCGAGATTGCTCGCGAGCTACGAGGTGACGACTGGTGACTGGCGCAATTTATTTAAACGCCTAGACCAAATCGCAGCGGTAACAGCAGAAGATATTCAGCGTGTTGCCCAAGAGACCTTTGTGCCGGAAAATCGCACGATTGGTAAATTGCTTCCGGTTGCAGAGGAATAACGACCAAACTTCACTGTCTAGATAAGTGGCGATCGCCCAGACGGAGAAACCTAATCCCCGTATAATGTTAAGCGATGTAACATTGCAAAACTTTTAACCGTGGTTAAGCTCGACTCCCCGCCGTCACAGTCAATCCCTGCTGATAAAGCTCCCAAGCCCAAATCTGAGCTGGCAAATATTTGGTCGGATACTTTGGCTGTTTTCTGGGGCGATTGGTTAAAGCTGCGGGTACGCCTTAAGCAAGTAGCGGCAACGGGTTTAGTCTCACCGCTAATCTATATTTTGGCGTTTGGTTTGGGTTTAGGTGGGGCAATTGATCGAGCGATTACGCCGCCTGCTGGTGATACCTATCTCGAATTTATTCTGCCGGGTATGGTTGCCCTCTCGTCCATGACCATTAGCTTTGGCGGTACAACCTTTTCTATTTGCGGCGATCGCCTCTACAACAAAACCTTTGAAGAATTATTGTTGTTGCCTGTGCATCCGTTGGCGTTACATCTCGGCAAAATGATGGCGGGAATTCTGCGGGGTTTGTTGACAGCTAGTTCGGTAATTGTCGTCGCAATTTTATTTACGGGTAAGGTTTTTAGCTTTTTTAACCCTCTCTTTTTCTTGTTGCTAATTCTTAACTGCTCAGTGTTTGCAGGTTTGGGCGTCATTGTCGGTTTGCGGGTGAAGTCATTAGAGAGTGTCGGTATTTTAAACAATTTTTTGATTGTGCCCATGTCTTTCCTTGGCGCAACATTTTTTGACCCGGAGACACTGCCCACTGCCTTTCGGACTGTCGTTTACCTGATTCCTTTAACCTACACAACGACAGGATTGAGGTCTGCTGCCTATTTGCCTCTGTCTGAGTTTCCTTGGCACGCAATTCCCATTTTGGCTGGCGTGGCGATCGCCTTGGCTTTTGTCGGCGCGTATCAGTTTTCCCACCAACGGAATTAAGACTCCATGACTTGGCAAGCAGTTGAGGGGATTTTACAAAAAGGCCATCGAGTGGCATCCGGTTTAGCAACAGATAGCCCCTACGAAGCCGGAACGATCAAGCTGCAAACGCCTCACTTTAAACGGTTAGGCTTGGATTTAACGCCTTATTTCGCAGGGACTTTAAATCTATCCATTGCTCCAAAAACATTCACCATCCTGCAACCCAGTCATACGTTTCCAAATCTTAAATGGCATCCTAACTTTGATCCTGAGACCTTTTCGTTTTGTCCCTGTCGAATAATTGCCGGCGATCGCCCCTATGACGGTTTAATTTACTACCCCCATCCCGAAACAAAAATCAACCATTTTCAGAATCCACACATAGTAGAACTTATCGCTCCACCGATCTCTGATATTGAATACGGCGATCGGCTCATCTTACAGGTAAGACCCCATGAAGTAGCGATAGAATAAGCCCAAACTCGGATTTATCCAGTCTTTGAACTCCTTAGCACTCTCGATATTTTCATGTCCATGTCTTTGCCTCCCTCTCCCAGCGGCGAATATTTTTGTTTAGAAAATCTCGACTTATACGACGATCCAGAATGTACATCTCTGGGTAGCCAAGCAGCTAAAGGTCGTCGTGTACAACTGCTAAATAAAGAAAATGACCTTGCGGTTAGAGTGATGACCGTTGAAGACGGCTATTGCACTTGGCTAAAAAAAGATCGTCTATCAGCCCTAGAAGTTGCCCCCGACCCCTACGAATTTGTGCCCTATACCCGTGCCGAAATCGAAGCAAAACTGGAAGGGGTGCTGATTTTTGCCCAAGCCGCGAGACGTGCAAATAATACTTACCTATGGGGAGGAACAACTGCGCCAGATTACGACTGTTCTGGCTTAGTGCAAGCAGCTTTTGCCTCCCAAGGAATTTGGCTACCGCGTAATTCCTATCAACAGGGAGATTTTACGGAGCGAGTACTCCTCGAAGACCTGTTGCCGGGAGATTTGATCTTTTTTGCCAAAGGTCAACGTATTGATCATGTCGCTCTATACCTCGGAGAGGGTTATTATATCCACAGCTCTGGTAAGGACATGGGTCGCAATGGTATTGAGATCGATCGCCTGTGGGAGCCGTGGGACACGATTAGCCGTGCTTACCATCAGATTCTTTGGGGATTTGGTCGGGTAATGGAAAGCTACGCCCCACCTTCATTAGTTTGTCAGCTCGAATAATGCTTAGCTCTGCTCCTTTTGTGAATCATCCTGTGTCTTCTGTGACCACCACCACAATTTCTGTTGTTGTACCAATTTACAACGAGGTTGAAAGCCTTCCACATCTCGTAAAGGCGATCGCCGATGTGATGCAGGCAAATGGCTACAGTTACGAAATTGTTTGTGTAGACGATGGTTCACGGGACGGCTCCACAGCATTATTGAAGAAAATAGCGGAAGAGCGCGACGACTTACGGGCAATTTTATTACGCCGAAACTATGGACAGACTCCGGCAATGGCAGCGGGTTTTGAGAATGCTGCGGGAGAAGTAGTGATTTCCCTTGATGCCGATTTACAGAACGACCCAGCTGATATTCCTAATTTATTAGGAAAGATGGACGAAGGTTACGATCTCGTCAGCGGCTGGCGTAAAGACCGTCAAGATAATAAGTGGACAAGGTTGATCCCCTCAAAAATTGCCAATTTACTTATTGGCCGCGTTACTAAAGTGACCCTCCATGATTACGGCTGTTCGCTGAAGGCCTATCGTTCAGAGTTACTCGCCGACATTAATCTCTATGGTGAATTACACCGTTTTATTCCGGCATTAGCGTCGATTGAAGGGGCAAGAATTGCGGAAATTCCAGTGCGCCATCATGCCCGTCAATTTGGTAGTAGCAAATATGGTTTGGATCGAACTTTTCGAGTTCTTTTAGACCTACTTACAGTTTGGTTTATCCGTAAGTTTTTGACTCGTCCAATGCATGCTTTTGGGTATTTGGGAATAATCATGATGTCCCTAGGGACAATGTTAGGTCTTTACCTCTCCTCAGTGAAAATCTTCATGGGTCAATCGATCGGCGATCGCCCACTACTTGTCCTCGTCGCAATTCTTTTCCTCGCAGGGTTACAGCTTTTCGGGTTTGGTCTGCTGGGAGAACTTTTAATGCGGACTTATCACGAATCCCAAGGCCGTCCAATTTATCGCATTCGCTCTATCTTTGGCGCTTCTAAATACTTTCCTGAAGAGCCATAAAATCATATTTTTCATAGCTTTTAAATTAAGGGTTTCCTAAGAATCTAGACACTTTCTAAGGTAGTCACACTTTTTCGTGCTATCAATAAAAATAATCCCATCGTCTGCCACGGTAAATATTTTTATGGAAGCCCTAGGACTAACAGAAGCAATCTTGTGGGAGGCGGAATATTCGTCTCTAAATTTAACTTTCAACCTCCACCATCGTTTAATAAAGTTATTCTCTGCACCACTCAGATGGCGATCGCCGCGTTTAGTCGCCAATTTAATGGGGATTACTATTGCTTTATTTAGTCCTATTCTTCCAAGTCTTTTTGGTCCAACCTTTATTCCGGCGGCGATCGCCCAGACGAGTAGTTGCAATAGTGTTTTACTCAGAACAGGTAGTAGAGGTGCCGCTGTAAGAACTTTGCAAGAAAATCTTCGTTTAGGCGGGTATCCAAATATTGGTGTAGATGGTGTATTTGGTAGCCAAACAGATAATGTTTTAAGACGATTTCAAGGTAGTAGTGGTCTGACTGCTGATGGCGTATACGGACCGGCAACTTGCCAAGCATTGACAGGCAAAGTAGCCAGACTCAATTCAACTCCAGCGACTAATCCAGCACTAGCTCAAAGTTTGAATAGCCTTAATACAAGCTCTAGTAGCACTATCGTTGCCAGTTCCAATACTTCGAGTTCTAACACATTAGCAACCACACGTTTACTTCGTAATGGCGATCGCGGCTTAGAAGTAACAGAGCTACAAAGATCTCTGCAAACCCTTGGCTACAATGTTTCGGCTGATGGAGTATTTGGGTCTCAGACTGAGGCCGCAGTTGAAGATTTTCAGCGTAGAAGAGGTATTGGCGTTGATGGAGTTGTCGGCCCGAATACAGTAAGAGAAATGAATATTGCTTTGGAAGAGGGTAATCGTGTTGCTTCAAAAAAAAATTCTTCTCGCTACATCGTCGTTGTACCTTCACGCTCGGATCAAACCTTGGCTGATGTTCGTAAATATATTCCAGAGGCTCAAGAATTCAGTTCTCGTCGAGGGACATTTGTGCAAGCCGGTCAATCTGATAACCGCGACGCGGCAGAAAGTATTAGTTACGCACTGCGCTCTTACGGACTTGATGCAAGGGTTTTTGCACCTTAGTTTTCAAACGAATAATTGCCATAATTTCAATCTTCATTGAGCAACACACGATTTGCAAGAGGCTTTCTACAAAACATCAAATCTTGAGAAAACCTCTATTTTATTTTTTCGGGAGCTGCCAGCAACTACTCTTCCAAGAGCATACGTAAACGATGAGTGTGGGTCAGTTGAATATTTTGTTCTTGAGCAATCTGGTTCAACATATAGACTACGTGCTCTGCGTTTAGCAATGTGCCATCGTTACGACAACTGCCGCGATAGCGAATTTGCACTTCGTTATCGGTCAAAGTTTTTTCGAGAGCAATAGAATTTAGGCGATCGCGGAGATTAATTTGGCGAATCTTACCTTTTTTTGATTTTTTCTCAAATAAAATTTCTTCTGAGTCCCGCACCTGCTGAAGCCAGCTCTCCCAAGTATCAGGGGCGATCGCCGTGTCAGTTTTTACATTGATGAGATATTCCGCTTCCGTGAGTAATTGGGTCGCAGCCTTAGATTTAACGGGTACTTCCTCAACCGCTAAAACTGGAATATCGGCAGGAAGTTGCTCTGACAGGCGCGCGCGAAAATCTTCGAGATCAAGGATTTCCTTTAGCTCAAAGTCAATAATTTCTCCTTCACTGGTCGCACCAAGGGTTAAAGCATTGGCGATGGAAATACGACCACTGGGGTGAAAACCATTGGTAAAAGCCACCGGAATAGATGCCCGACGCACCACCCGATCAAATAGTCTCACCAAATCTAGGTGACTAACGAGACGCATATCGCCTTTTTTACCGAACCGCACACGGAATCGCTGGATGCGCTGTTGGTCGCGCTGGAATTCACCGACAAACTCAGGAATTTCAGGGGGCTGATAAACGACATTATGACCAAAATCTGTGCCACAAATGCCGCAATGGGAACAGCCATCGAAAGCACAATCAGGAACAGTCGCCGCTTCTAAGGCGCGGTGCAAATCATCTTTTAGCCATTGCTTATCGATGCCAGTATTAATGTGATCCCAAGGTAACGGTGCATCCAGCGGATTTGAGTCAGAAGTCTCGAAAACATTCCATTCACCGCTTTCGACTTTGCGGTATTTCCATGTGAGATCCGATTCGGCGATCGACTGTTCCCACGCCCCATAGGCCTTATCGAGATTTTCCCACCAAGAATCCATCCCCGCGCCCAATTCCCAAGCCCGACGGACAACTTTACTGAGACGGCGATCGCCCCGACCAACAAAATCCTCCATCGCAGAGATTCGGTAGTCGGTGTAATTCACTTTGAGACCGCGAATTTTCCGCATTTCTGCTTCGAGTAGTTCCCGTTTCCGTTGGAATTCTGTACTAGAAACCGAGTGCCATTGAAATGGGGTGTGGGGTTTCGGTGTGAAATTAGAAATGGTGATATTAAAATTCAGTCGCTTATTGCTGAGGTGAGCGCATTCCTGACGCAGCCATCGCAACGTCTCCGCAATGCCGAGCACATCCATATCGGTCTCGCCGGGCAGACCAATCATGAAGTACAGCTTGACCTTATTCCAACCTTCCTTCACTGCCGTTTGGATACCGCGCAGCAGTTCTTCATTAGTCAAACCCTTATTAATGACATCGCGCATCCGTTGGGTTCCGGCTTCCGGCGCAAAGGTCAAACCAGCCTTGCGCGTACCACCAACCACGTTGGCAATATTTTCATCGAAGCGATCTACTCGCTGACTGGGCAAAGATAAGGACACGTTTTCATCTTTCAGGCGATTACGAATTTCAATGCCCACTGCTGGCAAAGATAAATAATCAGAGCAGCTTAAGGACAACAAAGAAAATTCGTTATAACCCGTGGCACGCATCCCTTTTTCGATGGCATCCACAACCTTTTCTGGTTCCACATCGGTGGCAGGACGAGTTAACATTCCCGGCTGACAAAAACGGCAACCCCGCGTACAACCCCGACGAATTTCTACTGTTAGGCGATCGTGAACGGTCTCGATAAAAGGTACAAGACCAATGGAATATGCGGGAATTGGTGTCGCGACCCGCCGCAAAATTCGCTTCGGCACATCCTCATTAATGGGATGGACAGAGCCATCTTCTGCCATCTCATAGAAGCGCGGCACATACACGCCCGGAACCTGCGCCAAATCTAGTAGCGTTTCTTCCTTACTTAGGCCATTAACTTTCGCTTCTTCGAGAATAAAACCGACTTCCGGCAGTAGCTCTTCGCCATCGCCTAATACGACAAAGTCAAAGAAGTCCGCATAGGGTTCGGGATTAGATGTTGCCGTTTGTCCCCCAGCGAAAATGAAAGGATAATCACCCTTTTCACGTTCTTGCCATGTAAGGGGAATTTGCGCGAGGGACAACATTTCGAGAATATTGGTCGCCCCTAATTCATAACTGAGGCTAAATCCTAAGATGTCAAATTCTTGGAGCGACCGCCGGGATTCCAGCGCAAACAATGGATAATCCTTTTCCATTAACTTGTCACAGAGATCTTTTGCCGGAAGGTAAGTGCGATCGCAAAGTTGGCGAGGCTGAGCATTGATCACGTTGTAGAGCAAAATGTGACCAAGATTAGAAGAGCCAACCTCATACACTTCCGGGTAAGTCAAAACCCAACGAATTACGCCCTCATCCCAAGGTTTGTGAATAGCGCCTAATTCATTTCCGAGGTAACGCGCCGGCTTAAACACATCCGTCGTAATTAACGCTTCATAATCAGCCGGTTGAGGACGAGAAACAGTAACTACCACAAAAAATATCTCCGCCAAATTCAAGGAAACTTACAAGTCCTCAATTATAGCGGAGAGTTTTATCAACATCAGCGATGTAGTTTTGTATTTTTATGCAGCCATCAATTCGTAGCTATAACCCAAGAAATCAGCTTCGTCACGATAAATCTGAACAAAACGATCAAGCTGGGTAAGCTCTAGTACCATGCGCACCTGAGAGTTCACGCAGGACAAACCTAAATTTTTTCCTTGGGACTTTGCAAGACGAGTCGCCTTTACAAGTGCTACGACGGCAGCACTATCTACCAATTCAACTTTCTTTAAATTGATTAAGATTTTATTAACTTCACACTCTCTAATTGTCTTTGTTAATAACTCGCTAAACTCAGCGGCATTAGCAGCAGTCAAAGAAGTTTCGGGACAAATAGTTTCTAAGTTTTGATAGGAAGTCATAATGCTCAATTCTCCATGTGGGTTTCCCCTTGCAACTATCTTATCCGAGTACCTAGTCATAAATTGGCTTTGAATAAGAACATTAAGTAAAGCTTGAATCGCTTTTTTTAAAAGTATTTATCTAATCTTTAAAAAGCGGTAGAACCCTAGTATGCATTATTGTTCTAGCAACTATCGAAATCATAATTAAATCTGAACGTCGAGCAATCAGGACTGTAACTCTAGTTATTTCAGTTGCATTTTGTATGTTTTTTTACAGTTTTACAAAGTTGCAAAAGAAATTATCGATTTACTTCTTTGATGAAATTTATAATTCAATTAAGTGAACTATGAAATAGTGATCTGAATCACATTGAATCTATCGCGAAATCACCCATTAAATAGGATAAAGGAACAAAAATAGTAATGTGAGTCTCTAAATAATTAGGTATTACTCAATTATTGTTGTTATGAATACTCCATTTGCGATTCGTCGCTTAGTTGAAAAGGCCCTTTTCATTAAGCAGATGACACCTGAAATCGAAAACGCTATTAATTCAGAACTGACTCGTCAAGGTCATGTCTCTGATGTTGACTACGAAGCTCTAGAGCTTCTGATGTCTGAAATGGATGCTGGTAGAATTCGCCTCGTCCCTAGTCGTTTCTTAGCTTAGGGCTAAACCTTACCTGCCGAAGGACACAAATTGGCGATCGCACAGTTTTCGCATTGTGGTTTTCTGGCATTACAAACGGCGCGCCCGTGATAAATCAAGCGAATTGACCAGTTTTCCCACTCCGGTTGGGGAAGCAATTTCATTAGATCACGTTCAATTTGAATGGGATTGTCGGATTTGGTTAGTCTCAGTCGATTACTCAACCGCTTCACATGGGTATCTACTGTTACGCCTGAAATAATGCCGAAGGCATGGGCAAGGACGACATTTGCTGTTTTGCGGGCAACGCCGGCCAAGGTCAATAGTTCTTCCATGCTTTGGGGTACATGACCGTCAAATTCGGACATGATGCGTTGGCAAGCTTTTTGAATATTTTTTGCTTTATTACGATAAAAACCAGTGGAACGCACAAGCTGCTCAAGCTCTTCAATGTCAGCAGCGGCAAAGGCTGGTGCGTCGGGAAATCGTTTAAACAGGGCTGGGGTAACTTTATTTACCCGCTCATCGGTACATTGGGCCGACAAAATGGTGGCAACCATCAACTGCACTGGCGTTTCATAGTCGAGGCTGCAAGTAGCGTCAGGATAGAGTTCATGGAGTTTTTCGAGTACGGCGATCGCCCTTTTCTTTTTACTGCGCGGATACGTGACTGCCATAAAACCTAACGATAAGCATTGAGATTTTTGTATTGTAATGAGGTTCCCTGCGTAATTTCCAAGGATGAGCCCAAAAACTTTTTGTTAGTAACAACCGGTCGAAGAGTTATTTAACGGGAGACAATACCTGACCACTGAACTTTTTTTGCATTGGTACGGCGATAGGAAAAGAAATTGTCCGGTTCTTGATAAGTGCAATTTGGGGCGATCGCCACTTGCTCTGCATCTAAGCCCATTTGTTCTAGCTGCAACTGATTTACACGGCGCACATCGAGACGTACTTTGTCGGGTTCTGGGTCGAAACTAAGAGGTGAATTTTCGATATTTTCGAGGGCGAGAATCATCCCATCCAGTTCGTCTTTCAGATCCTCAAAGCCCAAACTTAAACCCATTTCTAGGGCAACATCTGTCGACACTTGATACACTTCGCCGCTAATGGCAGGGCCGAGGGCAACCCGTAAATTTTCCAGCTCCGAGCCTGCATCAAGAAATTTTTGGATGGCGACAGGCAGAATTCGTTTTGCCGTGCCACGCCAGCCTGCATGAATGGCAGAAACTTGTCCCGTAAGGCGATCGCCGACAAGGGCAGGGGTACAGTCAGCCGAGGCGACAAATAACGCTTGGTCAATGCTGTCAGAAATTATGCCGTCGGCCTTTGAAAAATGTTCCCCTTCCCATTGAATTTGTGGGGGTGACAAAACTTGATTGCCGTGAACCTGCTTTACTCTATAGGCTGTCGGTTTAGGGTCAAAAACCGTAACCAAATCTTCTGGCATCTGTGGCGCAAAATGAGTGGTAAAAAAACCATGCTGCCAAGACTCTAAAAGTTGGCATATCAAATAAAGTTTACCCTGCCACTCTTGCCATTGCCATTGCCCTAAGGAAGTTGCCTCGCCCATTAACCAAAGTCCTGCATTGTCGATTTTGTCTGTGTTCTCAATATAGTAGTCCAAGTGAAGTGACCTCTAGATCAAGACTCTCTAGGTCTCAAAACACTAAGTTTAGTTGCCTCAGTTGCCCATTACAAAAAGCTGGTATTTTAATGGAGGCAAAAAGCAAATGATGTAGAGGCGGGGCAACCAATGGGATACCAACGTGTACTTTTAAAGTTAAGTGGCGAGGCATTAATGGGGGATCTCGGTTATGGGATTGACCCTGCGATTGTGTCCGATATTGCCAAAGAAATTGCAGAGGTTGTCGCCAGCGGTGTACAGCTCGTTGTTGTTGTCGGGGGTGGTAATATTTTTCGCGGTGTGCAGGCTTCTGCAAAGGGCATGGATCGCGCCAATGCTGACTACATCGGCATGATTGCGACTGTGATGAATGCGATGACATTACAGGATGCCTTAGAACAAATTGAAATTCCCACACGCGTCCAAACGGCGATCGCCATGCAAGAGGTAGCAGAACCTTATATTCGTCGCCGTGCTATTCGCCATTTGGAGAAGGGACGGGTGGTAATTTTTGGGGCAGGTTCTGGGAACCCATTTTTTACAACCGATACGACAGCGGCATTACGGGCAGCTGAAATCGATGCAGAGGTAATCTTTAAAGCCACAAAAGTTGATGGTATCTACGATAGTGACCCGGCTAAAAATCCTGATGCAAAACGCTACGAAAGCTTGACCTATAGCCACGTTCTAGCCAATGATCTAAGGGTAATGGATGGTACGGCGATCGCCCTGTGCAAAGAAAACGACATTCCGATTATGGTGTTTAACCTCTTTGAGAAAGGCAATATCGTCCGCGCTGTCAAAGGTGAACCAGTTGGAACAATTGTGGGAGGTTCCTGTGCAGTTAAGTGAACTAAGAGAAAATATGACCAAGACCATTGAGGCAACTCAGCGGTCTTTTAATACCCTAAGAACTGGGCGAGCTAGTGCAGCATTGCTTGATCGAATTACAGTGGAATACTACGGTGCGGAAACGCCTTTAAAATCGTTGGCGAGTATCACAACGCCTGATTCCAGCACAATTATGATTCAGCCTTTTGATAAAGGTAGTGTCAGTGATATTGAGCGGGCAATTTCCATGTCCGACCTTGGTTTAACGCCCAATAATGACGGTTCTATCGTGCGTCTTAATATTCCCCCTCTCACCAAAGAACGTCGTAAGGAGTTAGTGAAAACGGCTAGCAAACTTGCTGAAGAGGGTAAGGTGGCAATCCGTAATATTCGTCGCGATGCGATCGACGATGTACGGAAGCAGGAAAAAAATAGCGATATTTCTGAAGATGAATCCCGTGGTTTACAGGATGATATTCAGGGCGTTACTGATGAGTTTACCAACAAGATTGATGAACTCCTCAAGCTCAAAGAAAAAGACATCATGACAGTCTAAGCATTTTTAATAACGGGCAGCGTACCGGTTTCCTAGGACGTTCTCCCACTGGCTACAATATTTGAAGGCGATCGCCGCCTTCTTTTTTTATTCATTTTTATCTTGTGTGACGAGCATAGAACTATGAGTCTTTTAAAATCTGAGCTAACGCAACGGGACAGTTTAGAACTCGCCCAAGCCCTCGCGGCAAAGTTGGCGATCGCCCCCAATGATTGGCACAAAATGAAAGGCAATCGTAAAGCCCAGGCAAGTCAGCAATTGTCAGCAGCTCTAGTATTTCTGCTCAATGACAATCCTGAAGCAGCTTTAACCCACCTCCAACAAGCGCAAGGTTGGCTAGATAAAACCCTCTCCGCTCCCCGTTGCCCCGATCACAACCGTTAAGTCCGAAGATTTTCTACACGTTTTAAAGTGAACAAAATAGGGTGATCACCTCACTTTTTGTGGTGTGAATTTTAAAAACTTAGACGGCGACCACTTTGCTCACGGGCAATAAAAGCCTGTACCTGTTGACGATAATCCCAAATCGTTTTCTCCGCCCATTCGCGGCTATTACTATTCACAAAGATATGGACGAGAGGTTCTCCCGCATCGGGCAAAATTAAAGCCCAGTTATCAGAAAGTGGGTCAATGACTTTAACGCCGTCGATTAGCTCAAGATTGTCATCCTCGTGAATTTCAACCAGATGGCGCATTAAAGAACCCTTCACCCGCCACGGGCAGCGCAGCGTAAATGATTTGTGGTACACCGTCGGTAATTCCACACGTATTTGTCCCAGGGATCGCTCTTGAATCGTGAGCATTTCAATCAGTTTGGCGATCGTAAACATCGCATCAAAACCGGGATGTAGCTCCGGAAAAATAAAGCCCATATCGCCGCTGCCACCCATCACAACATTGCGATTATTACGGCAAGCTTCCATCAGTGCGGTTGGGTTGGCCTTCGTTCTCACCACACGGGCATCATGGCGGCGAGCAATTTGCTCCACAGCGCTAGACGCATAAACAGGAACAACCACTGTACTGCGCGGGTTTGCAGTTAAAAGAATGCTCGTCATTAGAGCAGTAAGACTTTCACCAATAATGGCTAAACCGGTTTCATCCACTAGCGTTAGTTGTTCGCCATTGGCCGCAACTTGTACCCCCATACTGGCGCGGAGAGCTTCGACCACATGACCGAGCTGCAGTAGCAATAACTCCTTTTCTTGTCCTAATAGAGAAGTCTGTTTAAGGCTAGCGTTGAGCACAATGGCGTCACATTCAAACTTCGATAACAGGCGAGGTAAAACGGCATTGGCAACAGCATAGGCGTAGTCAATCACCACTTTTGAGCCGCTATGGGTCAGCGCACCAACATTGAGGTGTTGTTCGAACCGTTGGCTGTAAACTTCGACAATTTGAGCGGGCATCACCATATCGCCAATTTCGGTAATCGAGACACGCCGTAAATCTTCTTTAAAGTATGTGCCTTCAATTTTTTTCTCTTTGTCTTTGGAGATATTAATGCCTTGGGAGTCGATAAACTCCACCAAAATATGATCTCGGCGCTCCGGATGTAAACGGACATGGATGCCCCCTTCCACATCGAGAATGGTCGCCATGGTGCGAGAAATGGGAATCGCGGTAGCTTGGAGATTTTGGATATTAATCCCCGCCGACATCAATCCGGCAATTAGGGAACGACTAACCATCCGAGAGACGCTGCGCTGGTCACGGGAAACAATTACTGTTGAACCGACTTTTAGGGTAGAACCGTAGGCTGCACCAAGCTTGACGGCAAATTCTGGTGTGATATCAATATTTGCTAGCCCAGCCACACCCCGCTGTCCGAACAAATTACGCTGGGCGGTGTTGCCCCAAATTAAGTTGATATTGAGAATTGCCCCGGCTTCAACACGTTTATTCGGCCAAACCCTAACGCCTGTGCCAATATGGGCTTCTTCTTCAACGGTCGACAAGGCACCAACTACGGCTCCTTCGAGGACATGGGCACGGCGATCGACGCGGCTACCTCGCACAACAGTGCAGGCTCGTAGATGAACTTCTTCGCCCAACATGACGCCATTCCAGAGGATCGGACGTTTGAGATCGGCGTGGGCACCAACGGTGACGTTGTCACCAATGACAGTGCCAGATTCTAAATGAACCCTTGCACCAATACGGCAGTTATCGCCAATCATGACAGGCGGCTGGATCTGAACACTGTCGTCGATAAAGGTATTTTTGCCAATCCATATCCCCGGCGATCGCTCTTCGTAGGAATATTCGACGTGGACTTTGCGGGCGAGGGCGTCGTACTGGGCGGTTCGGTAGGCGTCAAGATGACCGACATCACACCAGTAACCGTCGGCAACGTAGCCATACATCGGCTCGTTATTCTGTAGGAGTAGGGGAAATAAATCCTTAGAAAAATCAGCTTCTTCGTTGTCGGGCAAATATTTGAGAACGTCTGGTTCGAGGATATAGGTACCTGTATTGACGGTATCGGAAAAAATTTCGCTGGTGGACGGTTTTTCGAGGAAACGGCAAATTTGATGTTCGTCGTCGGTAATTACAACGCCAAATTCTACTGGGTTCGGGACACGGGTTAGCACAAGGGTGGCTTTAGATTTTTTTGCCTTATGGAAGGCGATCGCCGCCGTGAGATCAAAATCAGTAATGCTATCGCCACTAATCACAAGAAAAGTATCATTGAGCAATTCCTCGACATTTTTCACACAGCCCGCTGTGCCAAGGG
>CAZXBK010000041.1:0-25419 GCA_964638765.1 uncultured Synechococcus sp. | reverse complement strand
TTGATTGTTGTCAACTTTTTCTCTGCTTCCACGTCACAGGCTTTATCAAGCGTAGTTGGGAACGGTGCATTACTTAACAAGATTAGGCTACCAATCAGTGTCTTTCCTATTTCAATGGTTACAGCTAACGTTTTTCAGTTTCTAATGGCTGCATTTCCCTTGCTTGCAATTGTCACTCTTTTTAAAACTTTTAGTTTAGTGAACATTATAGCTATCTTTCTTCCTTTTCTTGCTTTGATTTTTTTGTGTATCGGAGTCGGTCTTTTTGTGAGCGCACTGTATGTCTTTTTCCGAGACTTACCCTACTTTTATGAATTAGTTGTCTTTGTTCTCTGGATTAGTAGCCCTGTGTTCTACCCAGCTGATATCGTTTCTCCTAAAATAAAGCCTTTTCTTAGTATTAATCCTCTTTCACAGATTATTGAAAGTCTTAGACAAATAACTTTGTCTGGAAACTCTCCTGATCTTTCGCTAATTGTAAGTGCGCTTATTAGTGGTATGCTTTTCAGCGTATTGGGGTGGATCTTTTTTAAAAGTATGCGGTCGCAATTTATGGATCTGCTGTAAATTCTAGAGGTTAGACGTGGAAGTCATTCGTTTAAATCAAGTAGATTTGTGGCGAAGAACACAAGAAGAATTTTCCTACGATCTTAAAAGAACTCTTCTTTCAATTTTTGAGGGGAAGTATAGAAAGCCCGCTAAAAAAAAGGTGTTGAATAACATTGACTTTACAGTTCGTAAGGGTGAAAAGATTGGGATTATTGGAGGCAATGGGGCTGGCAAGTCAACTCTACTTAAAGTTATTTCTGGTATTCTTGAACCTACGCATGGGAGCGTTCATGTTAAGGGTAAGATTGCACCATTAATTGAGTTGGGAGCTGGATTTGATGCTGAAATTTCGGTTCAAGAGAATATACTCTTGTATGGTGTTCTGCTCGGCTTTACAAGATTTCAGATGAAGCAGCGCATTAATTCTATCCTAGAGTTTGCTGAACTTGAAGAATACCGATATGTTCCTGTTAAGGGTTTATCATCTGGTATGACTGCTCGACTAGGATTTGCGATCGCCACAGATATACAGCCAGACATCCTAATTTTAGACGAAGTTTTATCAGTCGGAGATGAAAGCTTCAAGAATAAATGTCAAAAAAGAATGAATAAATTTTGGGAATCCCATGTAACCATTTTAGTTGTCTCCCACTCAATGGGGTTTATTGAGAGTTCCTGTGAAAAAGCTATTTGGTTAGATAACGGTAGTGTAAAGTATCAATCTTCTAGTACGGATGTTGTGCAAGCATATTTAGATAGCGTCAATAATCACTCTCAACCTGTGTAAAAAACATAAGTGAATGCCTTCGAATATTCTATTTAAGGCAATTTTATTGCTATTCTCACTCTCAATAAATAATTATGTGGACTTTCTGCTGTGGACTATTTAGATCGGGTTCGACCTTACAGTATCAAATCGTTAAGGATTTAGTTGAGGATTTTTCTCTTGGTAATGGTATCGGATTTCTTGAGGATAAATCCACAATAGAGGAAATGACACTTCTTAAGCCTTTAGAGGTAGGTCAGATAAAAGTCGTTAAAAATCACACTCACAAACCAGAAATTGAAGCATTCGTGCAAGATGGTTCAGCTATTGTTATTTCTGTTTACAGAGATATTCGTGATGTCGTAGCTTCCTTTTCAAGAAAATACTCCCAAGAACTCAATCCAACTAATATTAAGCACACTTGTGATGAATATTTAGATAACTACTATAAATGGAAGAAACTAGACTCAGTTTTTTGGTTTAAGTATGAAGACTTTGTTCATGACATACCTCAATTTATAATGGATATAGCATCAATACTTAATGTAAAGATGAGCATTGAAGAATCTATACAAAGATCTAATACTTATTCTATTGGTGCACAGTTAAGAAAGATAGAACAATTTAACTCAGATGATTTAGTTTACGTTTCGGATGATATTTGCTATGACCCAGTATCTCGCTTACATGTAAATCACATATCAGAAACGAAAGGAAAAGTCGGCCCTTACCGAACAATTCTATCTAAAGAAAATGTGTTATTGATTGAGGAAATTGCCGCTCATTGGCTGATCACTCAAGAATATAAATTAGATAATGAAGAAGTTGACTTTCTACTACCTCATAAATTGCATAATATTCAATCTCAATTAATAGCTGTTCAAGCTGAATTGTCACAGGCACAGTTTGATTTACTAAGTGTTCAGTCTGAATTAGATCGTACGCAAGCTGAGTTGATTGATACTAAATTCAAACTTAATGAAAAACAAAAACACATTGAGAGAATGGAGGCTGATATTTCTTTTATGGAAGGTAGTAAGTTCTGGAAACTCCGAACAAAGTGGCTCAGAATCAAGTATTGGATATCGTTATCGTTTATTTCTGATAAGTAAAATTTGACATCACCTATATCAATCAATCTTTTAATATGAAAATTGTTATCAATTGCCTAAATTTACTAGGAGAGTCTCAAGGTGCTGGTGGTGCAGGAAGCTATATCACTTCGTTAATTACTGAGCTATCAGAGTTGGCAGAAGTAAAACTTTTAGTTAAGCCAAATAACTTTTTACGATTTAAGAAAATTCAAAAACTTGATGTTTTGCCTTGTGTAAGTGATGTACCTAAATATCTACAATCACACTTAGAGTGGGCAGATATATATTTCAGTCCATTAAATGGTCTTACGCCAGCTTATTTTGACTTTAGTCAAGTCACGACGGTCACAACAATTCTCGACTTGCAGCATGAGGTATTCCCCCATTTTTTTAAAAAAGGTATATATGAGGCTCGAAGATACGGGTATGGTCATGCTATTTCTTGTTCAGATGCCATCATTACAATATCTCAAAATGAGAAAGATCTAATTCAGAGTGTTTATGGGAAAGAGCAGGTATTTGTCTCTTATCTATCGGGGTATTTAGGAGATAAATTTGCTCAAGGATTAGATGCATCTGTTATGGCATCAATTGATACACCAAGTACGCCTTACATTATCTATCCAGCTATACCTTGGCAGCATAAGAACCACTATCGTTTGCTCCAAGGGATATATGTGTTGAAGCAAGAATTTCCTGATCTGAAAAATACTAAACTGGTACTCACTGGATCTGAACATAGCTTGTCAACAATTGATCTAAGAAAAGAAATAGCAGCCCTAGACCTCCAAGAGAATGTTGAAGTCAAAGGATTTGTTAGTGATTTAGAGCTTGCATGTCTAATTAAAAATGCGGAATTTATGATTTTTCCTTCCTTATATGAAGGTTTTGGGATTCCTGTTGTTGACGCAATGAAGCTTGGAATTCCTGTATTGACGACTAGATGTGCTGCTATTCCTGAAGTGGCGGGAGATGCTGTTGCTTATTTAGAAAACCCTTTTGATAGTTTTCAAATAGCCACAGATATATCTGCTCTTTTGATAGATGAGCCAAGGAAAAAACTATTGCGTGATTTAGGAGAGAAACAAGGTACCTATTATTCAGCGCAAGCCACAGCTCAAGCTACGATGGATGCATTTGAAAGTGCACTAGAGTCACAACGTGAACAAGCAACGTTGAATAGTGGATATTTTGACGTTCAGAATTTAGCCAAATATAAGAGAAAACTGACACAGGAACAACTGAGTATTCTGGTTGATTTTCAAGATAAAAATACTAAGCAAGAAGATTTGGAAAAAATTATTGATTGCTCCTCATTATTAGGTGATTTAATCAAAATAGTTCTACTGTTGCCGATCAATATTGATTCAGAAATGCTTGTGAGTTTAAGAACGCATCCAGAGATTCTTTGTCTTTACAACAACACTCCTGAGGATCGAATACCATTTATGGGTTATGTTTTAGAGAGAGGGATCAGTACAAAATATATAATGTACTGTTCTAGCTTGGATTCCATTGAGAAAGTTTCATCTATTAACATAGCTCAAATATTATCTTTGCTGGATAATTTTACTGATATAGAGGCAGTCCGTTTTCTAGATAATATCGAATATCCAGAACGAACGAGTACTTTAGAGAGAACGGATTTACTTACCCAATATGAATTGTATAAATCTAGAAAGCTGGAATTTTTTGAATTAACAGTGTTGAGAACAGAAAAGCAAGACCACAAATTTCATCTTGGTCAATATAAGTATTTGAGTGATTTTCTTAGTACTAATTCTTGCTTGAATTATCCAATAAAGTAGAAAATAAAATTGATCAATATCTATTTTCTGAGAAGAACATAATGAGCTTTGACTCTCTGCCTTCAGTATTTGCCATTATTCCAACTTTTAATCGTAAAGAAAAAACTGTTCGTTTTCTTGAAAGATTCACTCAGCAAACATATGAGAATCTTCATATTGTTATTGTCGATGCTGACTCGATGGATGGTACCAAGGATGAGATTTCCTCAAATTATCCAAACGTCATCTTGATCAATGTTGATAATGAGTGCTATTGGACTGCTTCCACTAATTGTGGAGTCTCTTTTGCTTTAGATAATGAAGCTGATTTTATTCTGACAATTAATGATGATTCTTTCGTTGCGAAGAATTATGTAGAAGATTTAGTTGATCTTGCTATCAAATATGAAATTAATATTCTGGGTAGCCGTATCGATTATATGGATAAACCAGGATGTATTTGGTCTCTTGGAGCTTATTGTGATTGGGAAAAAGGTAATATTCTTCAGCTCTCCCACAATCAAGTTTGGTTTGATGATTTGCCAGACTCTGTTAGAGACAAGGATTTGATACCTGCAGATGCTTTGGCGGGCAATGGAGTCTTAATTCGTCGAAATGTGTTTGAAAAAATTGGTTTATATAATGAAAAATATCTTCCCCATTACCATTCTGATTCTGAATTTATTCTGAGAGCTGTCAAAAATGATATTTTTCCATCAGTAGCGACTGAAGTAGTTGTATACAATGACTGTGTTGATTCCTTTGAGGAACCTCAATATACCTTAAAGGAGGCAATTGCTTATCCATTTCGGTTTTCTAAAAACTTTGTAGATAAAAGAACTCATGTATATTATCTTCCTGTGTTTTATGTGATAAGCAAATACTGTCCTTTGAGATATCAAGTTTTAACTTTATTGTCATTCTTCGTGGCTCCTGCAATTATCCCTCTTAAAAAGGCTATTCAAATCCGCTCACGCACTAAACGTTTTGTTGAAAAGCTTCTGCGTAAAGTTAGTAGTTAGTATAGTATTCTGTTTAGGTTTAGATATCGTTTTAGAAATGTATGGTATTTGAAAATGCCTAAAACTGCTCTCATTACTGGACTAACAGGGCAAGATGGCTCATACTTAGCCGAAATTCTTATACAAAAAAACTATAAAGTTTTTGGGCTGGTTCGCCGTTCAAGTACTAGCAACTTAGTTCGTATCAAGAAATTTTCCGATCAGGTTCAGATTATTTCTGGAGATTTGCTAGATCAACCATCTTTGATGGATGCAATTGATCATGCTGAGCCAGATGAACTATATAATTTGGCTTCGCAAAGCTATGTACCTTTATCTTGGACACAACCTGCTTTGACAGCTGAATATACAGCAATTGGCGTTTCACGCCTTTTAGAATCCATCCGGCGTATTAAACCAGATACAAAATTTTATCAGGCTTCTAGTAGCGAAGTTTTTGGTCAACCTACAGAATCACCTCAAACTGAAGTCACCGCCTTTCGTCCGCGAAATCCTTATGGAACATCAAAAGCATATGCTCATTGGTTAGTAAACAACTACCGGCAACACTATGGACTATTTGGATGTTGCGGGATCACCTATACTCATGAATCTCCTAGAAGAGGGGCTGAGTTCGTTTTCAGAAAAGTCACTCGTGGTGCTGCAAGAATAAAATTAGGTCTTTCTCAAGAACTAAAGCTTGGGAATTTAGATGCTCGTCGAGATTGGTGTCATGCTCAGGATGCTGTAGAAGCAATGTGGTTGATGATGCAGCAAGAGCAACCTGATGATTACATTATTGGTAGCGGAAAAACCCATTCTGTGAGAGAACTCGTTGATACGGCTTTTCAGTACGTTGGTCTAAATTACAAAGATTATGTTTCTGTTGACCCTCAGTTTTATCGACCGGATGAGCCGATTCAGTTGGTGGGGAGTATAAATAAAATTCAACAGCAACTAGACTGGACGCCAAAGTATTCTTTTCGGGAGTTGGTTGAATCGATGGTAGAGCACGACCTAAAGTCTCTATCTGAAACAAACATTTAAAGGTGTTCTAAAACAAACATTTAAAGCTCTTGAACCTTAGATAAAATGAAAGTCGCGATTGACATTAGTCCTGTAGATTCTAAACCAAGCGGAGTTGGTTTATATGTCTGTAATTTGATAGATGCTTTGATGAGTTTAGAGCAAGCTGACTCTGTGGAACTGACATTAAATGATCAACTTCGCATTAAGGACTATATAAAAGGGACATCAAATGTTAGTAATAGGTTACGTGATTATCGTAAGAAAACTTTTCCACTACCTGTTAAGGCTTCTAATTATCTCATTGATTATTTCCCAAGTCTCCTTTCTGTCCTGACTGAAGGATTATTAAGTAAAGCCGATATACTTCACGGCACTAACTATACGGTTTATCCTTCTCAGAGCAGTAAGACTGTTATCAGTATTTATGATCTAGGTTTTCTCAGATATCCAGAATATGTTGATCCTATTGTTGAAAAACAGTACGGAAATAGATTGAAAAAATGTATGGATTGGACAGATGCTGTATTAACTATTTCGGAGAGTTCTAAACAGGATATTATTCAATACCTTGACTTCCCGTCAGAAAAAATCTTTGTTACGCCGCTGGCAAATCGTTATGATTCTTCAGAGTTAGAGAAAGTAGATTGCAAGGATTTGAGACTTTTAGCGTCGTGTGATTTTGATTTATCTAAGCCATTTCTACTGTTTGTAAGCACTATTGAACCCCGGAAAAATATTATTACAATTATCAAGTCTTTTAATTATTTGAAGAAGCAGTTTAGAATTGAGCACGACTTAGTTCTTATTGGTCGGAAAGGATGGAAGTATGAGTCTATCTTCAATGAAATAAATTCTTCTCAGTGGAGTGATAACATATACCATTTAGACTATGTATCAGATGAAATTTTATCAGTATTTTATAAGGAAGCAGATGTTTTTGTTTATCCTTCTCACTACGAAGGATTTGGCTTACCTGTTCTGGAGGCAATGTCTTTTGGTTTACCTGTTGTTTCTTCGAATACGTCTTCTATTCCTGAAGTTGTAGGAGATGCTGCAATATTAATTGATCCAGATAACTGCATGGAATTGGCAGAGGCAATTTTTCAAGTGATTAGTGACGACCAATTGCAAATGGCATTGATTGAGAAAGGTAAAAAGCAAGCTCAAGAATTTTCTTGGGAAAAGACAGCAAAAAAAACTTTAGAAGCATATAAAAAAGTTCTCGATTTTTAGTAATCTAGTCTAATTATAGCTTTTTTGTTTTTAGAGCTTTATATTTTATTTTTGAAATCAGCAGGTATTGCTAAGCCTGTAAATAATTTACTTTCATGTCTTAAATTCTTCTCCACGACCCTTTTAAAAAACAATTCACCTATTGCTTCCAGTTGTTTTTTACTTCTAAATATATATATTAATTGTTTGGTGGAAGGTGATATTTTAATCTATATAGATACATTGGCATAAGTTGAAAAACACTTTGACTCTTTAATTTTTTTGTAATTTGACTATTGACTTTAGAGTTCTTAATGAACTTTGTTTGTCGAGTATTGGTTACTGCTTATGATTGTTTCTTGGAATAGGCGATCGCCTCAGCACCGTAACAAAAATGAAAACCGTAAATATTCCTGATTGTTTTTCCTTTGCTCAAGTCTGCTTATTTGGGCTAAACATCTCAGCAATATTAATTCTGCCTTCCGGAAATGCTAACGGGGCGATCACCTTAATTGTATTGTTTTGCTCTGGATGCTGCATTGAGATAGATCTACAAATCTTCCTTGATACACACAGAACTATCAATCTTTTTTGAAGAAATTAAATAGAATTAAACTTAATGAATACTTTTGAGCATTTCTTCGGTCTCAAGGACATCGCAATTCCACTTGTTTCCGTCTTCCCATAAAGTGAAAATTTGTTCTTTGAAAAGGGTATACCAAATTCCGTCCTCAGGTTTTAAGACAATTCTTGGTAAATCACCTTGTTTCTGTCTGTATCCATAATGTTCAGCATATAATTTGCCACTTGAAGATTCAGGATCAATACCAAAAAAGCCAAAGCTTGGAACATAATCAATCGTCCGAATTTCTAAAAAGCTAGGATAAGCTTGTCTTAATTTGCAAAAGATGATTAGTGATTCCAAGATTTTTGTCCTATGCCATTGAGGCGATGTTTGCATATCATATCTTGCCGCACCTAACTCATTCGATATTCCGTTGGGATCTAATATTAGTACTTTCATATTTCGTTTGCTTTCTAATATGTTACGAAAATTTCGAAAATATATACTAGAAGTTGTTCCCAAATTAATACCAACAATCCATAATTCTCGCGCTTTGGAAATGTTCTGTTCAAAATCTTCTGGGAATTTCTCTTGAAAAACACCATGACTAGACTCTGAAATGCTTCTCTGTATATTTTCTATACGATAACGATTGCCCAGTAAGGAAACAACAATAAGGATTAATACTGAGATGTTTATAGAAATAATCCAATCAGGATTAGATATACCGAAAAAGCCAAGTATTAGTAGTATAAAAGCAATTAATATTGTTATATATAAGTCTAAGTTTTCACCACGTGTAATCTCCTCAAGTATTCGTAAAAGTTGTGATTTCACAGGAAACCTCCAAAAAAACAAGAAATATTTTGATGTGACTTTTCCAGAAAAAAGGTTAAAAGTCAAGAAGAAATACTGTATAGAAAGCGATTACTATTCTGGCTTTGGCGAAAATCGTATTATGTATACTCTTGGGTAAGATCAAAACATAAATCAAATTTGTTTACGAATGATTTTAGAATTTCTAATTTTACTGAACATAGACAATTGCAGAGAATAAACTATTTCTCGTAACAAAAATGTAAACAAGAAAGCTTTTTGACAGAAACTGCCTAAGCTAAAGAAAAAGATACGTAATCAGAGCTTATGGCAGTCGGGCAGGAGATATATCAAAAAATTGCGGCGAATATCGCGACGGTGATTCGTGGGCAAGATACGGCGATTAGAAGGTTATTAGCGGCTTTTTTTTCTGGAGGACACGTTCTACTGGAAGATTTTCCGGGGACTGGCAAAACCACTCTGGCTAAAGCTTTGGCTTTATCCGTTGCGGCAGATTTTAAACGGATTCAGTTTACACCAGATTTATTACCATCCGATATTGTCGGTATTTCGATTTTTGAGCAGCAAACCCAAGAGTTTCGGTTCCATGAGGGGCCGATTTTTGGGAATATTATTCTCGCTGATGAAATTAACCGTGCTTCCCCTCGTACCCAATCTGCTCTCCTCGAAGCTATGGCAGAAGGTCAGGTAAGTATCGACGGGAAATTAAGATCGCTGCAAGCTTTGTTTTTCGTTATTGCCACCCAAAATCCTGTGGAATCGCGGGGGACATACCCTTTGCCCGAAGCTCAGATGGATCGCTTTGCGTTGCAGTTTAGTTTGGGTTACGTTTCGCCGGAGGAAGAAGTAAATATTTTGGCGGCGCAGTTAGCTGGTCACCCCATCAAAAATGTGCAGCCCTGTGTGTCGGTGACAGATATTTTGGCGGCGCGGACGGAAATGCAGCAGGTACGCATTAGTCCGGAAATTCAACGGTACATCGTCGATATTGTGGGGGCAACGCGGTCAGCGCCGGAGGTGTTGTTGGGAGCCAGTCCCCGAGCATCTTTAGCGGTAATGAAGTTGGCGCAGGCTTTAGCTGTTTTTGACGGCATCGAGTTTGTGACGCCGGATCATATCCAAGAAGTAGCAGTGGCGGCGATCGCCCACAGATTAGTGATGAATCCCCAAGCAAGATTTTCGGGAATGACGGCAGCAGGTGTCGTCGAGAAAATCTTAAAAACATTGCCCGTGCCAGCCTAGGGGGAGCGATGCGTTTACTCGAAAAAATTTTCTATCGCTTTCTGCGTAAAAGTTGGTCGGTGCAATGGTGGTTTCAGCGGTTATTACCTAAACCAAGTTTTGTGGTGTGTTTGGCTGTGGCGGTTACGGCGGGTCTCAATACCGATCAGACGCTGGCTTACCAAATCGCAGCGTTTCTGTTGGCTCTAATAATTGTGGCGATCGCCGGAAGTCGCTTTGCGCGCATTCGAGTGACAGTGGAACGTGTTTTGCCCCGCTTTGGGTCTGTGGATATTTCTCTCAAGTATCGAGTGACGGTTTATAACCCGACCAATAAAACCCAGTCCGGTTTGAGGCTCTTTGAGAATATTCAAAATCCTGCTCCCAGTTTTCGGTTATTTCAAGATCATCTTTCGACGTTTCCGAACCGTCCCTTTGCAGATGTGATTTTGGCGGTCAAGCAATGGTTTTGGCTCATCGACCGTCGGCAATTAGCAACCATTGAGGCGATCGCCCTGCCGCCTATTCCTCCCCATAGTCAAATCGAGGCAACATTAACCCTTAAACCGTTACACCGTGGCTCTTTAAACCTGACGGGCTATACCCTCGCTGCCCCAGATCCATTGGGATTATTTCATCGCCTCAAAACCCGTGCTTTACCCCAAACTTTGTGGCTATTACCGAAACGCTACAACGTGCCGCCCATCTCGTTACCGGGAACGCGGCGCTATCAATCGGGTGGCGTGGCCTTTGCGTCGTCGGTAGGTGATTCTGAAGAATTTCGAGCCTTGCGGGAATATCGAGCCGGCGATCCATTGCGCAAAATCCACTGGAAAAGCTGGGCAAAAACTGGCAAACCGATCGTCAAAGAAGAACAAGACGAATTTTTTGTGCGCCATGCCCTCATTCTCGACACCTTTATCGATGCACCCTACAGCGAAAAACTAGAGGAGGCGATCGCCGTCGCTGCGTCCTTTGCCTGTGAATTTGAAACGAAAGAAGCGTTGCTAGATTTAATGTTTGTCGGCGTGGAAGCCTATTGTTTTACAGCAGGTCGAGGCGTGAATAGCACTGACCATATCCTTGAAATTCTCGCTTCTGTTCAACCCTGCCGTGATCGCCAATTTGAATACCTCAGTCCGGTAGTGATGGAACGTTCAAGTCTATTAAGTGGCTGTATTTGTATTTTTCTAGAGTGGGATAATTCCCGCAAAAAATTGATTCAATATTTGCAAAAAATTCAGATTCCATTGATGGTTTATGTATTGTGCGATCGCCCATTAATGGTTGCCCCAGAAGAACAAATTTTTCAGCCACTCCAACTTGGTCAAATTCAGCAAGATTTATTGCCCTATGAATCGCCTTAAAATGAACCCTTTGCTATTAGGATTAGCCATTATTTTTTGGGGTTGGCATAACAATCAAATGTTGTTTGCCGTACCGATGGTGATCGCCTATGAAGTGAACCCCTTAATTTCGATGCGGTGGCGATTTACTGATCTTGATATTCGTCGTGCGGCTAGCGTGGCAACCGTTGCAATTATTGGTGTTTATACCTTTATTGCGGTGACGGGTAGTTGGTTACAAGCGCTGAGTATCTTTTTCCAATGGCTACCTGTGGCAATTTATCCAGTTGTCTTTCTCCAAACCTATGCTGATAGCGAAAAAATTAATTTTCGGAGCCTTTTACTATTTACAAAATTCGATGCAACCATTGCAAAAAAACACCGCAATTTTGATGCCATTGCCCCCTTCTTTCTTATCTGTATTCTCTGTGCTAGTGGACAAGTTGAACATGGCTTATCTTTCTATTTTGCATTACTTTTTATTAGTCTCTTTCCACTGTGGCAGTTGCGGTCAAATCGTTTAAAACTTGTGCCTTGGCTTTGTGCCATGGTAATTGCGGCAAATCTTGGTTTTGTCGGGCAATTAGGCATTAGAACAGCCCACAAATATACAGAACAACAGGTTATTTCTTGGCTGAGTAGGTTTTACCAAGGGGAAGCGGATCCCTTTCAGCAAAATACTTCCCTTGGCGAAATTGGCTCCATTAAACAGTCCAATGAAATTGCCTTTCGGGTGAAATCGACTAACGATCAACCAGTCCCGAGATTACTGAGGGAAGCGGCTTATAACAAGTACCAAGGGGGACTTTGGATCACCACAGAAAACGAGTTTCAGACTATTAGCTCTAGTGATAAAGCGACTTGGCAGTGGCAGCCGGAGCCAGCACAATACGACAGCATTATTATCACCGACCAAACTACAAAAAATAAGGCGATCGCCAAATTACCTTCTGGAAGCTTTCGGTTGCTGAATTTCCCCGCCGAGACCGTCGAAAATAATCAATATGGTGTGGTTCGCCTCGAATCCGAAAAGAAAAATGTGCAGTATCAAGTGGATTTTGAACTCGATCAGAACTTCGATATCGCGCCAATTGCAAGTGATTTAGATATTCCGCTCAGTGAGGCAAAAACCTTAGAAGAAATCGTTCAAGATAACAATCTCCTCGACTCTAACCCAACCCAGACTCTCAGCAATGTGGAAGGGTTTTTCCTGAAAGATTTTAGTTATACTCTCACTCTCACTGGCGACGGCGATCGCCCCACTCCTTTAGCCAGTTTCCTGCTGGATCAAAAACAAGGTCATTGTGAATACTTTGCGACAGCGACAACCCTTTTACTGCGAGAAATGGGGATTCCAGCCCGCTATGCTGTGGGGTATTCTGTCCACGATTTTAGTCAGCTCGAACAGCAGTATGTCGTGCGCGATCGCCATGCCCATGCTTGGACGCTAGTTTATGTTGATGGCAAGTGGCAAAACTTTGATACCACTCCCGCCAATTGGGCAGATATTGAAGACCAAGAAGCCAAAGGATTTACATTTATTGGTGACTTTTTCTCCTGGACTTGGTTACAGCTGAAAAATATTTTTGGCAGCATTTTTACACCAGAAAATATCCAGCGATGGTGGTGGGTTCTGCTCCCAATTTTGTTATTAAGACTGTGGTTTAGCGGCTCCGGCGAAAAAGATAATTTAGCCCGAAAAATTCTCAAACGTCGCCAGAAGAAACAAAAAAAAGCCCAACAGCTACAGTCAAAATTTCATCCTATTGAACAAACCTTTGCTGACCTTGGCTTTCCTCGTTCCTCCTCTCAACCTCTCCAAGAATGGCTCAATGACCTAGCCCAGAATCCAACGACGGCGGAAATGGCGGCAGATCTCGACAAAATCGTGCAGCTTTATTACGGCGATCGCTTTGACCCCAATGGTTTAAATCCTGATGAAATTCAGGCTTTTGAAGCATCAGTTCAGGCATGGCTAGAGCGTTGGCAAAATACCCAAACAGACAAGCCAATAAATCTTGTGCCCTAATAAGCTCTCCCATCACCTCTTCTCACGCTCACTCTGTCATCGTTTCCTCTACAATTCTCGTGTGGAATAAAGCATTGTCACCATTGCCGTACGGGATGAAACATCAAGCTTGCGAAACATTCGCTTCAGGGCTTGTTTGACTGAATTTGTTGTAATCCAAAGCTCTGTGCCAATTTCAGCATTTGTTTTACCCAGAGCCACCAGCTCAGCAATTTGTAATTCGCGAGGCGTGAGCCGCTGACGTTGTAATTGTTTTTGGGGCGATCGCCTTTCCGTTACCCAAACAGATAGATGCAAACAAAGGGCACTTAAATCTGCCAAATTTTCGTCGTTAAATGCTGGCATAGAACGACCACGGGTACAGCCAACGATTCCCACTAATTTGCTATTACTTACAATCGGTCCAGCCATTACGTGCCAATGGTCAGGGCGAGGACAAATCGTTTTCCAAGTTTTTGGAGATGTTACCAAAGCTTCATGGACAGGGGCATGGCGTTCCGTCAAATATCTCAACACCGGATTGTCTTCAACTGACAGTGCTTTTTCAACAACCTTTGAAAGTTTTTTATTGGCTAGAGGAAGCTGGTTAAAAAATAAAATGCCTTGGCGTTGTGTGCTGAAATAGTTGCCAATTTTTGCGCTGAAACTCGTTTGCAACTCCTCTTCATTTTGCAGTTGTTGAATCGAGTCAAACAATACTTTTAAGGAATCAGCCATAGTAAAACATCGCAAAAGAGTACCCGATTGAGGACTGGGCGGCAGTCATCGCTTTTTCTAATCTTAACTTGAACCCCAAGAGGAACTAGCAATGTCTCAGTATGCTCACCCCGAAGTTTTAGTTGATGTCCAGTGGCTTAAGGAACACCTTAATGATCCGTTAGTGCGCATTATTGAAGTGGATTTGAGTCCCGAGCCTTGCAAAGATGCCCATATTCCGGGGGCAATTTTCTGGAATGTACTTACCGATCTTCTCCAACCTGATTTCAGTATTAATCTAAATCCTACGGCGATCGCCGATCTCTTATCGCGTTCAGGTATTACACCAGAAACGACGGTTATTGCCTACGGCAGCACTCCCGATGTGGGGGCATGGATCTTTTGGTTGTTGAAGCTTTTCGGTCACCATAACGTTTTGGTACTCAATGGCGGTCACAAACAATGGCTGGCAAACGCTTATCCCGTTACCTCAGAGTTTGCTCAGGTCACACCTACAACCTATCCTGTGCCGACCATCGACCAAAGCCTGCGAGTATTGTTACCGGAAGCACAGGCATCCCTCAATCAGCCAGACTATGTATTTCTCGATGTCCGTAGTGTCGGAGAATATCGCGGTGAAATTTTTATGCGTAAACCTCCAGAAGGAGACGAGCGGGGTGGACATATTCCCGGAGCCATTCACTTAGAACATATGGTTGCACTAAACGAAGATGGGACTTATAAATCCAAAGCAGCGTTGCAACAGCTATACGCCGGACAATGTGTGACGCCAGACAAAGACATTTTTCCCTATTGTGCAATTGGCGGGCGATCGGCTTCTACTTGGTTTGTGCTGAAATATCTTCTTGGTTATCCCAAAGTGAGAAATTACGACGGCTCTTGGAATGAATGGAGTCGCCTACCCAATGCTCAAATTGAAACATTCGGAAAAGCTCACTAAAACGATTTGCCCTGCTGTGGTCTCACGTTTAAATCCTGATGGTTTACCTTCAGAAACGACGTTTTTTTACCAAGGGTTGCCCACCATATTGAAAGCACTCCAGTAGTAAGGGTGGGAAAAGTCTTGAGTCGTCACAACGGCTAATTCTGGCGGAATGTGGGGCAGGGGTTCTACTTCTCCGCGCGCCACATTAAAGGTGCTCTTTTTAAACGTTACGTCACCCCGCAACATCGCTAACTGGGCTTGGCGTAAGGCTTCTGCTTTAATTGGCGTTGTTCTTAGGGCGCGATAAAATTCGCTCATGAGACCTAAAGTGCCCTCATCACTGACGTACCACAGACTACCTAAAACAGACTTCGCACCAGAGGCGATCGCCAACCCGGCAAAACCCATCTCAGCATCTTGATTTCCTAGGGCTGTGCGACAGGCAGACAGAACAAGTAAGTTGACAACCGGATTACTTAATTCCAGCTTCGACAAATCCTGTAAAGTAAGCCGTTCGTCCCAAAACTGAATGTAAGAATTATCCAGATTACCGGGTAAAAATTCACCGTGGGTCGCCAAATGGACGATGTTGTGGGGAGTGTCACGGCGTGCGGCCACAAGGTTTTCCACCGTAAACTGTTCATTAAGGAAAATCTCACCATCACCGACCTGCGCACGCACCCGATTTAGCTCTAGGGGCACTGCGGGTAAATCCAAAGTATCCTCAAATTCAGATGAGCCCATGGCAAGGACAGAACTATCGTTGAGATTGACATAGTTTGTATTCGTCAACTCAAAGCTCGGCATTGTACCAAGACTATATTTCTCCACCAAAAACTGCTGCCCATCGTAGAGCGCCGCTAGGGGAAGTACCCGTAAACCGGAATCCATAATGTAGGTGAGATTGTCTACTCCTGCCGCTTTCATTTCAGCTTCTAGGGGTTCTACTAAAATACGGTGTAACTCCCGTGCCGAGTACAGATAGGCATTACGTAAACGCAGATTAGTAACGTGACTAAAAAAGCGATTGGCTTGAAAGACGACTTCTTGGCGAGTCGCACCACGGATACGTCGACGCACCCGGTTACCATCCGCCGTCACCATGACAAGTTCCAGCACATCGCTATCCTGTCCTAGGGGTTTATCTTGGAAGCGCCACTCAACTTCACCCTGTGACTCTGCCTGGACATCTGTACTCGTGTCTGGTCGGAAAAAAGCGTAGACAACGGCTGGTTCTGTATTGGTTTGAGCTTTGATTTTTTTGAGCGTTTTTTCTACTTGAGCGCTGGGACGGCTACTTTGTTCTTGAAGATTAAATTTTTCGATGTAAGTATTGGCAAATTGTCGCTCTACATTGGCTAAATCCTCACCGCTAATCGCCAAATCTTCTACTGTAATGTCCTTAAAAAAGTCCACGGAAAATGCTTCGACTTGTAAGGCTCTCGGGCTAGGTAATGTTTGCGGAAAATCTTCGGCACGAAAGGCCTTAATGTTGACGGTATCGACGTCCGCTTCAAAGGAAGACCCTTCTGGGATGGTGATATCACCCTGAACTAGCGCACCAGCACTACCATTAACGCTACTGTCGCCAACTTGAAATTTTTGGTTGTCGCCGCCGCCGTGGGACAAATTAATTTCGCCATTTTCTGTACCACCGATGGTCGAAATACTAGCCTGATCGCCACTGGCTGCTTCAAAGGTTTCGGTCAGACGAATATGCCGCCCTGCAATCATCTCCACATCACCAGCTCTGCCTAAAAGAGATTCTGCGTTGACATAGCCTATTTGGATATCGCCAATGGGGTCGATAAAAACATCTCCAGCGTCGCCAGCGACAGAACTACTATCAATATTGCCCGTGGCGATCGCCTGAATTGCTTTTACAGTGACATCACCGCCATTTTCGGTTGTTGATTTGCTAGTGAGATTGCCGCTTTGAATTTCGTCGCCTGCGGTGAGGGCGATCGCCTTACCTTGAGTGCTAATGTCTGTGGTCTTGAGATTGCCGCGTTCTGCTGTGGCCGTAACTTCTGCCTTTGCAGTGATTTGTCCAACATCGACATTACTATCTGCGATGAGTTTAATTGTGCCGTTAGTAGAAGTCAGGTTATTTGTGGCGATCGCCCCTTTGCGACTGGTTAAATTGATGTCTGTCGTTGCATCTAAATTCTTTGTCGTTAAATTTTGATCAGCGGTTATTGTTGCTGATGAGTTGGTCGCGGTGATATTGCCTGTTTGAATGCTCCCGGAAGTGCTGTCTAACCTAACTTGAGTCCCTGAAGTATTACCAATATCTAGATTTTCAAGGGCAGAAATATTGATACTGTTATTAGCCAAAATATTTTTAGTGGCGATCGCCCCCTTAAGACTACTCAGTTGAATATTGGTTGCGGCAGTTAAATCATCAGTATTTAAACCTTGTTCCGAAGTCAAAGTTAGAGAGGAATTTCGGGCAACAATATTATCGGTTTGAATTAAGCCTAGTTCACTATTTATCTGTACTTGGCCGGCAGTGATATCTCGTGTCGTAATATTGTCGGCAGCCAAAATATTAATATTGTCTACAGCTGTCAGGTTCTTCATTTCTATTGAGCCAAAATCACTTTTTAATGTCGTATTTCTACCGGAACTAATATTTTCAACGGAGAGATCATTTGCCGCAAAAATACTAATATCATCTCTTGTTGTGATGTTGCCACTTGTGATTGTGCCGTTCTGACTAGATAAATCAATAGTATTTACTGCGCTAATATTCGCTGTGTTAATATCTTGTATGGAATTAATATCGACGCTGCCATTCGAAGTGATCAAGTCGCCAGTTTGGATACTACTACCACTCAGATTGATATCTTGACCAACATTTAAATCCTTCGTTGTAATAAAATCTGTCGCCGTAAATTCAAGAGAACCGGAAGAGTCTAAGACATTAGCTGCTTGAATTGATGCGGCAAAAACTTGCAAATCCCCGGCAATGTCACTACTAACAAACTCAACATTATTAATATCTCGAATCAAGCCATTATTTGCTCGTACCAAATCAATTTGATTAAAATCATTATTGTTATTATCTAGTGTTACTGAAGCGTCAGTATTTATTGTGAGTAGCCCGGCGATCGCCAGCGGATTATCACTGGTAATGTTGCCATTTGCTGTGAGATTTAGATCTGTTGCCTGAACTGAACCTAAGGCTACATTTTCCCCAGCCGTCAACGATGCTTTGGGAGCCTGAAGCTCAAAATTATTAGCTTGGATATTTCCGGATGTTGCCTCTAAGGTGAGTTCATCACTGAAACTTAAATCACTAAAAATTTCAATTTCTGGGGCGATAAAAGTCAGTTCACTCAAATCACCTGCCAGTCTACTAATTTCAAGATCAGATAGGTTAAGACGACTATCTTCTACATCAGAGCCTAGGGTAAGTCCCGTACTATTTGATAGAGCGGACAACCTAAATTCCCCGTTGTTAAACAGGCGATCGCCGATATTAATGTCGTCTGTATTCAGAGAAATGTTATTTAGAGGAGTATTCTCTCCAATAGCATCAAGGAAAGTGATTTCCGAAGCCGTGATAGTCAAGTCACTATCGCCATTAACTTGACCTTGAAACTCAACTTTTTTTGTCTCTGAACTACCTAAAGTAATATCTCCAATCTGAATATCTGATGTAAAGAAAAGCTCTCCAGAGCCAACATCAATATCTGCATTGATAAAAGTATGGCTTCCCGATTCTAGAGTGATGTCACCGCCATCTGTTTGAATATTTTGATTAACCGTTAAATCATCTTGGCTATTAAGAACTAAAGATAGTTTTCCTAACTGGTTTGAGCTAGGATTTATCGCCCCATCTAAAGTTAGCTTTTGGGCAGAGTTAAAACTAAGCTGACTATCGCTAATATTATCTATTTGAAGATTGGCATTAAGCGTAATATTACCATTCTCACTAATGATGCTACCGTCGCCAGAGATCAGTGATTGGTTTAGCCAGACAGTGTCAAGATAGCTCGTCGTTAAATCAGTAGAAAAAGGATTTGCAACATCAATTGTGGTGGTACTTTGTGGCGTTCCAATTTCAACTTCGTTTGTCGTAATTGACCAATCAGCTACATTAAAAGGTGTGGTGACTTCTAAACCGTCAGGAGCATCTAATGTCAGTGAATTGGCATTGATGCTGTCATA
Organism: uncultured Synechococcus sp.; assembly: GCA_964638765.1. Lineage (GTDB taxonomy): Bacteria > Cyanobacteriota > Cyanobacteriia > Cyanobacteriales > MRBY01 > MRBY01. Next base: position 6,165 of record CAZXBK010000041.1, on the reverse strand, counting down.
TATCCCAACACTGCTAGCGGCGATCGCCACATCACCATTTGCAAAATCTAAACTCCCGTCAGGTAATAAAATAAAGGTTTGAGCCGCATTAAGATTTAAGCTTTGACCTGAAATGCTGGCATTTGTCCCCACCTGCAATCCGGCGATCGCCACATTGCCCGTATTTGTATTTAATGCGCTTTCCGAGAATAAAATACCGGAGGTTTGAGGCAAAGAAATACCAGAAGGAAGCTGTAATAAATCGTTCTCAACTGTGATGTCTAGGGCAAATTCAACAGGGTCTAAATCAAGGTCATTACCTGTTAATAAGCGAGCAAAATCGAGGGGCGTTATGACTTCACTATTAGAGTTTGGAATAAATTCTAAATCTAATAAATTACCTGCTTGAGATAGTTTGACCATACCTGTTTTTGGTAATGCAGTTAGGGTAATACTGCCATCAGTCGCTGTTAAATTGCCTTTATTAACGATGCCGTTGGCAACGAAATTGATAGATTGGCCATCGGCAACCGCTAAATCTGCGCCACTGAGAATAATGCCTGCCGTTTGTAGAAACTCGAAGCCCGTCGGCACACCATTAAAATTTGCATAATTAGCCGCATCGCTGTCTCCCAGCCAAGTTTCATCTCCGAATTGGATATTATCCGCAGTGGTGACAGTGAAATCACCGGGAATATTGAGGCTGGCATTCTCACCAAAAATGACACCCGCAGGGTTAATCAAAAATAAATTGGGGTTATTGCCGCCGAGGATTTCGAGAGCACCATTGATTTCCGATGGATTATTGCCAAGGACTCGATTGAGAATATTAACGATCGCCGGAGTATCTTGTAAGTCAAAGATGGCGGTATTGTCAGTGGGTAGATCGAATTGACTGAAATGATGGAAAACATTAGTGCCGTCACTAGAAAAGCGACCTTGGTCTATCGTGTGGCGATCGCCCGCTATATTTGTCTGTACCCTAGTCTGCGTCGAAGTATTCGGGTTCGCATCCTCCACAATCTGAGCGAAGCCGGAGATTGGTAGCACCACAATCAATGGAGAACAAATCCAAATCCACACCCGATACAAACGCGAGCTAAAAAACATAAACAGAAGAGGTGGTAGAGCCTTGGAGATACTTGATGGAATCCCCATAAACTTTTGGTTCGATACTAATAAAATATACCTGCTCTAGTAGGTCGTTGACATCACTATCATCACTCAATGATTAAGGGAAAATACTTAGATGCAATTAAATCGTTCATTCTATTATCAACCAACTGCTTTGTAGCGAGGGGCGTCGCCTCACATCTATCGCGCCTAACGTTCAAACTAGAGGCTTTGCCGTGGTTACTTTGTCAGTAAAATCTGTTATTTATTAAAGCTCTTTATTCGTTGACTGACTATAAAGATTCTGTGTTGGTAGTTAAATTAATCTTATTTGTTCTAGATATTTCACTTTAGCTTTACAAGATTTTTAAGAACTTATTTTTTAATACATGTAATTTAGAGTGACCGAATTGACAATATGAATAGACCTTTGGCATCCTTTTAGCAGAATTGAAAGTTTGTCCATAGGAGCCGAAGCGCGATGTCTATTCCAAGCAAGAAACCAATTAAATTTGGCACTGACGGTTGGCGTGGCATCATTGCAGCTGATTTTACGTTTGAGCGGGTTCAACGAGTGGCGATCGCCGCCGCCTATGTCCTCAAAGAAAATTATGGTGAGCAAGCGACTTCTAATACTATTGTTGTGGGCTACGACCGCCGTTTTTTAGCGAATGAGTTTGCCCTAGCTGCAGCCGAAGCCATCCAAGGAGAAGGATTTACAGTAAAGTTAGCCAACTGCTTTTCGCCGACACCCGCCTTAAGCTTCGCTGCCCATCATCAACAGGCGTTGGGGGCGATCGCCATGACGGCAAGCCACAACCCGGCAGGCTATCTAGGCTTAAAAGTAAAAGGGGCGTTTGGAGGCTCGGTTTCCGGCGAAATTACGACACAAATCGAAGCGAAACTGGATGCTGGCATTACTCCCAGTGGCGCGACAAACGGCTCTCTAGAATACTTTGACCCTTGGGCAGACTATTGCGAAGGACTACAAAAATTAGTAGATGTTACCCAAATTCGGGAGGCGATCGCCGCCGGGAAGCTCGAGGTGTTTGCTGATGTGATGTATGGTGCAGCGTCAGGCGGTTTAACCCAGTTGCTGAATGAAACAATCCAAGAAGTGAATTGCGAGCCTGATCCTTTGTTTGGCGGGCGGGCACCGGAACCACTAGAGAAAAATTTGTCCCAGTTAAAACGCGTGATTCGCTCTGCGAAGGCAAAAAATCCTGATGCAATTCAAGTAGGATTCGTTTTTGATGGTGACAGCGATCGTATCGCAGCAGTAGACAGTGCGGGGAATTTTCTCAGCTCCCAAAAACTTATTCCAGTTTTATTAGCGCACCTCTCTCAGAATCGTGGCTACGGCGGCGAAGTTGTGAAAACAGTCAGTGGCTCGGATCTCATTCCTCTGTTGAGTGAAAGCTTCAATTTGCCCCTATTTGAAACGCCCATTGGCTACAAATATATTGCCGAGCGGATGCTAAGCGAAAAAGTCTTACTCGGTGGCGAAGAGTCTGGTGGTATCGGTTATGGTCACCATATTCCAGAGCGGGATGCCTTATTAGCCGCGTTGTACGTTTTAGAGGCGATCGCCACATCAGAGCAAGACCTAGGGGATATTTACCAAGGACTTCTCGATAAAGTTGGCTTTTCGTCTGTTTATGATCGTATTGATTTGCACCTTAAGGATTTTTCCATCCGCGATCGCCTGCTTGCCGAGCTAAAAGACAATACGCCGACAGTAATTGCTGAGAAGAAAGTATTAGATTGCAGCACAAAAGACGGCTATAAATTCCGCCTTGAAGACCAAAGTTGGCTACTTATTCGCTTTAGTGGCACTGAACCTGTTTTACGTCTTTATTGCGAAGCGCCAACCATTGAAGAAGTCCATAAAACGCTTGCGTGGGCGAAAAACTGGGCCGAATCCTTTAATTAAAGTGAATCATCAACTAAGTCAAGCTGACATCGGCGAGTGAATAAATTACTTTGAGCGTGCTTTTGCTGTTCTCTTTTGAATGTGCGGTAATTTACCATTTCATTATTGATACTAAGCCTCATCCTGAGGAGCTACAGAACAAGGTATTCTTTCAAGTTGAGTGGGATTCGCACTATAAAGTAAACGTTAATGAAACAAGCAACGGAGCTTACTGAGGCGATTAAAACAAACAAATTTTTTCAACAGAAATGAAGTTTGGAACAGAGTCGCAAATTATTCTGTAATGCCTCAATACAAAACAGTTTTATGTTTAATTCAAAATGAACAAAATTAGAATAAAAACTGACAAAAAAGTTTTATTTGATTTTTCTATTGCCACAGAAAATAACACTGGTCTTGGGAATTATACCCAGAAAATTTTAGATTGCTTCAATGTTGTAGATGAGGTGGAAATTGTAGCAATTGATTTGCACACTGAGAAAGGACTCAAGGCTAATAAAACACAAAACAAGTATAGTCACTTGACTCGTATAGCTTGGAAGCAATTCGATGTTCCAAGAAAATACGCCACATTAAACGCGAGCTTACTCTTCTCACCTGTTCCTGAGTTACCGTTATGGACAAATTGCCGAGGCATTGTAACTGTTCACGACCTTATTCCATTACGCTTTCCAAATTGGAAATCACTGTTATATCTATATAACAAGTTTTACGTACCAGAAGTTTCTCGCCAAGCAGAACATGTAATTTGTGATTCTGAGGCTACGGCAAGGGACATTGTGAAATTCTGCGGCGTACCTGCGAAAAAAATCAGTCCAATTTTGTTGGGCTATGACCAAGAGCATTTCCAACCCACTCCCGTTTTAAAGGGTTCAGCAAGTCCTCCATACTTTCTATATGTTGGCCGTCATGATCCTCATAAAAATATTGCACGAATCATAAAGGCTTTCAAAAACGGAAAATTTGGTGACGAGACCGAGTTATGGCTAGTTGGTTCTGAGCATCCTCGCCACACACCTGCATTGCGTCAAAAAATTACAGAATTAGGTTTAAGTAGTCGGGTGAAATTTCTCGATTATGTTCCCTATGAAGATTTACCGAGAATTATCTCTGAGGCGATCGCCTTAGTTTTTCCATCGTTGTGGGAAGGGTTTGGATTACCGATTCTTGAGGCAATGGGATGCGGTACACCTGTAATCACGTCGAATCTCGCGTCTATGCCTGAAGTTGCTGGAGATGCGGCAATTTTAGTTGATCCTTACAATACTGCTGAAATTACCGATGCGATGGAGCAGGTGGCGGCTGATTCTCAATTACGAGCAGAATTATCTGAGCTTGGATTAGCTCGTGCAAAGTTATTTAGTTGGGAAAAAACTGGGCGAGAAACAGTAGAAGTGCTCAAGCGTTTTCTATAAAATTACTCTTCTAGTGACCTAGCTCAGTGGCGACTTTGTGGGCACAGGCAAAGCCAGAAAAAGCTACGGCATTAAGTCCTTGACCGGGAAAAGTACTATCGCCGACGCAGTACAGACCATTAATTTCAGTCTTGTTGACCTTCGGCCAGAGATTGTTGAGATTAAACATGCCAAGCAAACCTAGCAGTTTTTTCTGGGGAATGGGGCCATAGGAGCCGTCAACGCGCCCCAGGAATTTGCGGTGGGTGCGAGGTGTACCAACTTCCATATAGTCGAGTTTCTCGGTGATGCCGGGGAATATGGTTTCTAAACGCTGGATTAATTTATTGGCAGCTTCGTCTTTTTTTGCTTCGTAGTCTTGGGGCGATAGACCCGTCCATTCATCGATAAAACTCGGCGTAAAAGTATGAATAATGTGGTGGCCTTCCGGGGCTAGGCTCGGATCGAGTAGGGTCGGAATGGAGACAAAAATTGTGCCCTGCTCATCTTCCATGTTTTGCCAATCTTCTAAAAAGATGTGGTGACAATCGGCATCTTCGGGCAATAAATCTGCCTTAACGCCGAGGTGCAGGCTTAAAAAGCTGGGGGATTTTTTATAGTTTTCTTCCCATTTCTGTTCAAATTTCGGTTTGTCGTCAGTGGGCAAAAGTTTGCCAAAGGTATCCCAGCGAGTGGCATTGGAAATGATTTTTTTTGCCTTAAAGGTTTTGCCATTAACGGTTTCAACACCAGTCACTTTTCCGTTTTCCATCAAAATTTTGTAGACATTGGCGGAATATTCGATTTTTCCACCATGATTTTCTAGACCTTCGACGAGTTTGAGGGCAATTTGACCAACGCCGCCTTCCGGATAATTGATGCCGCCATAGTGGCGATCGCTGAATACCATACCCGCGTTAATCATCGGTGTGAGTTCAGCTGGAACCACAGACCAGCAATAGCATTCCATATCGATAAATTTCAGCAGCTCTTCATCTTTAATGTAGCGGCGAGCAATATCGCCAGCATTTTGAGGGAGATACTTGAGGAGACCAAGACAGGATAATGGCTCTTGGGCAAAGACGCGGAGCAGATATTTGATTTCTTCGAGGGACAGTAATTCCATGCTGTTGAGGCAGTTAAATACATCCCAACATTCGCCGTAAAATTTGCGGATGCCCTGCTCTTCGTGGGGGAAACGGGCGATTAATTCTTGGAGAAATTCTTCGTAATCACGGTGGACACGGATATTGAGATCGTTCGGCAAATGGTAATTAATTTGCACAGGGTCGGGGATGGTGTTAATTTTCATGCCCACTGCGTCGAGAGCACGGGTGAGGAGATTTGTGGTTCCCTGTTCGCCGAAACCAAAAATCATCGATGCGCCCACGTCAAAGCGATAGCCTTCCCGTTCAAAATAGCCTGCACTGCCACCGGGAATGAGATATTTTTCGAGGACAAGAACCTTGATGCCTTTTGCTGCGAGTTGTGTTGCTGTGACCAGCCCGCCGATGCCGGAGCCAATTACAATTACGTCGTATTCTGGGGCGGAAATTTCAGCGGTAGCAGTCATTTTCAGGTTAATGTCCGAGCTAGTTAACAATTCGCAATAGTTGCTAGTTTACCGCTATTTATTTTCGGAAAGGAAGATAATGCCCAAAAATTAAGGCTTACTCAGTTTGAGCAACGGCTGCGAGGAGTTGAATTGGCGTGAGTTTTTTTAGAAATTCTAGCTGGGGGCGATCG
>CAZXBK010000040.1:23285-25882 GCA_964638765.1 uncultured Synechococcus sp. | reverse complement strand
AATTAAGAAATCAAGGAGGACTTCGTAAGTTATGACTAAGCGAACCCTAGGCGGTGCAGTCCGCAAACAGAAAAGAACATCTGGCTTCCGCGCTCGCATGCGTAGCCACACTGGCAGAAGCGTTATTCGTGCACGTCGCAAGAAAGGTCGTCATCGTCTCAGCGTCTAATCGCACTAAATAGAATGATTTATTTTAGTGAGGGGACAAAAAGCGTCTCCTTCACTCAGTTTTTGTGGGACTTCCGAAAGCACATCGGCTAAAAAATTGGCGAGATTTCCGAACAGTTTATAGGCAAGGAAAACGTTTTCATGGCAAGCAACTCGTTTTAATTGTCCAACGCACAACTTTCACTGAGCAGCCAACTCAAATTGGCATCAGCATCAGCCGTAAGGTGAGTAAGAGAGCGGTGGTTCGTAATAAAATCAAGCGTCGCCTGCGTCATATCTGCCGCATGTTTCTACCTAATATGCAGGGACATTGGCAACTGATTATCATTGTGCGTTCGGGCTCTGCGAAATGCGAATATGAAGATTTTTTGCGAGAATTAAAACAGTTACTAATAAAAGCCGAGGTGCTTTATGGGCATTAAAGAAGACGTTATTTATGAAGGCGGTCCCCACATTGGTGATCTCATCATCAGTATTTTGATGGGTTTTACCTTGATTTTCCTTCCCCTCACCGTCGGGGCAGTTGTCAGGGCACTCTGGCTGCGTTACCGCATCACATCCCGTCGTATTTCTGTCACTGGTGGCTGGAATGGCCGGGATCGTACTGACATTATTTACAGTGAAGTTCGTAAGGTGGCAAAGATTCCCCGTGGTCTAGGCTTGTATGGCGATCTCATTGTGACGCTCCAAGATGGTAGCCGTCTTGAGTTGCGCTCTATGCCGAAATTCCGTGAAATTTACGACCACATTGCCCAGAAGGCATCGGATCGTACCGGTGTTCCCATCGAGGCGATCGCCGCTTAGATTTTGACATCTAAAAGTTTAAAAAACTCATTTATTTAAAATAACTGTGGGGAAATTACGAACGAAAAGACGGTAATTCCCCATTATTTTTTTACCCGCCAATTTAAAAACAGCAACTAAAACACTTAAACTGGCATTATCAACTCACAGTTAGACAACTATTCAGAAGCATGGATTTTGGGATCGGATTTTTATCAAACAATGTGATGTTGCCAATCCTAGATTTTTTCTACGGTATTGTGCCAAGTTATGGCTTTGCAATCATCGCCCTCACCCTCGTCATTCGCTTTGCGGTATATCCCCTAAGCGCTAAATCGATTCGTAGCATGAGACGGACAAAGATTACCCAGCCCCTCATGCAAAAGCGCGTTAAGGAAATCCAAGAGCGTTATAAGAACGAACCTGCGAAACAGCAGGAAGCAATGTCTGAGGTTTACAAGGAATTTGGGAATCCTCTCGCTGGCTGCTTACCGATTGTGTTGCAGATGCCGATCCTGTTTGCCTTGTTCGCAACGCTACGCGGCACACCCTTTGCCAATATTAACTACACCGCTAATCTCCAAATTCTCCCCACCGAGAAAATGGAACAGGTGCAGATTCAACCGTCAACGGTTAAAACTCAAAACGTTTACTTCGACAGCAGCGTTCACTACCCCATTACCTTGTCTCTTCCCACAGGTAACAAAGTTGGTGTAGGTGAGGAAATTCAGTTTGCTCTTCAAAGTAAAGAAGGAAAGCCCTACAGTGCGATCGCCGCAGAATTCCCGGATAACGATCTACAACCCCAATTTGAGATTACGAAGGGTCAAGAGCGCATCCAACTGAATGATGACGGTAGCTTAATTGCTTTAGAACCGGGTGACGCAACAGTGCAGGTCACAATTCCCGGTATCGCCGCAAACAAAGGATTTTTATTTATTGAAGCCCTCGGTCGTATCGGTGTGAAAGGCGAAGATGGTATCCACTGGGATATTCTCGGTATGGTGCTCTTCTTCGGTGTCAGCCTTTACATTAACCAAACCATCTCCGGTGGTTCACAACAGTCCACCAAAGATGGCGGTGACGAAAAAGCTCAAGCTCAGCAGGCAGTAAATAAAGTTACTCCTCTAATTTTCTCTGGAATGTTCTTATTCTTCCCCCTTCCCGCTGGTGTCTTGATGTACATGACGATCGCCAACGCATTCCAAACGGTTCAAACCTTTATTTTGACCAAGGAACCGCTCCCCGAAAATCTCCAAAAGCTTGTCGACGAACAAGAAAAATCAAGCAAGGGTCGTGAAACATTACCCTTTGAGCGCAAAAGCTCAAAACGCAAAGAAAAGACGTCAGGATAACTAAGATATGAGTGATACCAAAATCCAAAAAGGTCAGCAGTGGTTAGAAGAGTTGCTTCAATTAATCGCGCTACCAGCTTCTGTCGCCGCTGAAGTTCAGCCCGAAGCGGAAGGGGGAGAAGGCTTCTGGCTAAAGATTAGTCACGAAGACCTGTCTGAGGCGCAGATCATGCGTTTGATTGGTGAACGGGGCGCTAATATTGATGCATTGCAATATTTGACGAATATTACCCTCAACCACGACCTTCCCAAGGAAGAGCAACATCCTTTTACGGTTGATATTGGCAACTA